>NZ_NSGI01000003.1:0-343615 GCF_002295155.1 Kocuria sp. WRN011
CCGCATCCGCCTGCCCCAGGCATGGCCCTGGCAACAGGGATTCGAGCGGCTCTTCACCGCCGTCCACCCGCCACCGGCATAACCACCCGACCACCCGCCGGGCATCGGCACAACCGAAAGAACATCAGTGGAACACCACCGGTAGCGAGGCCGGCCACCACGTCACGCCAAAAAACGGCTCAGTGCCGATCCGGGATATCGGCCGCCGGCCCTAACCTGAGTCGGTGGATCGAGGCTAAGAAGTAACCCGCCTCGCCCCAGGATGACGAAAGCCCGCCGAGTCGTATGCACACGACTCGGCGGGCTTTTTCACGGAGAGATCTCCCGCTACAGGCTACGGAACTCCGCGACGATCTCCGCCGCGGGCCGTGCCTGACAGACCGCAAATCCCGTACCCGCCCACAGATTCAAACCTTCCGGATTATCCGCTGACGCCGCTCGCAACGGTGCCGTCATGTAGTGCACTTGCGGGTACCCGACCACTTGATTCGCGGCCATGCGTTCGGTGAACCGGTTGCTCAGTGCTCGCGCCGCACGACCCGAGAACGCCCGGGTCACCACGGTGTCCCGGTGCTGACCGTTGACCAGCGCGTCCTTGTGCGCGTCCTTGGTGCCGGCTTCATCGGCTGTGAGGAACAGGGTTCCCACTTGAACTGCGGAAGCGCCTGCTCCGAGAAGGTTCTGCGCGATCTCCGGGCTGGTCACTCCCCCGGCCGCGATCACGTGCCTGTCCGTGTACTCACGCGCCAGACTCACCAGTTCGTGGGTACTGCTTTCGGACGGTTCCTTGGCTTGTCCATGAGTGGCCCGGTGTCCGCCCGCCTCAGCTCCCTGAACGACGATCGCGTCCGGATGCAGGGCATCGGCAGCGCTGACCTCCTCAGGATCCGTTGCGTTGAGGACTATCTCGGTGCCCACGGACCGCAAGCGAGCGACGTCGTCGGCGGTGGGCAGACCGAACGTGAACGAAACGAGCGGGACCGGGTTGGCCACGAGGTAATCAACCTTGGCGGGGTACTGATCATCGTTGAACGGGCCTGGCTCGGGCGCCTCGATGCCCAGCTCAGCGGCCATGGGGGCGAGCGCGGTGGCGTACGCGTCGAGTGCCTCGGGATCGGAGGGGTCCGCTTCGGGGACGAACAGGTTCACGCCAAAGTTCAGTGTGCCAGCGCGGACGTCGTCGATCTCGGCGGCCATCGCCTCGACCGTCTTGTAACCGGCGGCGAGCATGCCCAGCCCGCCGGCCTGAGACACCGCCACCGCGAGCGCCGCGTTGGACGGCCCACCCGCCATGGGAGCCTGGATGAGCGGGACGCAGAGGGTGTCGAGCATGGTGGTCACGGTGTCTCCCTATGATGGTCGGGTGTCTGAATCCAACCCTGCCACCGACCGTTCTCGTACGCCATCAGTTACTTCCGACGACGCCGCACCCGGCCTTGCCGCTGATCGTCCCGTCATCAAGGTGACCGGAGTGGTGCTGCGCCGCGCGAACGGCGACGTGCTGACCGTACGCAAGCGCAATACCGGGATGTTCATGTTTCCCGGAGGCAAACCCGAGGCGGGCGAGACCCCCTTGGACACTGCCATTCGCGAGGTGGAAGAGGAACTGGGCCTGGCGCTGGCCCCGGAGGACCTGGTTCCCGTGGGCGAATGGATGACCGACGCCGCCAACGAACCCGGGCATGGCCTGCACAGTCATGTGTTCATGGGGCTCAATCTGCTGGCTGAGACGCCCGTCCCGGCGCGTGAGATTGCAGAGCTTCGGTGGCAGCCTGTAGACGGCGTGGAGGATGTTGCGGATCTCGCTCCCCTGGCCCGTTGGTATGCGATTCCGGCAGTGCGAGAGCTGTAGCGATTAGCGGCCCTCTTGCGCGAAGCAGTAATCGGGGTTTGAATCGCCTCAGCGAGGGAAGGCTCGATGGCCATGACCAAATCCCAGAACATCCATTTGTGGGGGCTGATGCGCGCCGAACGCGAGGCGTTGGCGGAACACCTCTCAACTCTGACTCCCGAACAGTGGCGGCACAGCACACTGTGTGGGCGGTGGGATGTCGAGGAGGTCGTTGCACACCTCGTTGCGGTCGCCAGCATGAACCAGTTGCGGTGGCTGCGCAGCATGATCGGCGCACGATTCCGTGTCGATGTGCACAACCAACGACGCATTGAAGAGTATCGAGGCCGAACTCCGAATGAGACGCTCGATCGTTTCCGCCAGCTCGTTGGCAGCACCACGACCCCTTCCTCCGATGTCCCCGCCTATCTCGGTGAGGTGCTCGTACACGCACAGGACATCCGGCGGCCCTTGGGTATGTCGCGGACACCCAGCGTGGAGGCACTAATCCCTGTTGCAGAGTTTTTCGCCTCACGGGACTTCGCGGTCAACAGCCACCGGCTAGTGAGGGGCTTGTCCTTGAGGGCGACTGATGGGCCGTTTAACACGGGGACCGGTCCGATGGTCAGCGGACCCCTGCTCGCCCTGGTGATGACCATGGCTGGTCGAGCCCTGTACCTGGAGGAGCTTGAGGGCCCGGGAGTCTCAATACTGCGAGCTCGTATGGAGGGAACCGGTGGCTAGACCTTAGGCTCTGAGCTTTTTGGTGCGCGGTGCCGCTTGCCGATGACAAAGCTGCCAACGCCTACGAAAACGGCAATCAGGAACGGCGTTAGCCAAGTATTCCATTCCGCAACCAGCTGGGGCCAGGGTCCGATGAAGGCGAGTAATGCAGCGAGACCCCGAATGGCGAAAGTTGCCAGAAGGACGATAAGGAGAACCTCGCCAAGAGTTCGCGGGGGCCTGACCGCTTGGAGGTCGCCCGGCGTGGCATCCGCATCCACTTTGCCCTGCTCCCGCAGTCGCTGAAAACGGCGTCGTCGGAGAATAACGGCACTCGACCCATTAACAATTCCTATGAATATCGCCAGGACGATGTTGTAAAGAGTTACATCACCAGGCCCATCCAGCTGATTGAGGAACGACAGGAATCCCAGGCCAAACATTGAAACGAGGAAACCCCAGGCCAAGGCTCGCGGAACGGTGCTCGCATTAAGTATGTCGCCCATAATCTTCGCCCCCCGTGATGAAGTATTCACCTTCTTGAACGCCGACGGCGCCCTGCCTCAAGCGGGCTAGCCCTACGCCCGTGATTGCAGGATCGTCAGCAGACCGACCGGTAGGTAGATCGTCGCACGTGCCTTGCCTGAGGGATAGAGGCGGAGGGCTTCGACTCTAAACGGCGCGAAGGGAGCGCCTCATTCAAGGGTCAATGGGTTGCGGCCGGATCGTCGGATGCCCCGTGACTCCCGAGAGGTTCCGCAGTGTGGTCTTTCCTTGTTTGGAAATACGTCATGAGGCCAACGGGCGAGGTAACGACGACTGTCACGAACCAATCGCCCCAGTCCGCACTCCTTGACCACCACAACCCGGCCATTGACAGCAAAGTAATGATCCCCTGGACGACGAAGGTCATCAGAAGGATGTAGACCAGCAGCCTGGGGATGGTCGAGGGCGACCCACCGATGGGCAGCTCAGAACCGTCGGAGTCAGGATCAAGACGTCCCTGCGCCTTGAGGGACATAATGTGCTGATCACGGAAGAGATACCCCGTAAGACCGGCGATGAACCCGCCCAAAGCGAAGTACGCAAGGGTGTTGGGTGACGCCCGCTCAGCATCACCCACGATCAGGTTATAGAGCGACGTCACGCCCAAAGCGAAGAACATAAGGATGAACCCGAGGAAGATCGCTCGGGGGATGGTCGTGACATTGAAAAAACCACTCATAGGTTCTCCTCCTTGGGGATTCTCCCTTGGGTCTCAAGATTTCGGATGCGAACCCCACGGCCGAAATACCCGACGGACGCCACGACCGCGCCTTGCACGAAAAACCACACAACGTGAAGCAGGCTGACTGTTCCGACATCAAAGACAACGGAAACGGCTGTCGCAAATCCGAGCATGATGAGCGCCAGAGTCACAGCCGATAGCACAGCCCGCCAGGGCGAATGAGGAAAATATGGGTCTGCGGCCTGGATGATCGCATTCCTGGATTTCTCATCCGCGCCGTTCACGGACTTCGTGTCTATGCCAGTGACCATCACACAGGCTCCTTTCGTGCATTGCCGCCCGTGTATATGCCCCAGGTCGTTATAGCCGCCATCACGAAACACATCACCAGGGTGAAGCCCGTAGTGGCCTCGAAGAGCCCGACGTGAGTGATGAGGTTGAGAAGTCCGAACAGCGCAAGCGCGATGGATACACCGACCCCGACCACATACAGGTTCGATGGGGGCAGAGGGAATGAACGATTGCCTACCTCAAGCCCCCCGGCTTCTGCCTTCAAAACCCGCTTCTCGTGCCAGACTTTGATTCTTTGTCGGCGGATACCCCTTCCGAGTATCGCGCCGATGGCACCACCCACTGCAGGCCCGATGGCGACGAAGAAGACCAAGGTCGCCTGAACCCCAGGCGAGAGCAACTGGACAAGACCAAAGGCACCTAGCGTGAAGAAGTACAACCATGCCGCGTATGCAACCGCTCGACCCGCGGTCCACGGATACCACCAGTCCAGCTCAATGACCTGTTCGTCGGTGAGCGTCACGACTTCTCGTTGCTCTGGCACTGCGGTCGACATCTAAAACACCTTCTCGTGACTCGTCACGTTCTGGGCATTCCACCGTTTCATCCCTGACCGCCCACTTCAACTAACCAAATGGCCAGTTTTCTTGCCTACCAGGTAGGCCATCAGACCCACAGCGGTAACAACCGAGAGTGTGAAGGCCCAACTGGCCCAACCAGTTCCGCTCGACCATTGACTGAGCCACGCTCGTAGAACAAAGCGTTCACTGACGGCCCTCTTTATTAGTGCTTCTACCCAGGTATGAGAACCACATCAGTAGTGCCGCAGGAATGAAACACATGGCGAAGATGAACCAGTTCAGCGGGCCGGAAATGCCCAAATGGTTCATCAGGCTCAGAAAGCCGAAGAGGGCGAATCCGATCGACACTGCGTAACAAATCAATGCCCATGTGGGCGTTACAGGCTCCGCTGGTTTTGACCCAACGTCTGCGACCTGGTTTTTCCTCTTCGGCGTTTGCTTGGTTAGGCGGCCGCGGACCCTGTCACGACGATTACCCCGTGAAAAGTACAGGCCTATAGCGCTGGCCAAGGCGGCAGGAACGATGCCCCAATAGTTCAGACCGTCTCGAAGCAGCGAAAATTGCATTTCAATTGCCGTAACGGCACCTATCGCGACAAGGTACACCCAGGCCGCATACACGACTGCTCGCCCCACCGTATGTGGATACCATCGGTCCTACTCGATGACCTGCTCGTCAGTGAGCTTCGGGACATTTCGATGCTCGGGCAATGCGGTAGACATCTGAAACACCGTCTCGTGACTCGTCACGTTCTAGGCATTCCACCGTGTCATTCCTGCCGGACCCATTCAATGGCCATATGGCCAGTTCTAGTCAAACAGGTCTAGGTTTTCCGCATCACCGTGGCGGCATCGACGTCGATATCCCCTTGAGATTCCGCGGCATCCGGCGCTGAACTCGACGTAATACCCAGCTCTTCCAAATCAATGGTCCGCAATTGCCCGTTCGTGTCGTTGACCGGCGCCCGAAGCAGCGTTGCCGTCGCCCAACCATGGGTCAGCAGGTAGTGGTCGCTGTCCGGTTCTTCCCGCCCGGTCTCGGCACTATAGGTCACTGCAATGTGCGTGTCGTCGCCACGATGGATCTGGGCTTGGACCGCACCGAAGGATGCCAGATCGGCAGGCTTGAGACCCCTGAGACGGTCGGGGGCGACGTCGGGAACGTTGATGTTCAAGATCCTGCCGTCGAATTCGCGCGACTCCCAACGTTCAAGCGCGAACTTGGTGACCAGCAGCGCAGTGTCCCAGTGCTGCGGTTGTCCGGACGTGATTGAGACCGCGATCCCCGGAATTCCGTGCGACGCCGCCGTAAGCACAGCTCCCACCGTGCCAGAATGCAGTGTGGCCTTGCCGGTATTCGCGCCCAGGTTCACACCCGAGAGCACCATGTCCGGAACTTCGCCGAACGCCCCGTAAGAGGCCAGAAACGCGATCAGAGCCGGTGCGGCCTTCACACCCACGCACTCGACACCCGCGGGCATGTTGGGCGGATCGGCGTCAACGAGCGCGATCTTGCCGTCAATCTCCTCGCCGGACAGGGACGCGCTGGCACCCGAGTACTCCTCGGCGGGTGCGGCGACCTTGACCTCGTGCCCTCGGTCCAGCGCCGCCTGGGCCAGAACGGCGAGTCCCGCGGAAGCTATCCCGTCATCGTTGGTCACAAGGATGCGCATGGCCCCATGCTTCCATGCCACCCGCCCGCTCACCAGAGCCGAGCATGTTTAGGTCAGCTTCCGGACGGTGATCTGCCGTGCGAATTTCTCGATGGTCGTGCGATTACCCGTGCCTAAACCCCGCCGCGCCACATTGAGTGCACCGGCAGAAGCACCCAGCGCCACGGCGTCGACCAGGTCGAGCCCTCGCGCGAGACCCACGGAAATCCCGGCCGTCATCGAGTCCCCCGCGCCCCGGTGGTCCAACGGGGTGATCGACGGCGCGGACACCTCCCGCACCGAGTTCTTCTCGACCAACAGGGCGGGGTCCTTCGCGCGCGAGATGACGACGGCGCCCGCCCCGCGTTCCAGCAACATTTTGCCGGCCTCGGTGAGAGACTCGGCGGTTTCGTCCTCCACGATCTCGAGGTCCATGATCTCCTCGTGGCTGATCTTGAGAACATCTACGCCCGCGTCGACACTGGCCAAAGCGGGTTTTCCGCTCAGGTCCGCGACCACGGGTGTGCCGGCGTCGCGGGTATCGCGAATGAGCCGACCAAAGAAGGACGACGGAATCACGTCCGCCGGCTCCGCACCCGTGACCACCAGAACATCCGAGGCCAACGCATCCACGAAGGCAGTACCGTACAGGTCATCCAACTCATGACGGGACAGCTCCGGCGGCGGCATGTGCGCCTGGGTCTCCCGATCTTCACCGCGCAAGTCGTAGACATAACCACCATTGCCGTAGCTGTAGCGCACGGCGTTGACCTGCATACCCATGCCGTCGAGCATGGTGCGGATCAGCGACCCCAACTCTCCGCCGAAGGGTCCGTTGATGGAAATTTCGGCCCCGAGCGACCCGGCCATACGGGCCACCCACAGCCCCTGCCCGCCCGGATGCAGATGAACATCCGACTCGTGGTCACTGCGATTGCGGTAGGCAGCGGGCTCGGTCATCTCCACCACCAACAACGGGGTGGGAACCAAAATCGATACGCGGGGCTTGTTCCCGGTAGGCGTCGGAGTCATGGCCGAAAACTACTACGAGTTAGGCCCTGGTGAACAGTAGGCATCGGTGTCACCATGGGGGGATGAACGCCATCGCACCCGTACGCATCCTGGAAGGCCAAGCCGCCAGCGATCACACGCAGAAAGTGCTGACCGCGTACTTCAGCGAACTCGATCACCGCATCGACGGCGGTTTCGATCCTGACCTCACCGAAAGCACCTCACCGGAGCAGGTCACGCCACCCAACGGCGATTTCTTTCTCATGACGGAACTGATCTCCGGCGAGGTCATTGCGTGCGGCGCGGTCCGCAAGCTCGACGACACGACCGCCGAACTCCGGCGCATCTGGGTCACGCCCGATCACCGCGGCAAGGGTCATGCCCGCACACTCGTTCGCTCGTTGGAGAACAAGGTTCGTGCGCTGGGTGCCCACACCGCCGTGGTCTCCCTTAACGAAGAGATGGTCGAGGGCATCGCCATGTTCCGCAAGCGCGGCTACGAACCCGTGGAACCCTTCCACGAGAACACCACGGCCACCGTGTTCCTGGGCCGGAAACTCTAGCTGCGGGATTCCTTGGTCTTTTTCTGGTTGGCCTTGTCGATGGCATCAACCAGCTCGTCCTTGGTCATGTCCGAGCGGCCCTCGATGTCCAATTCCTGAGCGATCTCGTACAGGTGGTCCTTGCTGGCATTGGCGTCGACGCCGCCCGCGGACTCTTCCTTGTTGAGCCCACCTTTTTCGGCACGATCGTCCGAGGGTCCGCTCTCGTCCTTGGGCTCCCAGTGGTCCCCCACCTTCTCGTGGGTGTGCTTCACCGCTGACCACGCGGTGCGTGCCGCCCGCGATGAGCTGTCGTACTCGTCCTTGGCGGAGTCATAGGTCTGCGCGAACGTGTCCTGGGCCTTCTCATCCGAACGTTGCAGAGTAGACGGAATTTCGTCCTGAATCGCGCGACCGTCCTTGTTTGCCTTGGGCATGATCTGCTTCCTCTCGCGAGACACCGATAGGTAGTGTGCTGGCAATTTTACGCGCGGCCAGGATGGCTCGCTCGCTCAACAGGGCGGCCCAAGTCTTACTACCTTCGTGAAGCCATTGAGGAGTCACTTCCACGTATTGAAGAGACCTATCGAATCGCAGCGCTCGTAGAGCGTGTTCACTCTGGTGAGGAACCTATCTTCGACTTGGAGGATGTGGTGAAGGACCTTGGCCTGGACGATTAAGATCACGGCAACGGCCAAGAAGCAGTTGGGGAAGCTCGACAAGACCATCGCAAAGCGCATCGTCCAAAAAATCGCTCAGGTCGGTGAACTCGAAGACCCCGAGTTCACGGGAAGGCGCTGACTAGCCCTCTGTCAGGCCTCTGGCGTTACCGCGTTGGTGATTACGGAGCCCTCGCCGAAATCCGTGACGAAGAGATCGTCATCCTGATCCTTGAAGTGGATCACCGGTCTCGGGTGTATCGCTCTCAGTAGCCAAGCGTCGGCGATCAACCACTGAAGAAGAATCTCGTCAGGTGGAAGAACACCGGCGCCGCGAAGATCAGAGAGTCCGTGCGGTCCAGGATGCCGCCGTGACCGGGGATGATTGCGCCAAAGTCTTTGATGCCGCGATCACGTTTGAGACTGCTCATCACCAGGCCGCCCACGAAGCCCATGAGGCACGCGATCAGCGACAGCAAAGCGGCTTGCCACGGCGTGAACGGGGTCAGCCACCACAGTGCGGCACCCAGGGCGGTCGCGGAGAGCACTCCCCCGATGAAGCCTTCCCACGTCTTGTTGGGGCTCACGTTCGGCGCGATCTTGTGGCGGCCCAGGGTTTTGCCCCACAGATACTGCAGCACGTCAGAGCCCTGCACCACCACGCACACGAACAGCAGGAGCGCACCGCCCTCCACGCCGCCTGAGCCAACGGGAGAACCGTCCGCCGCGGACTTGCCCTGGTTGAAGGCCACCGGCAGTTGCAGGATCGCGGGCAGATGACTTAGCGCGTACACGCACACCATGAGCCCCCATTGGCTCAGGGCCGCGCGGTGCAGGAAATGATCGGTTCTGCCAGACAGCGCCAACAGCACGGGCAGGAAAAGGAACGCGTAGACCGGGATGAAAATGGCGAACATCCCGTACCAGTGCTGGAAAACGAAAAAGTAGTGCAGTGGGGTCAGCACGGCCATGATCCAGATCAGCGCGCGGCCGTCCTTCTCGCCGGCCGGCACCAGCGCCATGAACTCCCGCAGCGCCACGAGCGAAAGCAGCATGAACAGCACGAGCATCACGGTTTCGCCGAGCGCCAGGCTCACCGCGAGCACACCCACCATGATCCACCAGGCGAAAATCCGCTGCCGTACGTTGATCAGGGTGTTCCGCAGACCCTCCTTGGTGGTGCGCCGAAACATGATCTCGGCGACCACGGTCGCCACCACCAGAAACACCCCAACGCCGATCAGCAGCCGAATCGACTGCGGACCGATCAGCCCGATCTCGGTCATGACTCAGTCTCGCTTCGTGAGTTCGCGGGCAATCCACCGCAGTCGCGTAACCACCGTGAGCGCGGAGGCTGCGGCAATGAGGATCAGCGTCACGAACAGCATCCAGCCGCGCGGCAGATTGAGCAGCGGTTCGATCATGGTGGCCAAGATCCCGACCATGAGCGTCCACATCCGCTGTTGCTTGGCCATCACGCCACCGAAGAACTGCCCCGCTCCCGCACTCACTCCCAGCGTACGCACGTAGGCGGTCAGGACGGCGAGACTTCCTACAAGCCAGCCCAGGGTCACACCGCCCTCCATCGTCGACGCCGCATAGCCGGCTCCCGCAAGCAGGGCCAGGTCCGAGATCCGGTCCGGCACCTCGTTGAACAGTTCACCGGTGGGTGTTTTCAGTCCGCCCTCCACCGCCAGCATCCCGTCGAACATGTTGCACACGAGGCGCAACGGGATGGTCACGGCGGCGATGATGAGTAGGAGGAGGCGAGCGGCGTCGTCGAAATGTGCGGAAAGCACCAGACACAGGCAACCCAGGAGCGCGAAGCCGACCGAGGCCACGGAGATGTGGTTGGGTTTCAGGCCCGCCCGCTGCAGGGCGGCCGCGATGCGCGTGGCCCAGCCGGTGGTGCGCTGCGGAATGGGGCGGCGCAGGGGGTCCGGCGCGTTGGGGGGATTGGTGCTGGAGCCCATGGATCACCTCGGGAGTGCGCGGATCGGTTGAAACCACCTTGGCACACTCGGCCGTTACCCGGGCGGACCCGGCGAGCGCCCTGTGGATTTTGACGCGCTAGGCGTGGCGAACCTCCGGGGATTCCTTGTCCCGCAGGGCGGCGGTTTCCAGCTGAATGGTGGCGTGATCGAAGGAGACCGGGAAATGCTCACGCACGCAGTCGAGCACCGTTTCCAAGATCACCGGCGCGTGACCGGAGCTGAAGCACCGGTCCTCCACGACCACGTGAGCGGACAGCACGGGCAAACCAGTCCCGATGGTGGACGCGTGGACGTCATGAACATCGCGCACGTGCTCCAGCTCCATGATGTGCTCGCGCACCTCGTTCAGGTCCACACCCTTGGGCGCGAACTCCATGAGCACACCCACGGTTTCGCGCAGCAGCCGGAAGGCGCGGGGAAGGATCAGGGCGGCAATGAACAGGCCGGCGATGGTGTCCGCGCGCTGGAACCCGGTGGTGTGGATGACGATCGCGGCGATGATCACGCCCATGGAGCCGAGGGCATCGTTGAGCACCTCGAGGAACGCCGCGCGCATGTTGAAGTTCGAGTCCCGGGCGGACGCGAGCACCGCCATCGCGGCGATGTTGGCGACCAGACCAATGACACCGAAGATCAACAGTTCAACCGAGGGGATGTTACTGGGTTCGAAGAGGCGCCGAATGCCCTCGATCGCTGCGTAGATGCCCACCCCCAGGAGCAGCACGGCTTGACCGAGCGCCGCGATCACCTCGATGCGGGCGAAGCCCCATGTGCGACTGCCACTGGGTGGGCGCAGCATCATGGTCGCCGCGATGACGGCGACCAATAGGCCCGAAGCATCCGCCGCCGCGTGGGCGGTGTCCGTGAGCAGCGCGAGACTCCCGGTGATCACACTGCCCACGGCCTGGGCAATCACGATGATTGCCGTGATACCGAAAGCAATCACCAGCCGACGGCGCATGCCCCGGTCCGCGGTCTGAGGCACGTGGGAATGGCTGTGGTCGTGACCCATGTTCGTCATCCCTCCTCGGGAACAACTTGGCCGGTGATCTTCTCGTGGCGCTCACGATGATCGCGCAGGGATCCTGCGGCGTGGGACGCGGTCATGAGCTCATCGGCCATCGCCACCAATTTCTCCAAACGCCCGGGGTCAACCAGTGAGAACCATGACGACCGCCCCTCAACGCGCACCGAGACCAGGCCGCAATCCCGAAGGCACGCCAGATGTTTGCTCACCGTGGACTGCGCAAGCTGCATGTGATCGACCATGTCTCGCACTCGATGCTCGCCCGTGGCCAGGTGTTCCAGCAGGGCCAACCGGGTTGGTTCCGCCAGAGCGTGGAAGAGCGCTGCGTAGGCGCTGCGGTCCTCGAACCACAGGGGCCCGCTCGAATGGATTTTCATCGTCATATGACGATCATATCGTCCATTAACGATGATTGTGTAGGTCCGCGCTGAACCGTCACGAGCGGGCAGAATGGGCGTCACAGCTGCTAAGCACTGCTCGACCTCGGAGGGTACATGACAGGTTCAACGGTCCGCCGAGATCATGCCGTGGCAGCGGGGTGGGGTTTTGCGGAAGCCACAGTGTTCTTCATCGTCCCGGACGTGTGGTTGTCCGCGGTGGCCATGAAGAGCCCGAAACGCGGCCTGAGGTGCGTGGCCTCCGCAACCGCCGGCGCGGTGCTGGGTGGCGCAGTCACTCATCTGTGGGGTGCCAGGACAGATGCAGCGCGCTCGGCACGGGCGCTGGTCACGCTGCCCGCGGTCTCCCCAGCCATGGTGCGCCGGATCGAAGAGGACTACTCCGCCAAGGGATACACAGCTTTGCTGACGGGGCCGCTGCGGGGCACCCCGTACAAGATTTATGCGCGGACCAACGGACTATTGGGGCGGCCCCTGCCTCGGTTTTTGCTGTGGTCCGTTCCGGCGCGGGCTCCGAGATTCATCCTGGTCACCGCGGCCATTGGCGGGTTGGCCGTGCTGGGGCGAAAACTCCTGCCGGACGCTCCTGAGTGGGTCCGGTGGAGCGTCTTCGCCGCGGGTTGGATCGGCTTCTACACGTGGTTCTTCAAGAACGTGGGCCGCTAAAGCTGGCCTGGATGCGCAAAGCCGACCGAGCGGCGTCGTCAGCAAGGCGTGAATCTGGCCCCGGCCGCATCGAAACCATCTCGTAACGGCTTACGGCACGGTAACCAGTGGTTACCGTGCCGTAAGCCGTTATCAAATGGCTCTCACCGGGTGAGCCTTGGAAGAACTAGCTACCCCTCCAGGATCCAGCGAGCGATCTCCTCCACGTCCTTGCGCGCGGTGGGAGTCCACACCATGAGCGAGTAGGTGTGGGGCGCACCCTCGGTCACGATCGTGGTGGTGTCCACGCCCGCGAGCTGCAGTTCCGCCACCGTATTCATGGTGTCCGGGTAGAGGATGTCGCGGTCGCCCTGAGTAATCAGGGTGCGCGGCAGTCCCTCGAACGAGCCGTAGATCGGGCTGACCAGCGGGTCGAGCACGTCCCGCTCCCCGGCCCACCAGCGACCCGAAGCTTGCAGCCGCTTGACGCTGAGCATGTTGTCCTTGGACTCGTAGGCCGAGATTTCGGGGTTGCTGAGCGACGCGTCGACCCACGGCGCAATGAGCACCAGGCCGTTCAGCGACTCACCCTGCTCGCGCAAGCGCTGCGCCTGGGCCAGCGCCAGGCCACCGCCGGACGAATCACCCATGAAGTACACGCGCTTGCCGAGCGAACGCGCCAACTCGAGCGTTCCGTCCGCGAGCGGCTGCACCTCGTCCACGGTGTGCAGGGGCGCCAGCGCGTAGCTGGGCACCACGACCGTTGCACCGGTGTGTTTGATCAACTCGTCCAGGTAGCGCCAGTGCGTACCCAACATGGCGTTCACGTAACCGCCGCCGTGCCAGTACACGATCACGGGCGCCACGGCACCCCACGCGCGAGACTTGGGTTCAACCACGAGCACGGGTCGGCCCGCCACCATGACCTTCCGGAAGTTCACGCGTTCGTGCATGGACTTGTGCGGAGCGGCCTCGGGTTTGTCCTTACTCAGTTCCTCGCGAGCCGTTTCCTCCTCGTTCGGCATACTCGGTAGCAACGGCAACAACGCGTCCGTCGCCTTGAGCGCGGGATCCGCCTTGCGCAACTCCACTTCCGAGAACGCCATGGCCTTCACGGGGACGACGCCGCTCGCGGAGTTCCCTGCCGCAGCGTCCGTCGTAGGGGTTGAGACGGGGGCGGGAGTCGTTCCCGGCGCGGCAGCCGCACCGGCAATCGCGGAGGTGGAGGCCTGAGCCGACCCGCCATGTGCACCCGCACCGACCGCAACGGGGGCAGCCGACCCGCCGCTTACGGAACCGTCGCGATCCGAGGTGGGAGCGGCGTCGTCGCGCTGGGAACGGGAACCCGAATCCGAATTTGAACCGGAACCCACCGCGGCGGTGGCCGCACCGCCAGCGGCACCGGCGGTGGCGCCGGCGCGCACGAGGGACTCGCCCTCAACGTCCACGCGCGGCAGGATCTTGTCCAGCCAACGCGGCAGCCACCAGACCTTTTCACCCATGATCCGCATGACGGCCGGGATCAGGAACATGCGGACCACGAACGCGTCCAACAGAACGCCGATCGCCAGGGCGAAACCAATGGGTTTGATCATGGACAGGTGCGCGAAGATGAAGCCCGCGAACACGGAGATCATGATGATCGCCGCGGCCGTGACCACAGCGCGACCGGCCTTGAATCCGTACACCACGGCCTGACGCGCCGGGTGGCCGTGGACGTAGGCCTCGCGCATGCCGGAACCAAGGAATAGCTGGTAGTCCATGGCCAGACCGAACAGGATGCCGATCATCAGGGTGGGCAGGAAGCTCAGGATGGGCCCGGGATCGTGCACGCCCATCAGATCGCCACCCCAACCCCACTGGTACACCGCGACCACGGCACCCAGCGACGCCAGGACCGAGAGCAAGAAGCCCAGGGAGGCGATCACCGGAACCACGATGGAGCGGAAGACCATGAGCAACAGGAGCAGCGAGATGATGATGACCACGCCCAGGTAGAGCGGGAGCTTCTCGCCGAGTAGCTGGGAGACGTCGATGTTCGCGGCGGTCGTGCCGGCCACGCCGATTTTGACGTCCTCGCCGTTCAGCGCGTCACCGTTGAGGCCGCGCAGGTTGTTGACGAGCTCCTCGGTGGCGGCATCAGCCGGACCGGATTCCGGGATCACCTGGATGACGCCGGTGCGGTTGTCATCGGTGGTGACGCCGGGCAGCACGTTGGCTACGTCGTCCTGTTCGGCAATGCGGTCGGACACCAAGTTGATCTTCTCGGTCGCCTCGTCATCGCTGAGGCCCTCGGGCATATCGACCACGGCCACGAGCGGGCCGTTCTCGCCGGCGCCGAAGTCCTCGGCAATGCGCTGGTAGGCCTGGTACGAGGTGCTGTCCACGGCTTCGGTGGAAGCATCCGGCAGACCCAGGCGCATGTCCTGAGCCGGCAGTGCGAGCACCACCAGGACGCCCACGCTCAGCAGCGAGGTGATCCAGGGGTGGCGCAAGTGGAACGGCACGTCGTGTTCGTTGATGTGCTGCTCGTCAGGGGCGGCGTTTCGCTGCTTGCGGGGCAGCGCCTTGCGCCCGGCCAGGGAGAGCAGCGCGGGGGTCAGGGTGAGGGTGATGAGCAGGGCGATCAGCACGGCAACGCCGGCCACGGTACCCATCAGGCCCAGGAACGGAATGCCGGTGATGTTCAGCGCCACCAGTGCGACGATCACGGTCAGGGCAGCGAAGAATACGGCGGTGCCGGAGGTACCCACGGCCATGCCGATGGATTCCTTGACCTCCATACCGCGGCGCAGCTGCTGACGGTGGCGGTTCAGCACGAACAGCGAGTAGTCAATACCCACGGCCAGGCCCAGCATCACGCCGAGCATGGGGGTCACGGACATCATGTCGATCACGCCGGAGAAGGCGAGCGTCGCGGCCGTGGAAATACCCACGCCGATCAGCGCGGTCAGCACCGGCAGGATGGCCGGGACCAGGGCGCGCAGCATGACCAACAGCACGATCGCCGCGATCACCACGCCCACGATTTCCGCCGGGCCCAGCAGGGCCGAGATGTCCTGCGAGAGCTCTTGGGAGAAGTCCACGCCCACGCCGTCGACCGAGTGGTCTTCCACGGCGTTCATCACGGCTTCCTTGGCATCCGCGGTCACGGACGTCTGATCCACGGTGAAGTTCACGACCGAGATGGCGGAGTTGCCGTCCTCGGAGACCACGCGGTAGTCGCCCATGCGTTCCATGGCCTGCTCACCGGATTCCAGCTGAGCCTGCTGCTCCTGGATCTGCTGCGGGTTGATGCCGCGCTGCTGCAGGATCTGGTCCGCGTTGGCGCCCGGAGGCAGGTTCTCCTCCAGCTGCTGGATGGCCTGCTGGCCCTCCTCCAGCTGCTCGCGACCGTCCACGAGTTGCTGACGTCCGTCATCGAGCTGGGCCTGCGCCTCGAACGGGTTGGTGGCGCTGTCCACCTGGTCGATGCCCTCGGTCGATGCCACGGCATCGGCAATACCCTGCCGCTGTTCCTCCGTGAATTCCGAGCCGTCCTCGGTGTAGAACACCATGCGGCCGGTGCCCTGGTTGGCCTCGGGGAGCTCGTCCTGCAAACGGTCGGCGAGTCGCTGGGTTTCGGTGCCCGGAATGGTGATCGCGTTGGACAGCTGCACGCCGGAGAACGCCACCGCACCCACAGAGATGGCCAGCACGGCGATCCACGCAACAATCACCGCCCACGCGTGACGGGCCGAGCCGATGCCCAGCCGGTAGAGAAGTCGTGCCACGGAGAATCTCCTACTTGTAAGTAGCGATGGTCATGTTCAGTTACGTTCCGCGATAGCGGGTCTCGCCGACGACGCCGCTCGCGCGGGCTTGCCGACAAAAGGTCAGGTATGTCAGGTGTTGAAGCCGCGGCCCAGAATCTTGAGGGTCTCGGTCAGGAGTTCGTTCCACTCACTTCGGGCTTGGTCGTTCAGTTCCCCGCCGGTGCGCAAGAGCCATGCGTCCATGCACACGGCCATGGAGTTGATGATGGAAGTGGCCACCAGCTGCAGTTCGAGCTGGCTGTGTTCGGGCAGCCGTTCGCGGAGCACGTGCTCCAACTGCTCGGTGGCCGTATTGGTCACGCGGAAACTCCAGAGCGCTGCGGTCGGTGATTCTTTGACCTCAGTTGCCTGGATCAGGAGCGGGCGCAGCGCTTCGACCAGGCTGTGAGCCCGCATCGCCGTGCACAGATCCCGATACACCGAACCCAGTGTTTGATCACCTAGCTCGGAAGGGTCCGGAAGTTCCGCAAGGATTGCCCCGACGAGATGTGAAACCAATTCCGAGAGGTACTCGTACCCCGCATCTTCCGCCGATGAGAAGTGGTTGAAAATGGTCCGCCGGGAGACGCCTGCCTTCTTGGCCAGGTCATCGACGGAGAACCCCTGAATGCCGTGGAGATCAGCCAGCTCACCCGCGGCCATCACAATGGCGCGCCGGTTGTGCCACTTGAGAGCACCCCGCTTGTCCTTGGGGGCTTCCCCCTGGCATGAAAAGTTCACGTGTCAACAGTAGGGCACTTGTTGCACTCTGTGCACCTTCTGAGCCTGAGTGTGAGCAAGCAGACTTCTTGGGGAAAGCTGGGGGTGCTTCTTAGGCGTTGGCGCTTCTCGTTCGGTGTGCGCAGCCGGCCGGGCGTCAGGCGTTTAGTGGCAACCGTCGGGTTCCCGCAGGCAGGCGTCAGGCTTCAAGCGAGGTAGCTCCGTTGGATTTCCTCGGGGACCATGCCACCGCCGGTCAGCCAAGCGATGTGGGTAGCGTTCTGCAGCCGCTGATCGGTGAGGTTCATTCGCTGACGATAGTCCGCATCGGTGGTGATCCACTGCGGGCCATCAAGGGCTGCCGCGGCGGAGGGCTCGGCGAGTATTCCCTCTGTTGCATACAGCGCTTTGACCAGATCTTTCATCCGCTGATCGGCCACCGTGTAGTAACCCTCGATGAGGCCCTGCATGCGTCGCCCCACGAAACCTGATGGTCTCCCTACGGCCAAACCGTCCGCCACCGTGTGGGTGTCCAGCCCTAGTTCAGCCACAGAGATCTCATCGTGGAGTCCGGTGTAGACGCCCAGCATCATGCACGGCGCCGCGGTGGGTTCGGCGAAGACACAGTGGACGGCATCTCCGAATTCCAGCTTGAGTCCATAGGCCACCCCGCCCGGTGCACCACCGATGCCGCACGGAAGGTAGACGAACAGCGGGTGATCCACATCTACCGTGATTTCCTGATTCGCCAGCTGCCGCGCGAGCCGTCGGCCCGCCACGGCGTACCCGGCGAACAGGCTGACCGAGTGCTCGTCATCCACGAAGTGCGTGGTCGGGTCGGCCTGCGCGGCTTTACGTCCTGCCTCCACCGCAGCGGTGTAATCGGTACTGTGCTCCACCACTTCAACACCCAAACTGCGGAGCAGTTCCTTCTTCCAGGCTTGCGCGTGCGTTGACATGTGAACGGTGGCTTGCAGCCCGAGTGCGGCCGCGGTGATACCGATGGACAGCCCCAAATTTCCGGTGGAACCCACGACCACCCGGTGCTCGGCCATGAGTTCGCGGAACGGATCCGAGCTGAACACGCGATAGTCCGTGATGCCGGCAACTTCATCCTCATGGCCGGCCACAGTGAGACCCGGGGTCAGGCTCTGAACCGTATCCGTGTCGCTCTCCGCAGCGCGGTTCGTGCTCTCGCCGACTTCAGCAGGTGACGGCAGCAACCCCGCCTCCATGACCAGTGATTCCGCGTACTCGAGAACCTCGTGCACTCCTCCGCGAGCCTTGATGGAGCCGCTCACGGGCAGAACGTCGTCGCGCTTGAGCAGCAACCGGCCCGCCGTCAGGCCCAGTTCACGTTGCATGTCCGGCGCGGCATGAAGCGGTGACTCGATCACTCCGCGAGCGTCCCCCGTCTCCGGAAACGCCTGGGCAATCCACGGGGCGAACCGCTCGAGTCGCGCGGCGGCGTCGTCCACGATGTCCGACGAAAGTTCCGACGCGACCAACCCCGCCGCGGTGGTGGTCACGGCCGGGTTGAACCACGCGGATGGTTCTTGATCTGCCAACCGAGCGAGGAACGGGTCGTCGCGAAAGTCGCCGCGCACTGCCATCACGCCTGCTGCGCCGCCACGGACACGCTGGCCGGATCGTCACCATTCCGTGCGGCACGCAGCAACGCCGTCAGGTTCTCCTCCGTCGGAGTGGTCGGATTGGATGCAGGGATGGCCTTCAGGGAGCGCTCCACGGCCTCCGCGATCCCGTCCTCGGTGAAGCCGATGTCCGCGAGCGCCCGGGGCGCATCGATCTCGCGATACAGGGAGCTTAAGGCCTCGGTTGCATCACCGGAGTCGGCGCCGAGAGCATCGGCCAACCGTGCCGAAACCTCCGGCACCGCGGGGGCGTTGAACGCCAAAACGTAAGGCAAGACGGTCGCGTGGACCTGCGCATGCGGAAGATTGAACGTCCCACCCAGCACGTGCGCAATCTTGTGATGCATTCCGGAGCCGGCGGATGCGAAGGACAACGCAGCAAGGTAGCAGCCGTACAACGCCATCTCGCGGGCGCGCAGATCGTCCGGATCGGCGGTGATGCCACGCAGGGCAATCGTCAGGGCGCGAGCGCCTTCGAGCGCGAACGTCCGATTGATCGGATCCGCCTTGGGCGCCCACAACGAATCCACGCAGTGGGCCATCCCGTTCAGGCCGGACGCGACCGACAGACCCACCGGCAGGGAACGGGACAGAGCGGCGTCGTAAATCACGGTGACCGGCAGGACCTTGGGATCCAGGCCGGTGGTCTTGGTGCGGTTCTCGGTCAGGCCCCACATGTCGGTGGCCTCGGAGCCGGCGTAGGTCGTGGGCACGGCGATCAGCGGCAGACCGGACGTGAGCGCGACGGCCTTGCCCAGACCGATGGTCGAGCCGCCGCCCACGGTCACCAGCGCGTCGACCTTAGCTTCCGACGCCGCCGCGCGCGCCTTCTCCGCGAGCTCCACCGGGACGTGTTGGACCACCTCGTTCCACCACAGGCCGGGCTCGAGACGGGCGGTGATCTCCCGGGCGGCCCGTTCTGCGGATCCACCCGTGATGATCATGGGACGCGTGCTGCTCAGCCGCCCGAGTTCGGCTGTGAGGAATTCACCGGCCTTGTCGGAGCCAAACAACACCCGCTGGGCGGCGGTGCTGTGCTCGAACACCATGGGCTGATTGTCACCGGGCTTGGTCTGATTGGACCGTTGATCACTCACGAACATCCCGCTCTCTACGCACGAAGACTGGTTGGCTCCAGTCTGTCAGGTGCGCCGAGTCGACCCCAGAGCCATTTCGTGACGGTTTACTGCCGAGTATGGCGGCTTACCGTGCAGTAAGCCGTGATCAGATGGTGCCCGCTGCTTCCTCCCAGGTCCGGTACTGCGCAGCCAGCCGCACGGGAGCGTTGGGAGCGCCAAATCCGCGGTAGCCACCGCGGCGTTCCACGACCTCCACGAACACTTCACCGAGGGTCGCGGTGTAGAAGTGCAGGAACTCACCGTGCTCGTCGCGGTCGTAAAGCAGTCCGTGCTCGCGTAGTTCCGCAACCAGGTCCGGGGCCAGATCGAAGCGGGCCACGAGGTCCTCGTAGTAGTTCTCGGGAACTGGCAGGAAGGTGAGGCCGCGGCGTCGTGCGCGTCGAGCCACGGCAACAATGTCGGCGCAGGCCAGCGCCACGTGCTCGGGGTAGGCCGCTCCCGTGTACGCGCCTTGCTCCGCGGCGGTGGGGGCCACGTTGAGCGGAATGCGCACGGTTTCATCCGCGGACCGCATGACCTGCGAACGCACCAGCCCGGACGGCCCCGCGACCTCCTGAGCGGGCTGGGCATGCAGGTCGAGCAGAGAGGTCAGGAACAGGACGGCCTCGTCGTAGTGCTGCCACGGCTGGGCGAGGTTCACGTGGTCCACGCCGGTGATCAGGGATTCCGACGTCGCCTCGGCCGGGTCCGCGCCGAACTCCTCCAACCACGGGGGCACACCGCTGTCCGTGTGGGGACCGAAGAAGATCTCGGTGGCATCCGGAGCGACCACGCCGTGCAGCACGGTTTCGTCCGGCTGCTGGGTGCGCCAGACCACCGGGGCGAGCAAGCGGGAGGCGCGGTGGGCGGCGTCGTCGGGGTTGTCGACCTGGAAGCCCAGGGCGGCCAGCCGAGTGGGCTGCTCGAGCGAGGCCTCGAGATCCTCCGCGATGACCATGCGCACCGGGCCCTGCGTCCACGCCTGAACGGTGTCCTTGCTGCGGTGGTGACCGGCGAGCTCGAACCCTAGCTGGTGCAACAGGCGCGTGGTCTGCCCGAGCTTGGAGGTGCGCAGTTCCACGAAATCCCATGCCCGCGGCGGCTGGGGATCCGGCAGGTCGGTCAGCACGAGCGGCTCACGGGCGGGGTCCTCCCCCGCCGCGCGCACGGCGTCCGCCGTCTGGTCTTCGAGCCAGCGCAACGAGCGCAGCCCGTCCACGGCGGTGCGGTGAACATCCGCCTGGCGGAAGGCGTCGTTGAAGATTTCGAGCGAGACCGGACCCGCGTAGCCGCATTCGTGCAGGCGAGCTAGCACGTCCACCAGGTCGAAGTCACCCTCGCCAGGGAACACGCGGTGATGCCGCGACCACGAGAGGATGTCTTGTTTGAGCAGGGGCGCGTCCGCCAGCTGGACGAAGAACAGCTTCTCCGGGTCCATCGACTCCACCCCGTCCACGGTGTCCCCGCGGGAGAGGATGTGGAAACTGTCCAGGCACGTGCCCACGGCGGGGTGATCGGCCAGTTCCACGATGCGGTGGGCGCGGCGCCAGTCGTTGACGTTCTTGCCCCAGGCCAGGGCCTCATAGGCGAGCTTGATGTCGTATTCGGCGGCCAGTTCGCCGGCCCGTCGAAGCTGATCCGCGATCGCTTGGTCATCATCCAAAGCCGCCGTGGCCACGTTCGAGCACATCAGCAGCACCGGGGTGCCCAGGCGATTCATCAGCTCGAACTTGTCGCGCAGCCGCCGTAGCGAATCGGGGAACGCGTCCGGCGCGACCTCCACGCCGTCCCGGAAGGGCTGGTACATGTCCAGGGACAGCCCCAGCTCCGCGGCCATGTCTCGCAGTTGTTCGGGTGAGGACGGCGAAACCACCAAGTCCTGCTCGAACACCTCGATCCCGTCGAATCCGGCGAGCGCAGCAGCCTGCATTTTTTCTTCAAGCGTGCCGGACAGGCACACCGTGGCGATGCTGGTTCTCACAGGGCCGCTCCCGCTTGCTGCTTGCTGGCCACCGGTGCCTGCCCGGTCAGGGACAGAAAGTGGTCGCGCATCCGCTGCCGGTCCGGTTCCAGATCGGTGAACAGCCTGAAAGCATCGACCGCCTGCCCGACCGCCATGTGGCCGCCGTCCAGCACTTGGCAGCCCAGCGACTTGGCCGCGGTCACGAGTTCGGTGGCCAACGGCAGGTAGACCACGTCCGCGACCCACTGCTGCGCGTTGAGCAGGGCGGTATCGAACGGGGTGCCCGGGTGATGATGCATGCCCACGGGGGTCGCATTGACGACGCCGCTCGCCCCCTTCACGAGCTCGGGCGCCTGTTCGGGTGAGACAGTCTCGACGACGGCGCCCGGGTACCGCCCGGCTAGGGCTGCGGCGCGCTGAGCCGCGCGAGCGACGTCGACATCCACCAGATCCAGGCGCTGGACGCCCACGGTGAGCAGGGCCTCGGCAACCGCCGAACCCGCGCCGCCCGAACCGAACTGGACCACGCGTTCCAGGTTGACCCCGGGCAGGCCGGCACGGAAACCGGCCGTGAACCCGGAGCAGTCGGTGTTGTAGCCAATGAACTTGTCGTCCCTGATCAGCACGGTGTTGACCGCTTCGATCGCGGCGGCCTGGGGATCCACCTCGTCCAGGTGCTCCAGCACGATCTGCTTGCACGGGTGAGTGATGTTGAAGCCGTTGAAGCCCAGATCCCGGCCGGCGCGCAGCAACTCGCCCACGTCCGATCCGGGGCGATTGATCACCGTGAGGTCCACGGGCCGGTAGAGGTAGCGCACGCCGTGGTGATCGGCTTCGCGCTCGTGCATGGGTGGGGTGAGGCTTTCGGTGATGCCGTCGCCGATCAAACCGATCAGGAAGGACTCATTGCGAGTGGACATGCGGTTCCTTTCGGGGAATCCGTGGCTACTGAGGTGACTGGATGCGTTGATGGGTCGGCAGGTGCCGCGGCGACTAGCGAGGTATCGGTGACTACGGACGCTGCGGGAGTTGCGAGGCCAGTTGGGCGGCGGCGTCGTTGAGCAAAGGCAGGTGCTCCTCGAGGCCGGCCAGGTCGCAGCGATAGACGGGGGCGGCGAGCGCGAGCGCGGCGACGAGCGGCCCACCCGGGGTCATGACGGGCACGGCGACGGCGCACATCCCGTCATCGTGTTCCTGGTCCTGGGAGGCCCAGCCGCGTGCGCGGGTTTCCTCGAGGATCCGCCGCAGGTCGTCGCGATCGGTGAGGGAGCGGTCGGTGCGCTGGCCCAAGTCGATGGTGGCGACCAACTCGTCGCGCGTTTCTTGCGGGCTGAAGGCGAGCAGCGCGCGGCCAAGGGATGAGGTGTGCAGCTCGCCGCGGTCTCCCGGGTCGGTGGTGATGCGGTGGTTGGGGCCGTCCACGGTGTGCACGGTGAGGAAACGGTCGCCGTCCAGAACGGCCAGCAGTGAGCTTTCACCGGTGGCTTCGGTGAGCTTGCGGAGAATGGGGAGCGCGACGCCCGAGTATCCCCTGGCCGTGGCGACCTTCTGGCCCATCTGGAACACGAGCAGGCCCAGGCGGTACTGCTTGGTGGTGGCATCGAACTCAGCGAAACCGGAATCGACCAGCGTGGTGAGCAGGCGGTAACAGGTGCTGAAGGCGTAGCCGGAGTCGGCGACGATCTGGCCCGCGGTGGCCCCGTGCGGGTAGTTGGCCAGCAGTTCCAGGAGCGTAAGTCCTTTGCGCACGGTGCCGGAGCGATCGGCTGGGCGCGCCTTGTCCTGCGTGCCTGCCTCGCCTGCCGCGTCCGCCGCCGAGACGGTGGTCTGGGTGGGGCTCATGATGTGCTCCTGATTGTTTTTCGTCGGGTACTTGACGAACAGTGTGACTCACATCATGCTTGTGTTTCAAGTATTTGAAAACTATTTCCAATATTTGGCAATCACCGCAGCGGGGACGTTCGATCCCACGCCTTCCGTGAAGGATGACTTCTCATGAGCACCACCTACCACACAGGCTCCCCGGGGGCCGAAAACCCGCCCAACCATTCGGCCGGGACTCCCGCCAAGACCCCGAAGAAGGCCGCGCTCGCGAGCTGGATCGGCTCGGCCCTGGAGTACTACGACTTCGCCGTGTACGGCACTGCCGCCGCACTGGTTCTGAACCACATCTTCTTCCCGGAAGACGCGTCCCCGGGCGTGGCCATCCTGTTCTCCATGGGCACCGTGGGCGTGGCGTACGTGGTCCGCCCGCTGGGCGCACTGATCATGGGGCCGCTGGGCGACAAGTACGGGCGCAAATTCGTGCTCATGCTGACCCTGTTCATGATGGGTGGCGCCACGTTCTTGGTCGGCTGTTTGCCCACCTACGATCAGGCCGGCCTCTTGGCTCCGGCGCTGCTGGTGCTGTGCCGCGTGATCCAGGGCCTCTCCGCCTCCGGTGAGCAGGCGAGCGCCATTTCGGTCTCGCTCGAGCACTCCGATGACCGCCACCGCGCCTTCACCACCAGCTGGACCCTGCAGGGCACCCAGTTCGGCACCTTGCTGGCGACCGCCGTGTTCATCCCCTTCACCCTGATCCTCACCGAGGAGCAGCTCTTCAGCTGGGGCTGGCGCGTTCCGTTCTGGGCCTCCGCCGTGGTGGTGTTCGTGGCCTACATGATCCGCCGTCACCTGGAAGAGCCGCCGGCCTTCGAGGAAGCCCAGGCCGAGGGTGCCGAGGTCAAGCGCACCGCTCCCCTGAGCACCCTGCTGAAGTACCACAAGGCCGCCGTGATCCGCATTGCCGCTGCCGCCATGGTCAACACCATCAATGTGGTGTTCCTGGTCTGGTCGCTCTCCTTCGCCACCTCCATCGTGGGCCTGGAACGCTCCACCATGCTGTGGGTCTCGGTGGTCGCGAACTTCGTGGCACTGTTCACGATTCCGGCGTGGGCACTTCTGGCGGACAAGATCGGCCGCAAGCCCGTGTTCGTCGTGGGCGTGCTGGGTGCGGTGGGCTTCATGTTCCCCTACCTGGCCGCCGTGTCCGCCGGTAACTGGACGCTCATCTTCGTGCTGGGTGCGCTGGTGTCCGGCTGCTTCTACTCCATGGCCAACGGCATCTGGCCCTCGTTCTACGCGGAGATGTTCCCGACCCGCGTCCGCGTGACCGGCCTGGCCCTGGGCACGCAGATCGGCTTTGCGATCTCCGGTGGTCTGACTCCCATCCTGGCCACCTCCGTGGCCGGCGCGGACGGTGCCCAGTGGATGAACGTGGCCCTGGTCGTCGCTGCCGCGGGATTGATCTCGGTGGTCGCAGCGCTGACCGCCAAGGAGACCAAAGACCGTTCCCTGGACGAGATCGACGACCTGCACACCACGCGCACCGAGGCCCTCGAACTGGGTGCCCTGGACCGCAAGGAAACCGCGGCTGCGGGGCGTCGCTGACGCAACCTCGTGATCTCCTGACCTGACCCACGCGACCCGGCCCGGGCGGCGTCGTCACTCCTGGTGAGTGGCGGGCCGTCCGGGTTTGGTGATGTGGAGGGCAAAGGAGGCGAGGATGCCGACCACGGCCGCGGCCATCGTGAGCATGAACCCGCGCTCGGGTTGCACGGACAGCACGCCACCGAGAGCGGCGCCCAGCGAGACGCCGAGCACCAGGCACGTGGTGAGCATGGTCATCACCGAGGCGATGCGGTGCGACGGCGCGATCCGCTCGCCGCGGCCGAATGAACTCACGAGCATGGTGCCCACGCCCACGCCAATGATCACGAACAGGCCGGCGATGACCGGGGTGCTGGGCAGGGTGACCAGACCCAGGCAAGTTAGGCCGATGATGGAGGCGCCGATCGCCACGCGCAAGGACAAGGGGAAGCGTTCGGGAAGGCGGGAGACCAGAATGCTTGCGACCGCGCTGCCCGCACCCATGAAGCCGTAAATGACACCGGTGTAAGCTTCCGTGCCGCGCAGCACGTTGACGGCGGTCAGCGCGGTCTGGGTCGAGCCGAACACGGTACCCACGCACAGGCACACCATCATGGGCGGCAGCGCCTTGGCGATCGAAATCTTGCCGATGCCACCCGCCGCAGTGTCCTCGACCGTGGCCGCGACGTGCTCGGTGCGGTGGCGCGCCAGGTACATGATGAACGCGCCCTGGCCCACGATCACCCACGCCATGATGGTGAGCAGAGCGGGGTTGGGACCGAGTAATCCGACGAGCAGACCGGCAATCACGGGACCCAGGATGAAGCTGGTTTCGTCGCAGGCAGTTTCGTAGCCCAGCGCGCGGGTGATCAGTCGCGGTTGCCGACGCCGCCGCGCCAAGCCCGACCAGTGCGCCCTCGCGATCGCGCCCACTTGCGGGTTCGCGGAACCGACCAGGGCAGCGCACACGAGGATGAGGGGGGTGGGCCCGTCATTGACGACCGTCAGGAGCAGGGCCGTGAGGCTCAGCAACTGGATGAGCGTTGCGCTGACAACCACGGGCAGCGGACCGAAATGGTCGATGAGCCTGCCGACCAACGGGGCGCCAACTGCTGAACCAAGTCCCACGGCTGCCACCGTGATGCCGGCCAGACCAAGACTCAGTCCAGCGCCGCTGACGTACAGCAGCAGCCCAAGTTGCAGCGTGGCCGCAGGCAGGCGACCGATGAAGGCCGTGATCAGGAACGGCCAGCCACCTGCGGCAACGAGCGAATCCTGTGCTGAGAGTGGCGTCTGCGCCTGCGGGGCGGTCGAGCTGGGCAAAAGGATCCTCCGGGTACATCAAACCACCGCACACCCGACCACACGTGCGGACCGATCCCTCTAAGTTCGTCTCAAATGGTACTCGCGAATCGGGCGGTTGGCGCTGGGTGGAGGGGAGGGGTTGGTCACGGGTGAGAGTGGGCGTGGGCCCGGTCGTCGGTGCGTGCCTGGGGGTTCGGCGGGACCTTTCCTCACGCGTGAGGGGCACGCGCACTTGGAGGATCGGTGGCACTCGGGGCTCAAGCACTTGGTGGTTCGGTGGGGCACTACTTCACATGTGAGGGGTCGTTAGAACCCTTAGATGCACTCCAGGTGTCGTTAGAGCCTTTTCCGCTGGGCAGAAGGGTTCCAACGGCACCTCAGATGTAGGCGAAGGTTCGAACGACACACCAGGTGCAACGGAGGTGAGGCGTCACGCCATACTTGGGGCATGGATCAGGGTGTGAGGTCCGCCGAGTTCGGTCCGCCGGGGCCGCTGCGGAATCGACTGGTGTTGCTAATCCTCCGCGGTCAGAAGACGGCGACGAGTTCGCTGGTTTCGGACTACGACGTTGAAGGTGAACCGCTGCCTGAGCCAGGTGAGCTGGAGCTCTTGCTGAACTCCAATGACCGTGGCGTTGCAGTCCTTGAGACCATCGCGGTCACCATCGTGCCGTTGAGCGATATCCCCTGGTCCCATGTGGTTGCCGAGGGCGAGGGCCACACCTCGTTGACGGACTGGCGCCGGGACCACGAAGAGTACTGGGCCGCCCACTCCCCCGCCGGCCAACTCGATGACAGCACGCCAGTGGTGATGCAGGAGTTCCGGGTGGTGGAGCGGCTGGTGGCAGATTAGAACCCTCAGATGCACACCAGGGGCCGCTAGAACCTTTCCCACAAGGGATGAAGGTTCCAACGGCACTTCCCGTGTAATCGATGGCTCTAACGGCACACCGGGTGCACCCTGCACGGACCACCAAAACCCATGCACTGAAGCACGAGACGTAGATCACATTTAGGCGCATAGTGTCTTCATGGCACACACGAATTCGAACAACTCCGGCCAGCACACCGTGGTGATTGGCGCCGGGACAGCAGGATCCATCGTTGCGGGGCGGTTGGCCGCGGCCGGTCACACAGTGACTCTTCTGGAGGCCGGCGGGCAGGACACGAACCCCGCCATTGCAGAGCTCCCCCGCCTGGGCGAACTGTGGCACAGCGCGGAGGACTGGGATTACTTCACCGTCCCGCAAGAACACGCCTCCGGCCGGGTCATCCACTGGCCACGGGGCCGCGTCCTAGGCGGCTCCCACGCACTCAACGCATCCATCTGGGTACGCGGTAACCCACTCGACTACGACGACTGGGCCGCGGCGGGTTGCGACGGGTGGTCTTGGAGCGACGTCGGCCCCGTTTTCGAAGCCCTGGAAAATTACGACGGCGCCGCGTCGCCTGACAATCTCAACCCCCGCGGCAAGGACGGACCGATTCCCGTGGTGGGCAACTACAAGCGCAGCCCAATCTTCGAGTCGATCATTGCCGCGGCGGAAGCGGTGGGTGTGGAGTTCAATCCCGATTACAACGGTGACCAACAGGACGGCGTCTCTTACGAGCAGCTGACCATCCGGAACGGAAAACGCTGCACCACCTACACGTCGTACGTGAAGCCGCTGGTCGAGGCGGGGAAGATCACGGTTCGCACCGGGGCGATCGTGGAGAAGTTGCTGATCGGGGGCGGCGCGGTGGTCGGTGTGGAGCTGCACGCCGGCAACAACCAAGAAGTCGAAGGGGTGGAATCAGAGGACCCCGCGGCCAGGGAAACCGGATCGGGCGATGTGATTCGCGCCGATCAAGTCATCCTGTGCGCCGGGGCGCTGGACAGCCCCAAGATTCTGATGCGCTCGGGTATCGGGCCGGCTGATCATCTGCGCGAAGTAGGCATCGAACCGATCGTGGATCTGCCGGGTGTGGGTGAGAACCTGCACGACCATCTGCTGCTGCCCGTCATTGCGGAAGCCACCAGCCGGGCCGTCGATCACCAGGTGGACGAGCAATCGATATCGCAAACGCACCTGTTCTGGCGCTCGGGACCGGAGCAGGATCGACCGGACACCCAACCCATCCACTTCTGCGTCCCGATGTACGACGACACCATGACCGGACCCGCCAATGCGTTCACACTGCACAGCGGCCTGGTGCGGCCCTATTCGCGCGGGACCATCCGCCTGACCGGGCCGAGCAGCGCGGATCCCGCCGAGTACGATCCGCAGATCTTCGCAGATCCGCGGGATCGGGAATCGTTGCGAGCGTCGTTCCGGCAAGCGCGGGAGATGGTCAGGAGCGCGCCGTTGGCCGAGGACTGGGGTGCACGGGAGGTCTATCCCGAGTCCGACCTCGCCACCGAGGAGGAAGAGAACGCCTACATGGACCGGGCGGTGACTACCTACCACCACCAAGTCGGCACCTGCAGGATGGGCACCGATCCGATGGCAGTCGTGGACCCGGCGACCCTCAAGGTGCACGGGGTGGAAGGGCTCCGCGTGGTCGATGCGTCGATCATGCCGTCCGTGACCACGGGAAACACCAATGCACCGTCGGCGATGATCGGCGAGAAGGGCGCACGGATGCTGCTGGGTGAGGAGTAGGCCGCATCTCCTGGCGCGCTAGAACCCTCAAATACACATCAGGGGCCGTTGGAACCCTTCCCGCTAGGGAAAAGGGTTCCACCGGCCCCTGAGATGTCCGCGGCGGCTCTAACGGCCCACCACGTGCACAGCCAAGCTACTTGGGGCAAGGATGCGCGTAAAACCTACTGCACCGCCACCTTCGCGAACGGGTAGTCGGTGTAACCGCGAGCCCCGCCACCGTAGAAGGTCTTGCTGTCCGGCTTGTTGAGCTCCAGGCCATCGCGCCAGCGCTCGACCAAATCCGGGTTGGCGATGAGTGCCCGGCCAACCACCACGGCGTCGGCGATGTTGTCCTGCACAATGTGCTCGGACTCTTCCAGATCCGTGTGCTCGCTGAACCCGCTGTTGAGCATGAACGGACCGCCGAAGCGAGTGCGCAGATCCTGCACGAACGGGCTGTCGATGTCCTTGTACAACATGGACAAATACGCCAGACCCAGGTCCTTGATGCCGTCGACCAGGACTTCGTACGTGGCCACGGCGTCAGCGTGATCGGCCTCCACCGCGCCCTGCACGTTGTGCTGCGGCGAGATTCGGATGCCCACGCGATCGGCACCGATTTCCTCGGCCACCGCGCGCGTCACCTCGATCACGAAGCGCGCACGGTTCTCCGGGGAACCGCCGTATTCATCAGTGCGCTGATTGGATGCCGGGGTTAGGAACTGCTGCAACAAGTAGCCGTTGGCACTGTGCAGTTCCACACCGTCAACACCGGCGTCCACGGCGCGGCGGGCGGCGGCCACGAACTCATCGCGCACGTGCGGCAGGTCCTCGAGTTCCAGGGCACGCGGCTCCGGAGTATCGGCCTTACCACCCGGGATGTGAATCGGCTCACCCGACGCGATGGCACTGGGAGCTTCACCCTGCTGCCCGCCGGTCAACGCGGGGTGGACCAGACGTCCGGCATGCATGATTTGAATGAAGAACAGGCCACCGCGCTTGTGCACAGCCTCGGCCACGCGACCCCAGCCGGCAGCCTGCTCATCCGTGGCCAGGCCCGGCTCGTTCATGTAACCGCGGCTCACCAGCGTGGGGAACGTGCCCTCGGAAACGACCAGGCCGGCCGATGCACGCTGGGCGTAGTACTCCACCATGATGTCCGTGGGCACGCCGTCCGCATCTGCCCGCATGCGGGTAAGCGGGGCCATCACCACGCGGTTATTCAGTTCGTACTTGCCCACCGTCAGCGGGTCGAAAAGAGTAGTCATATGCATCCTTCCACGGTTCTCTCCGGGTCGCGGCAAATAACCCGCCCGGACACTTTCCGAAGACAACAACGCAATGCGGCCCCGAGACATTCCAACGGCGCCGGCCCTGGTGTCCATCGGCTGGCGCCGGACCGGGCGGCGTCGTCGACCGTTACCGGGAGATCACCTTAGGCGCGGCCACGGACTTGAGGCCCTCCACCCCGAACTCCAGGCCGTAACCGGAGCTCTTGATGCCGCCGAACGGCACACGCGGATCCACGGCCCCGTGCTTGTTGATCCACACCGTGCCTGCCTCGATCCGCTGCGCCACCTCGAACGCGGCGTCCGGATCGGAGGACCACACCGAGGCGCCCAATCCCACGTCCAGGCCGTTGGCCATGGCGATGGCCTCGTCCAGGTCCGAGTACTTGATGATCGGCAGAGCCGGACCGAATTGTTCCTGCGCCACCAGCGGATTGTCGTTGGGCAGGTCCGCGATCAACGTGGTCGGATAGAAATAACCGGGCTGGTCAGCCTGCGGATCACCGCCGATCAGCACCCGGCCGCCACCATTCTTGGCGTCCTCCACCAGGCCGGCCACGATGTCGTACTGCTGCTTGTTCTGCAGTGGGCCCAGCACGTTCTGCTCCTCGAGCCCGTTGCCCATGGGCATCTGCTGGGCCACCTCAACCAGGGCGTTGCACACGTCGTCGTAGACGTCTTCGTGCACGTAGAGGCGCTTGAGGGCAGCGCAGGTCTGGCCCGTGTTGATGAACGCGCCCCAGAACAGGTCGCCCGCGATCTTCTGAGCATCCACGTCAGGCAAAACGACACCGGCGTCGTTACCTCCCAGCTCGAGCGTCAGGCGCGCCAGTCCATCCGCGGCGGATCGCATGATGGCCTGGCCGGTCTTGGTGGAGCCGGTGAACATGATCTTGTCGATCCCTGTGTGTTCGGTCAGCGCCTTTCCGATCTCTCCGCCGCCCGGGACTACATGCAACACGTCCTCCGGTAGCGCCTGATTGAGCACGTGGACAAGCCCCAACACGGACAGCGGCGTGTACTCGGAGGGCTTGACCACCACGGTGTTGCCCATGCGCAGCGAGGCGGCAACCTGCCACACGGTGATCATCATGGGCCAGTTCCACGGGCCGATCGCACCCACCACTCCCAGCGGCATGTAGTGGAGTTCGGCCTTGCCGGATTCATCATCCACGAGAACTTCCGACTCCATGGGCGTGTCCGCATTGGCGCGCAACCATGCGGCACATGCACCCACCTCGAAGGCCGCGTTCGGGCCGTTCTTGATCGGCTTGCCCTGCTCACGGGAGAGCAGCTCCGCGAGCGCCTTCGCGTTGGCCTCCACCGCATCCGCCGCGCGATGCAGGTACTCGGACCGTTTGGCATGGCCCGACGCCGCCCACTCCGGTTGCGCAGCGCGGGCCGCCTCGATCGCCCGGTTCAGTTCGGCGACCGTGGACTCGTGGACCTTGCCCACCAGCTCCCCCGAGGCGGGGTCGAGAATCTCGCGACCGGAGGGATCTGCAATGGCTGACAACAGTTCTTGATACGTGCTCATGGGTGCTCCTTGGATGCCGGTGGTCCGCCAACGGCTGGCGAAGGCCTCGTTCTGCATCCATTGTGGCTTGTGTCACGCCGCTCATGTTGTCTGCCCGTGCAGCCGTCTTGCTCCTCGGTGCAGGCGAGGGCTCCGGCGTTCACCTCGCGACGTCTCAAGCAGCACCCCGCAGCCAATGACAAGTGCCCAGCACTCCTGGACAACGCCTTGCGGGTGTGAGCTGGCTAACAATGGGATAAACCTGTTGAAACCCGCATCGGAGGCTCACCGTGCAGCAACCTACTCGCCTCGCGAGGCGTCATCTGTCCACCACAGCCCTGGTATTCATGATCATCGCCGCGTCAGCGCCCTTGACCGTCCTCGCCGGCGGCGTGCCGACCAGTTTCGCGGTATCCGGTCTTCTGGGTGTGCCGGTGGGTTATCTGATCCTGGGACTCATCCTCGCCGTATTCGCCATTGGATACGGCGCCATGAGTGGGCATGTTCAGAACGCCGGAGCGTTTTACGCGTACGTGGCCGAAGGCCTGGGAAACAGGCAAGGCATCGCCGCGGCCATCCTGGCGTTGGTCTCCTACAACATGATGCAGGTTGGTCTGTATGGACTGTTCGGCTTCTCGTTGGCCACCTTGATCACTGGTCTGACCGGCATGACGGTTCCGTGGTGGCTCGCTGCGCTGGCCGGGTGGGTGATTGTCGGTGTTTTGGGTGTTAACAGCGTGGACCTCTCCGCCAAGGTACTGGGCATTTTGGTCGCCTTAGAGTTTCTCGTGGTGGGTGTGGTCTCCGTCCTGGCGCTCGTAGCCGCCCCGGAGGGAATCGGGTTGCAAACCCTTGACCCGCAGAACTTCTTCACTCCCGGAATCGGAGTGCTCCTGGCCTTTGGCATCGCGGCATTCATGGGGTTCGAATCGGGCGCCATTTACTCTGAGGAAACCAAGAACCCCCGGAAGACCGTGGCCCGAGCAACCTACATTGCAGTGGCCGTGATTGCCGTGTTCTACATGTTCTCGTCCTGGGCGTTCTCCGTGGGTGTCGGGGCCTCAAACATCGTGTCCTCATCTCAAGAACTCGGGCCGGACCTGGTGTTCGTGTGGCTCGCCGAACGCAGCACACTGCTCGCCGACGTCGCGAACGTCCTTTTCATCACGAGCTTGCTCGCTGCTCTGGTCGCCTTCCACAACGGCGCCGCCAGGTACTTCTTTGCACTGGGCCGTACCGGGGTGCTGCCAAAGAAACTCGGACTGACATCCGTCAGGACCGGAGCTCCGTTTGCCGGGTCCCTTGCCCAGTCCTGCGTGGCGATCATTGTGATTGTGGTTTTCGCCATAGCCGGAGCAGGTTCACCGCTGGGAGATCTGTTCCCTGTTCTGACTCTGTTCACCTGGCTGACCAATGCCGCAGCCTTTGGTTTGGTGTTCCTCCTGGCCGTCACATCCATTGCGGTCGTGGCTTGGTTTTCTCGCAATCACCACGGACACGGTGTGGGCACTCGCGTGGTGGCGCCGGTGATCTCAGCACTCGGGTTGCTCACCGTGGCCGCCCTCATCCTGGTCAACTTCGATCTCATGATCGGAGCGGAAGGCCCATCACCGCTGGTGGCCATCATGCCGGGCATCATCATTGGCTCGGGTGTGGTGGGACTGATCTGGGGTGAGGTCATCAGGCGACTCCGCCCGGACGTGTACCGGGCCATGCAGCACGAGGATCAGATCCCCGAATCGCAAGAACTTCCCGTGGTCACCAACCACCCTCATTCCTGATTCGATCAACAACCCATTCACCGGAGGAATTACCATGAGCAATCCCCATGTCGTAGTTGTCGGGGCCGGTTTCGCCGGCCTGGTCGCCGCTCGCGAACTGCAGATGGCCGGCGTAGACGTGGAAATCGTTGAAGCCCGGGAGCGTATCGGCGGACGAGCGTGGACTGAGGAACGCATGGGTCGCCCCCTCGAACTCGGTGCGACCTGGGTGCACTGGATGCAACCGCACGTGTGGTCCGAGATCACGCGGTACGACCAGAGCATCTACCCCAGCCCATTCTGTGATGACGCATATTGGGTCACGGGTGATTTGGTCAAACACGGTTCCGAGGCGGACCTCGAAGCGGCGATCGACCGCCCCATGCAAAAGATTTTTGAGGACTCTCGCGAGTTCTTCCCGTACCCCTACGAGCCACTGCACGTACTGGACGAAACCAGCGGCAGCACCCCGGAACTTCGCCGGCGGTTCCTGGCCGCGGATGAAGGCAGCGTTTTGGATTGCCTACGGGACGGCTCCTTCTCCCAGGAAGAGATCGATCTCTGCAACGCTTTCTGGGCCGCCGGGTACATCGGGGACCCGGAACTGGGGTCGCCGCTCATGGCCAAGCAGTGGGCTGCGCTGTCCGATCATCGGATGAGCCTCATGGAGGAACAAACACTTCGGTACAAACTCACGAACGGCATGCGGGGAATCTACGAGAACATCGCCGCCGACCTCAATTGCCCCATCAGGCTCAACACCCCGGTCGCGTCCATTGACCACCGGTCGGCCGGCGCCACGGTCACCCTGGAGAACGGCGAACGCATTTCCTGCGACGGCGTAATCGTCACGGTGCCCGTGGGTGCGCTGCCCACGATCGAATTCACTCCGGCGCTACCCGAAGGCATGCGCAACATCGTCGACAAGAAGTGGAACTCCACCGGATGCAAGATCTGGGTGAAGGTCAAGGGTCACCACAGCATCCTTGGCTACGCACCCACCCCCGCCAAAATGGCGATCTTGCGCAGCGAGTTCTTCATGGACGACGACACCACCATTTGCGTGGGATTCGGCCCCCACCACGACCTGGTGGATCTCAACGACCCGAAACACGGTCAGGAAATCATCAATCAATGGCGACCGGACTTGGAGGTCGTGGACTCCACCGGCCATGACTGGGTGGCGGACAAGTGGAGCGGTCAGGCTTGGGCCACACTGCGTTCGGGGCAGTTCACCAACGGGTGGCACCACTTCCGCGCTACCGATAGCCGGCTGCATTTCGCGGGGGCGGACTGGGCGCGGGGCTGGCGCGGCGTCGTCGTGGACGGCGCCATCGAAACTGGACTGAGCACGGCACGCAACATGATCAAGGAACTGAAAGTCTGAGCCCAGCCAACGGCTCCCGGCCGGGTTCGGGCTGAATACGTCAGGACCCGGCCAGAATGCGCCGCCGGTAGGCGGACGGTGTTTCGCCGAACTCGGCCTTGAACGACTTGCTCGCGTGCGCGGGATCCAACAAACCGTATCGGCCGCTCACCGCCTGTACGGTCTCGTCCGCGAGCGCGGGATCCGCAAGATCACCTCGAATGGCCTCCAACCGCTTCAGACGAATGGATGAGGAGACCGTCAGGTCCTGGGCCGCGAACCTGCTGTGCAGCTGCCGGACCGACACGTACAGCGCCTTGGCAATGGCGCCGGGTGTTAGCTCAGGATCCCCCAGGTGGTCGTCGATGTAGGCGGAGGCCTGCTGCACCAAGAGATCACCGGACTGCTCCGCGCTCAGTTCCAGGACGTCGGAGGACAGCACGCTCACGAGCATTCCAAGGGCACTGCGAACCAGGCGCATCGCGTGGGGTCCGTGCAGGACATCCATATTTTCCGCCAGATCACGGAACATGGGCGCGGCCACCCTGCCCAATCCGTGATCCTGCGTGACTCGCCGAGCGGTCACCAATTCAACCTGCGCCGGTGTCATGTGCACCACGGAGCGGGGAAACGTCATGACCATGGAATGTTGAGGTCCGCGGTACTCCAGCTCGTACGGCCGATACGCCACGTACAACCCCAGGTCACCGGGGCGCAATGTGCACTCGCGCCCGTCCTGTCGCAGCAGGCACTCACCGTCGAGCTGCAGGCTGAGTTTGAAGTACTCACCCTGGTCCTGTTCCACCAGCTGCGCCGTACGGATCACTCGATGAGCGTCGGTGGTCATGTCGAACAGGTGAACGTCATCGAGTTCCACGGCGCGCAGGTTCGCGCGGAAGCGTTCCTCGTCCGGGGCCGTGATCTCCAGTGCCGCGAATGAACGGCGAATCACCGTCCGCCACTGCTCCATGGTCAGATCAGTGTGCTGACCAGAATCTTTATGTGCCGTGTCGTTCGACATGCGCATTGTCCTCGCTCGCTTGCTGACCGGGTGACCGCATCCTACGGACAATCGGCCACGACAAACACCAGGTGTCAATCACCGCAAGCGGGACGGGGCGGCGTCGAAAACCCGGCGCCACTCATGCGTGAGCGACGCCGGGTTTTCTAGATTCCGTAAAATCAACAGGAGTCGCTCACAGGCCCTCCCCCGAAGGGGACACCAAGATTTTGACCGCCGTCTCATTGCGGTGAATGAGAGTGTCGAACCCTTCATCCACCAGACCTTCCAACCCGATCTTTCCGGTGATGAACGGTTTCAGATCGATCTTGCCGGACTCCACGAGCTCGATGGTGGCGGGGTGGGAATTCACGTATGCGATAGTGCCGCGCAGGTCAATCTCCTTCATCACCAGCTTGTGGATATCGAAGTTGGACCGCTCCGCCCAGATCGATACGACCACCAGCACTCCAGTGGGCCGAAGCGCGTCCATAAGGGTGTCCAACACGACCTGGACGGAGGTGCACTCGAATGCAATATCCGCGCCCTTGCCGTCGGTGATCTCCTGGACTTCCGCAGCCACGTCCACTTCGCGCGGATCCAACGCGTAGTCGGCAACGCCAGTCTCCAGTGCTTTCTCGCGGCGCAGCGGGGAGAGCTCCGATACCACCACGGTGATATTCAGCGCCTTGAGCACAGCGGCCGTCAACAAGCCAATGGGGCCGGCGCCACCCACTACAGCTACGTCACCGGCCTTCGCGCCGGAGCGTTCGACCGCGTGATACCCCACGGACAGGGGCTCAATCAAGGCTGCCTCATCCAAACTCACCGAATCGGAGATGGGGTGGACCCAGCGGCGCTTGACAGCGATGCGCTCTCCCAGGCCACCGCCACGTCCGGCGAGGCCGATGAAGTTCATGTTCGGGGACAGATGGTAGTCCTTGGAATCAGGGCCGGTGTCGACATCGTCACCAATGATGTAGGGCTCGACCACCACGTGCTGGCCGATCTCAAGATCCTCCACTCCTTCACCAAGCTCATCGATCACTCCGGAGAACTCATGCCCGAGAGTAACTGGAGCAGTTTCACCTGAGATGGGATGCGGAGTGTCATGGGTAGGACAGAATACCGGCCCATCCTTGTACTCGTGCAGGTCAGTGCCGCAGATGCCGCACCAGGCCACCTTAATTCCTACTTCACCAGGAGCCACCGCAGGCTCGGGGATCTCCTCAATGCGAATGTCGCCTCGGTCGTAAAACCGTGCTGCTTTCATCATGGGCCTCCGGGGCACTCATGGGATCGGGAACGGGGACTCGATCCCTGTGGTCTGACCATAAGCATGTTGGGCCCTAAAAATAAAGCGTTCTGCGAGCATTGACCGCATTTTCTGGCCCAGCCCCACAACGACGAGGCAATGAAGAAGTGGAGGACCAGGCCCATGCCGTTCACGAACGTGATGATGAAGGGTTTCATCGCCCCTGCCTCACATTCTCGTGGCCCGAGGGTCCCCACATCGAGCCGCCGCACCTACAGTGATAAAGAGCTTTGCTACTTCTGATCTTCCCGGAGGCTCCACATGCACGCTGACCCCAACGATATGCCCGCCATTCGCGACATGCTCCACGACATCTTGCGCAACGACCCCGCCCCGCAGCACCTGGGCATTCAGTTGGGGGACATCGACCAGGGGCGCGTGGTCATGACCATGCCGATCGCCGATCACATGGCCAACAGCCATGGCATGAGCCACGGCGGCTACCTGTTCACCCTGGCCGACACCGCCCTTGCCTACTGCTGCGCCACCGCCGGAACCCGGGTGGTCACACGCAACGCGGAAATCACCTTCGTGGCCCCCGCCCACTCGGGCGAAGCTGTCACCGCAACGGCCACGCGGCGGGTGAGTTTTGGCAGGAACCAAATTTGCGACGTCGTTCTGGAGGCCGACGGGCGAGTGGTCGCCTATTTCACGGGTCAGGGCACCACGCCCCCGACACCGCGCGGCGAGGAGTCCTAGGCGCCGGCGTCCGGGTCCACGCGGACGGCTTCCAGTTGGGCCCGGCGCGTGGACATCTTGTGGTCCACGTACAACAGGATCCCCACCGCAATGCCGCCCAGGGCAGCGACCAGCAGCAGTAGCGGCCAGTTCGCGCCGGGCGCTTCGAGCGTACGGTCGTCCACCTGCCACGGCCACAACGCGCGCAGTGCGCCGAGCATCAGTCCGGCCAGGACCACCATGGTGGGGCGGTAGCGGAAGGCCAAGAGCCACTGGAGGCCCTTGACGATGACCGCCATGCCCAGAACGGCACCGAGCATGAAATGTCCCAGGTACCCTAGGTCCAATTCGTCCACGGCCTGCAAGGTGGGCTGGTAGAGACCGATGGTCAACAAGATGAAGGATCCGGACAACCCCGGCAACAGCAGCGCGGAGACGGCGATGGCGGCCGCGAGCACGATGATCGCGGGGTTGGGCTCCACCGTGGTGGGCGGGATCGAGACGATGAAGAACGCGAAGAGGAACCCCGCTAGGCCCATGAGCCAGTCGAGGGCACGCCAGTTCCTCCCGGCCAGACGAATGGGAACGGCCGCCGACACCAACACCATGCCGAAGAACAGGGCACGCATGACCTCCGGATGAGCCTCGACCGCGCGAGACATGGGGCCCGCAATGGTGAACACGGCCAGCACCATGCCCAGCATGACGGGAATGATCATTCGCCAGTGAACCCGGACCAGGTTTTCCTTCGCCCCGGCCACCCGGTCCGGGCCCACGATGGCCCGTTTGCCCGCACTGACCACGTGGGAGGCGGAGTCGATAAGCTCGTCGTAGATCCCCACGACCAGCGCGACCGTGCCGCCGGACACCCCGGGGATGGTTTCCACCGTGCCGATCAGAGCACCGCGGAGCAGGTTTCCCGGAATATTACGGTGTTCGATGATCCGATGCGGTTCCGTGGTTAGTTGCGCAGTGGCACCCATGCAGTCGTGTTCCCCTCGTCGGCGGCTGAAGGGGCCACGGTACCCGGCCAACCCGTGCGGGGCCTCAGACCGTCAACGGTGGTGGGCAACCCGCAGTCTCAGTGGTTGTTCTGCGCTTCATCGCGGTAAACGACCCGGCCGTCACACACGGTGAGAACCGGTCGGAGGTCCTTGAGGTCCTCGGTCTCAACACTGAACGGGTCGCGGTCCATAAGCACCAGGTCTGCCAGAAAACCTTCCGTGACGCGGCCCAACCGGTCTTCTTCAAAGGACGTGCGGGCGGCAACGGTGGTGAACGCGGCAATGGCTTCCGCCACGGAGATGTTCTGGACGGTATCCAGAAGCCTGCCGGAGGAGGTCCGCCTGGCCACGGCGGCATACATGCCCAGCCAGGGATTGGGTGTGGTCACGGGGAAGTCCGAATTGATGGGCGCTTGGATTCCGTGGTCGATGAATGTGCGCATGGGATAGGTGCGCGCGATCCGTTCGGGACCCAGGTTGTTGAGGTAGCTGTCGCCCAGCTCGTATAGAAAAGCCGTGGAGGCCGCGGCAATGATGTTGCCGTCCCGCAGCCGGTCCAGTTCGTCCTGATTGGGTAACCCGCAGTGTTCCACCCGGTGCCGCCTCGAACGGACCAGGGTGTCGTAGTGACCATGCCCCGCAGCTCGCCCGCCGGCCTCGATCAGATCCAATGCCTGGGTCACGGCGCGCTCACCGATCCCGTGCACGGCCACTCGTTGACCCGCAGCAATGGCCTGGACCACGAGTGGTTCGATCTCCGAGGTGTCGTAGTAGAGGATTCCGCGCGAGCTGCTGCCCTCGAACGGCTCGGCGAGCGCGGCGGTGCGACCGCCCACGGAGCCGTCGAGCACGAACTTGAGCCCCTGGTACCGCAGCATGTCGTTGCCGAAACCGCTGCGCAGGCCGGTGCCCAGAACGGCGTCGTAGCTGCCCGGGAACTCACCCTGCGCGAGCGCGAAGTACCACGGCCGGAAGCGCACCGTTAGTGCGCCGTCGGCGAGCAGGGTTTGGTAGACGCCCATCTCGATGGGCCCGGAGCTCATGTCGTGGACCGTGGTGACGCCCTTGCCGGCGAGGTCATCCAGAGCGAGGCGCATTCCCGCGGTCATCCCTTCGGGGGTGTCCGTGGGGAGGTCCACCAGGGACATCGCTTTCTCCTGGAGCAGGCCCGTGGCACGGCCCGAGTCCGGCTCACGCACGATGCAACCACCGGACGGATCCGCGGTGTCATCGGTGATACCGACCCGTTCCAGCGCGGCGGTGTTCACCAGCGCCATGTGCGCGCACGTGCGGCGCAGAAACACGGGATTCTCGGGCGCCGCGCGATCCAGATCCTGCAGCGTGGGGCCGGGGCCTTCCATGCGGTGTTCGTCATAGCCCCAGCCCGCGAGCCACTCGCCGGGCTCAGCGCGTTCGGCCTCGTGAGAGATGGCGGACACGATGGTTTCGACCGTGGGCGTGACGGCTGGGCGACAATCCACCTGCAGCAGGCTCCTGGCATACATTCCTGGATGGCCATGCGATTCAATGAGCCCCGGCATGAGAAAACGCCCACCCGCATCGATCACCGGGGCGCCAGGGGCGCTGCGCTCGCGCGCTTGCTCCGAGCTGCCCACAAAGGTGATCACCCCATCGCGCACGACGACGCCGCGCGGTGCGGTTTCGTACGCGCTGCCGGGGTCGTACACCACGGCGTTGATAACGGTGAGGTTGCGGGTGGGACGCTCCAAATGTGTCTCCTCCGGAGGTTACGTGCGGTTGAGCAGTTCCCCGCCGATGTGGTCGATGCCCTGGGCATCGTCTCGCCGAATGAGGATCCTCGCGCTGATGGAGGACACCAGGGAGATCACGGCGATCGTGAACAACAGGATCGCGGGACCGAGCGACCCGCCACCCGTGGCGGAGAGGATGGTTTGGGCCAGGGCCGGCATGAAGCCGGCCACGATGCCCGCGAGGTTGGCCGAGAGCGCGATCGCTGAATAACGGATCTTGACCGGGAACAGCTGGGTCAACACGGTGCCCACGGTGGCGTAGGCGATCGAGGCGAAGCCCAGGCCCAGGATCAGCGCCATCGTGATCATGGCGGCGGAACGGGTATCCACGAGCCAGAAGATCGGGAAGGCCACGAGGGCGGCAATCACATAGCCGACCACCACCACGGCGGAGGGGCTGGTCTTGTCCGCGACCTTGCCGGCCACGAACATGCACACGATCTGCGCCACGGCACCCCAGGTGATGGCGTTCAGGATCACCGTGGACGGCAAATCCAATTCCATGACCACGTAGCTGATCATGAACGTGGTGAGCATGAAGAAACCGGCATTGCCGAACAGGTAAGTGCCGATGCCCACGAGCAGGCGACCCGGGACGGTCCGGATGATTTCGACGACGGGTGCGCTTTCCTTCTCGGCGGGCGAGGCGGCCCTGGCCGCTTCGGCTTCCTTGAAGTCATCGGTCTCGTCGACCTTCAACCGGATCCACACGCCCACGGCGACCAGCAGGATGGAGATCAGGTACGGGATACGCCAGGCACCCTCAAGGAACTGCTCACCGGATGCGGCCACCACGGCGGCCACGATCACACTGGAGAGAATGGTGCCGGTGGGTGAACCCAGCTGCACCACGGATCCTGAGAACCCACGCTTGTTCTCAGGCGCGTTCTCCACGGCCAGCAGCGTGGCACCGCCCCATTCACCACCGGCGGCCATGCCCTGCACGAAACGCAACACCCCGAGCAGGATGGGCGCAACCAGTCCCGCGTTCTCATAGGTGGGCAGCAGGCCAATCAGGGTGGAGGCCACTCCCATGGCCACGATGGTGATCATCAGAATGGTCCGACGGCCAATGCGGTCACCGAAGTGACCGGCGAGCAACGCACCCACGGGGCGGGCAATGAAACCAACACCGAAGAGCAGGAACGAGCTGATGGTGGCCAGCGCCGGGTCGTCGCCGCCGAAGAACAGCGGGGCGAACACAATGGCGGACGTGGTGCCGAACAGGAAGAAGTCGTACCACTCGAGGGACGTCCCCACGTAGGCACCCATCAGGGCGCGGCGGGCCTTCTTGGGGTCATGGACTCGGGCCGCCGGGCGGTGCGCAGTGTGGTCCACGGGGCCACCGGCAATGCTGGACATGAGAACCTCCGGGTCAGAACGTGTTGGCCGGGTCCGGTTGTGTTGACACGTGGCCCCGAACCAATAGTCCTTCTTATGTGACCAGCCTCTCATACGATCACATCCATCGGGGGCACACCTTTCATTCCTGGTCGCAGCACCATGGAAAGTCACGAACGAGGCGGAACAATCAGTTTCCCCCGGACGGTTGTCACGTCCCGTTCCAAGTGGTCAAATGTGGGCATGAGTGAAAACAGCATCTGGGATGCCCTGGAAACCGCACGTGACAAGGCCAAGGAACGCGAGGAGGAAGAAATGCAACGCGTTGAGGATGCCGACAACAACGAACAGCAGCGCGCTGCAAGTTCTCGCGTGGCGGCCCGTCAGGCCGTGCGCGAAACGCTGGACGACATCCTCGCCCAACGCGAGGGCTGAGACGTGGGCCGCGAGGACGAGGCGGGCCGGGACTCGGAGCAGTCGACCGAGGAACGAACCGTGGGAATGACCCCGGAGCAGGAACAGGAGTTCCTGCGGGACGGTGACGCACAACACCAGCCCGCGGACGGCGGGATCGGTGCCATGACCGATTCCCAGGGCCGCGACCCGGACACGCCCAACTAAGGTGGGCAACGAGCGCCGTAGCCCATGACCCGCGCCCGCGTCACGGATGCGGCGTCAGCACGAACTCCCACAGTTTCTCCGCACCCACGGTGAGGTTGCGGGCAAACCCTTCCAGATCTTCGGAAGTGTCCCGGCGGTAGTTGATGCAGTACTCGTACCCTCCCGGCAGGCGCGTGTAGGTCATGCCGAAGCCCTCGGGTGTGGTGGGGGCAAAGGCGTAGCGCACGATCTGCTCCGGGCCGCCGATGGACGTGGTGGACAGGAAATCCCGGCGCATGGTGGCCAGCCCGGGGTTGGTGAAAAAGTCAGTGTCCACACCGTTGCGCTCGGACACGTACTGCAGACCCAGTAAGTGACGGTCGATGCCGTGCGCGGATTTACATGTCTTGATCCAGTCCCGGTGAGCTTCGAGGGCGGCCTGGAACCGTTCCAGGGTGGCCTCCCCTGCCTGCAGCGCCGCAATGAATTCCACGGCCTCAGAGGTCACCGGGCGCAGGCATTCCGTGCGGCCGGCCTGATATTCGCGCATGTCCACGGCCTCGTACACGCTACGCACCCGGTTGTACGTGGCCAACTGGGCGTAAAGCATGATCAGTTGCTGAGCGGCGTCGTCGCTGATGCGGAACGGAAGTTCGGCCTTGTGCGGCCGCGGCACGAACACCCGGTGCACGCCGTGCAGGGCGGCCTCGCGGCGGTAGGCGGCGAGCTCGGTCAGCAGTGTCGAGCGCAGGGAGTCACTCAGCGCCCAGGTCAGCAGCTCCGGCTCCGGCCGTTCCGAGGCGACCGGCTCCTCCGGAATGGCCAGCTCCTGCATGCGTGCCACCGCGGCAAGGATGGTGGCGCCGTCCACCGTGCTGTGCTCCACGTGGATGGCCAGCCAGTCGTCGGCCAGGCACACCTCGTAGGTCAACGGCTTGTAGGCCCACGCGTGGCCCACCTCGAAGGCCGAATGCTCGAGGTGCTCAATGACTTCGGCCTGGGTGTCCAGCACGTTGACCATGAAGATCATGCGGGTAATCCGGTCGTAGATCTCCGCGTTGTGGGGGTTCTCGATCAGCTCTGCCAGCAGCGGTGCGGCCTTCTCACTGCCCAGGTAGGACAGTGCGCCGAACGGGAGCTCTGGCTCGGTGGCGGCCTCGGCGCCGTCGATGACCGAACGCAGTGATTCGGCCAGGGTGCGCAGCGACAGCGGCTGGCCTTCGCCGTCGCTCACGGCCACGGCGTAGAGCCGGCCGCGGTGAATCACGCCGATCTCGCGATCCGCAGCGGAGAGTTCCGGGCGAATGATTTCGTCGATCTCCTCGGCCGGGTGCCGCAGGCCGCCCTCCAGGCAGCGCCACTGCTCCATGCTGATGTGGTTGCCGCGAGGATCCACTTCTTCAGCCGTTTCGCCGCGCACCTGCTGCAAATGCACCGACGCCGCTCGGTACACCAATTCCGCCGCCCGGCCCAGGCCCGGGGCACCAAAGTCGCCCGTGATCTGGAAGCCCACGTTGCTCGTGAGCGGCAAGGAGGTGCGGGTCATCAGGTAACCGCTGAGCCAGTCCTCGGACAGCCAGCTGTTGCCGGCCGCATTCTCGTCGCGGGCGAATTCTTCGAGGCCGGCCTGCACGTCATTACCGTGCTGCTCCCGGAACTCCCGAGTGGCCTGGGCAGTCTCCTCGTACGTGGCGTCGTCCACGAGTGGACGGGCTGTGGCCAAGAATCGATCGAGGGTTGCATCCAATTCGGGAACGGGCAGGGGCTTCACGGACATGCTGGGTCCTCTCGACACGGTTCACCGGGGCGCATGAGCGCGCCATTCGCTGGTGCGGATTCACCCTCCATCTTGCCGGAGAACCCTTAAACGTCGACTGAGAAATCACCCCGTGGACAGCGCGTCATCCATCACACGCGCTATCCACGGGGCGATTCGTTTACTCCCACGCGGCGTTGTCGGGGTCCACGCCGTGAACCCGAGCGTTCTCGGCCACGGCACGGTACAGCCAGTCCGCCAACCCGGGTTCGAGCTTGTCGTAGTACTCCGTGAACCGCGGATCCTGGGTGTACATGGTCGCCAGGCACACCTGCATCGAGTGAGTGCAGTCGTAGAACTGAGCAATCGACTCGCGGTGTCGTTCGGCCAGTTGGTTGGCTCGTTCCGATCCCGGTTCCACGCCATTTCGTGCGGCTTGGGCCAGGTCCTGGTTGAGCTGATCGCCCTCCGCCTTGATCCGCTGCCAGTCCTCCTGGGACATCTTGGCGGCTCGCTGTTGCGACTGTTCCCACTGGTCGGTATCGCCCCAGCGTTCCTCGGCCTCGCGCTGGTACTCGGGGTTCCAGTCCTGGCCGAAGATCTCACTCTGTTCCTGTGGAGTGAGTTTCTTGTTCATGGCTTGCGCCTCCATCATCTGATCTACTGCGCAGACCATCTGCTGCAGGTGATCGATGCGTTCCGCCAGCAATTCACGCTGCCTCTCGAGGTGCGCGGACTCGTTCACGGACGGGTCGTCCAAAATCTCGCCCACCTCGGTCAGTGAAAATCCCAGCTCCCGGTAGACGAGCACGCGGTGGATCCGAGCGACGTCGTCCGCCGAATATTGGCGATATCCCGTGCTCGTGCGGCCGCTGGGGCTCACCAGGCCGATATGGTCCCAGTGATGCAGTGTCCGCACGCTCACGCCGATTAACGACGACGCCGTTCCCACCGTCAGCAGCTCGTCTCCCGCTGGGTTCTCGCTTGCCTCGTGTTCTTGCGTCATGGCTTCAGCATCTCTCACAACCCCTACTGTTCGCCCTGACGTCGCGTGAGGGTCAAGCCCTAGTACTTGGCCAACGCGCGCCCCAGACGATCCAGCCCCTCGTCGATCACCTCGGGTGAGTGGGTCACGAACGACAAGCGCATGGTCGAGCGATCCGGATCGTGAGCGAAGAACGATGCACCGGGCACGAAGGCCACGCCTTCGTCGAGTGCGATCTCCAACAATCGAGTGGTATCGATTCCGTGGCCCAGGCGGACCCACAGGAACATGCCGCCGTCGGGTTGGGTGACCTCGGCGCCGTCGGGAAGGATGCGCTGGAGGCTCTGGTACATGGCTTTAGCGCGCATGGCGTAGACGGGACGAACCTTGTCGAGGTGGGCCTCGACGTCGGCGGTGGCCAGGTATCGCGCGACTGCGAGCTGGTCCGGGACCGGGGACTGCAGCCCGATCGCCTGCTTGGCCACGGTGAGGGTGAACTGAATGGGTCCTTCCGAGCGCATCCACCCGATCCGCACACCCGGGGCAATGACCTTGGAGACCGAGTTCAGGAGGATGGTCTGCGCGGACATTCCCGGTTCCGACGCGATGGGAGGCAGTGGCTCACCCTCGAAACACAGCTCGCCGTATGGATCGTCCTCCACAAGCGCGGTACCAGTACGCAGCAGAACATCCGCCACGGCCGCCCGACGCTCGACCGACATGCACACGCCCGAGGGATTCTGGAACGACGGGATCAGATAGACGAACTTGGGTGAGTGCTCCGCGATGAGCTTCTCGAGTTCGTGTGGAATCACGCCGTTGTCGTCGGTGGGCACGCCGATCAATCGCGCTCCGTTGAGTTCAAAGGCTTGGACTGCCGCCAGATAGGTGGGGCGTTCGACGAGCACCACGTCTCCGGGGTTCACCAGTGCCTGCGCGACGACGAACAAGCCCTCCTGCGAGCCCGTGGTGACCTGAATCTGTTCGGGAGTGGTTTCCAAGCAGCGGCTGATCCGGAAAGCGGCTTGCTCCCGCAGCTCGAATTCACCCTCGCTCGATGCGTACTGCAGCGCGCGTTGGGCGTGATTCTCGAAGACCCAGTCGTAGGCGGCGCGGATGTCCTCCACCTCGAAATACGCGGGGTCCGGCACACCGCCGGCAAAGGAGATCACGCCCTCCTTGGAGACGGCGTCCAGCAAGTCCCGCACGGGCGAGGAATCCACTCCGTCCAAGCGATCGGCCAAGCGGAATCTGAACTCACCCTGTGCACTCATGCAGACGAGTATTTCACGACGCCGCTGGGTCGGACGGGGCGCTCCGGCGCCGGTCTAATCCGAGCGTCGGCGCTAGTCCTGCTGAGGCACCGGTGCCCACGCGCGAACGAGCGATTGCATATAGCGCTCGTACGCGGCGTCGGCGTCTTGACCGATCATCACGGGACGGGCTGCCTCGATGGAAACCCAGCCGTGCACACCAGCCCAGATAGAGTTGCCCATTTCTTCAACGGGGTAATCCCCGAGAATTCCGTTCGCTGCGCAGTCAGCCACTCGCCTGAAAAGCGTTTCGATCGCCTTCTTCGCTGCGATCATCCTGGGGGAGTCCTCCGTGAAATCCTCCGGGTTGATGTCCGGGCGCTTTCCACCGCGGCCGATCATGATCACGTAAAGCGCCGGGTATTTGAGAGCCCAACGCCGGTAAGCCCTGCCGAGTTCTAAGAGATCAGACAAAGAGTCCCCGGTGACCGGGACGCTCTCTTGCGATCGGGTGAAACTACCGACGGATTCGTAAACGACGGCCTCTATCAAGGCATCGCGACTCCCGAACATGGTGTAAATCGCGGTGGTGGAACAGCCATGCTTGGCTGCCAAGGGGCGAAGCGATACCGATTCGACGCCGCCGGACACAATTTGGTCGGCGGTATCGCGAATCAGCGCCGCGCGCGTTTCGTCATCAAACTTTCTGGGTCTGGCCACCCCGCAATGGTACTGGTGACTATCGAGATAACGCTGTTATAAATGTATGGACGTGTCCAGGCGTTCTCAGGATCAGTTAAGTCGAGGGATGTCTCGGGGGCATCCCGCCGCAGATTGGGTTACGGCCCATCGGCTGATTGCGTTCGGCCCTGAGACTTCTGCGCCCTGACCGCGGCCGCATCGGAGGCTTGAGTCTTCGCGGTGCGTATCCCGATCGAACTGTTTCGACTGATCAGACCGGCCGCACCCTATTTAGCGACTATCAAATAAGAACCACCGACCATGAAAAGACCCAGGCCTCCCAGAATGCCCATAAGGTTCATGGATGCACCTGCTTTCTGGTCGGCCTGGGTCTCTGAGTGTTGGACGGTTAGGCTGCCGGCTTCCTTTTGTTTCGACGCACGCGCCGAACCACCCACCAGATCAGGAACACCAGAACGGCGATGACCACAATTCGGGAGAACACTCCGGCGTATTGCTCCGCGATATGCCAATTCTCGCCCAGGAAATAACCGGCCACCACAAAAACGGAGTTCCAGATCAGGGAACCTGCCGCAGTCAATGCCACGAAAAGAAGAAACGACATGCGTTCGATTCCGGCGGGGATTGAAATCAATGATCTGAAGATGGGGATCATTCGACCGAAGAACACGGTCGCTTTACCGTGCCGATTGAACCAGTCTTCGGTGCGGTCCAGATCATCCAGATCAACCAGAGGCATCTTGTCCACGATCACACGCAGGCGGCGGCGGCCCAGCGCAACACCGATCCAATACAGGGCAATCGCCCCTATCACAGAACCCAGAGTGGTCCAGAAGATGGCACCGGCCAGGGAAAAGTTGCCCTGGCTCGCGGTGAACCCGGCCAGCGGCAGGATGACTTCCGACGGCAACGGCGGGAACAGATTCTCCAACGCAACCAGCAGACCGGCACCCGGGGCGCCAATCGCCTCCATGACGTCGACCACCCACCCTGCGAGACCATCGAGTTCAGCGCTACCGGCTGCTTGGGCGGGCAGGAGGACAGAGACTAGGGACATCACGCATTCGCTTTGTGTGGGGTTCAGGAACGCGGTCATGATACGTGAGCGCGCTTGGAGATGCCCCAACGCAATCCCCCTGAAAAGGCGGAGAGACAAAGGGCACAATGAGCCCATGAGACTCTGGTCGCTGGACCCCGCCCTGTTAGATCGACGCGCATTGGTCGCCGGCTGGCGAGAAACCTTACTGGCTCAAAAGGTCCTGCGCGGCGAAACAAAGGGTTATACCCACCACCCCCAACTCGAGCGTTTCCGTGATCGCCCCGATCCCCTGCAGGCAGTCGCTGATTATCTGCATGCCATCGCGGACGAAGCGGACCGGCGCGGTTACAGCTTTGATCGCGGGCGGATTTCGCTTGATCGCTCCCACCACCCAGACACCATCAATGTGACTACCGGGCAGCTCGATTACGAGCTCGCGTTCCTTCGCCAGAAGGTTGAAGGCCGCGATCCTACCTGGGGCCGCGGGCGCCTGGACGCCGTGAACACTCCCGCCCCGCACCCGCTCTTCACCGTGGTCGAGGGACCCATCGAGCCCTGGGAGCGCGTCAAGCCGCTGGGCAGTTAATCGAGCGGTGAGCGAACGCCGTTGTCTTGACATGGGTGCCAGGGAGCATCCCCCCGTAAAGTCGCATGTGGCCCCCTCCCCACCGGCTTGGAGAACCATGAAGTGCAGCGTGGTTATACCCACCCGCAATGATTCCGCGTACCTGCACCGCTGCTTGCGTGCACTGAGCCGGCAAACGCACCTACCGGACGAGATCATCGTGGTGGACAACGGCTCAACCGATGACATCGCGACGGTCCTCAGTGAATTCCCGGACGTAACGTGCTTTCGCGAGGACATCCCCGGCGTGGCGTACGCCGTGCGTTCCGGGTACGACGCTGCGCAACATCCCGTGATCCTGCGCTGCGATGCGGACAGTATTCCGACCGAGGAATGGGTCGAGCACATGGCCGAGAGCATGGAACGACACATGTCCCGCAAGGGCGGAACTCAGGTGGTTGCTGTGACAGGTATTGCCCGGTTCGGGCCCCGTTTCCCGCTGCTGGGCAGAGTCTCGGGCGCCTTGTACTCGTACGCGTACCGCCTCGTGGGTGGATTCGCGCTAGGTCACATTGCCCTGTGGGGGTCCAACATGGCCATGTCTTCAGCATGGTGGCATTCCGTCAGGGACCGCGTGCACTTGTCCCCGGAGATCCATGACGACTACGACCTCAGCTTCCGGTTGGGCCCCCGCCAGAAGGTCGTGCTGGATCATCGGAACGTCATGCTGGTGTCGTGGCGGGCGGCCGCCTCGACACCCCGGATTATGCGACAACTACGCATGGCAGGTACGACCATGCAAACCAACTGGGCCGAGCAGAAGCCGTGGGAGCGCATGCGTGCCCGCTGGACGGCACCGCGTGGCTGATCGACGCGCGGCAAGGGAATATATCGCTTCCAGCATGTGTTTTTCGGGGTTGCTTTTCGCCCTGATCTACGGAATTCAGGGTCGCTGGATCGACGTGGCGGTCCTGCTCCTGGTGGGGCTTGGACAAGTCGTCGCGTTCTTGTGCTTCCGCCATGGACACGCTCGCGCGGTAACGAGCGTGGTCATGCTGGTCGCCGGGGTGAGTGCCGCGGAGCAGGTCTACAGCAGCATCTGGTGGTGGGATCTACTGGTCCACTTCTTGTGCACCTACGTACTGGTGTGGATCGCTTGGAACTACGCGCTGCGGAGATCTCCGGAACTTGGTCGTCTTTCCCGTGGGCAGCGGTTGATGATGTGCGCAATCACCGGGCTCGTCCTGGCCGTCGTGTGGGAAGTTATGGAGCTCCTCGGCTTTCTTCTGGTCACCCCGGACATCCACATTCCACCCCTCGACACCCTGAGCGATGTGACCGTTGGTGTGCTCGGTGCCGCCCTGGTGGCACTTCACAGAAAATCTCGATAGAAAGAGTAAGAAGCCTGCTGTCCACTAGGAATCCAGGGAAGAGGTCCCCTTGAAGCCCACCGTCAGTCGCATCAAGATTTCTCCTACTCGCCGGGAACGGACGCGTCAGAGTAAACGCGATCGTCGCAAGATAGCCATCGGCACCATTGCTGCCGTGGGTGCTTGTGCGGCGGTGGGCACACTCCTCACCGACCCCGAGAACAGTTGGTACAAGTCCCTTCGCAAGCCTGATTGGCAGCCGCCGGCCGCAGCTTTCCCCATCGTGTGGACGGCCTTGTACGCGGACATCTCCTCTGTGTCTTACAAAGTGCTCGCCGATGCACACGAACGCGGGGACGCCGCCGAGTTCAAGAGCTACTCGCGAGCACTTGGCACCAACCTTGCTCTCAATGCCGCGTGGTGTGGTTTGTTCTTCCGCGGTGAGCGCCCGGTCGTGTCGACCATTGAAGCGGGCGCCCTGGCCGTGAGCTCCATCGACCTGGTTCGCCGCGCGGGCAAGTCCCACGCTGGCCTCGGCTTGCTCTTGTCCCCTTACGCGGTGTGGACCAGCGGTGCTACGGCCCTCAGCGGCGCGATCGCCGCTTTGAACCCGGGCAAGTGACCGCGCGTGGGCGCCCAACGCTGGCTGCCCACGCGGCGTCGTCGTCCTGCGCCGGATTAGTCCGAGATCTCGACCAGAACTTTGCCTTTGGAACGCCGGGACTCCAACTGCTCGAAGGCGGCCCGGAACTGATCGAGTGGATAGCGGCTGTCGATCGTGACCCGCAGCTTGCCCCGATCCACCAACGATGCCAACCGGGCGAGACCCTCGCCGTCCGGGTGCATGAGGAAGAACTCGAACGTCGCCCGCGCCTTCTTGGCCGAGCGGCGAATTTTGAAGCTCAGAATTTCCTCAACGGCACGAACCAGCGCCGCCTTGGGCTTGGAAAGGTCCCTATCTTCGGCCAGGCTGCCGGGGGTGGGCGGTCCCGCAATGCTCACCACGGCTCCCCCGCGCTCCACGGTGGCCATCAGATCGGCCACGGTCTCGCCGCCGACCAGGTCGAGGACCTTGGTGAAGCGCTCGTTCCCCTCGGAGATTTTCCGGTCGCGGTAGTTGATCACGTGGTCCGCTCCTGCTTCGCGCACGAGTTCTTCACCCGCCGACGACGCCGTGGTCGTCACGTGCGCGCCCGTCAGCTTGGCGAGCTGGATGGCCAACAGGCCGACGCCACCAGCGCCACCCGTGATCAACAACCGTTCGCCCGCCTGAAGATCGAGGTGCTCCGGGCCCAGCGCTTGTTGGGCGGTCAACCCAGCCAACGGAATGGCCGCCGCGTCCGACAGCGGAAGGTTCTGGGGCGCCCTCGCCACAAAATCCTGGTCCACTGCGACGTACTCAGCCAGCGCGCTCAATTGCTCGGAGCCAGTGCGGGTCATGACGTGATCCCCCGGCTGGAACTCTCGGACGAGCGATCCCACGGATTCGACCACGCCGCTCAATTCGTTGCCCGTGATCTTGGGGAATGTATACGGCTGGACCATCCTGAACGTGCCCTGCCGCTGCAATGCATCCACGGGATTCAACCCCGCGGTGACCGTGCGAATCAGGACCTGATTCGCTTCCGGGACTGGTCGCGGCATGTCTTGTAATTTCATGACATCGGGGCCGCCGTATTTGGACAAAGTGATGGCACGCATAAATTCTCCGATCGATGGTTCGGGACTACGAGCCTATGCGTGGGCGCAGTGAATGGTGAGGACTTGCGCTGAGCGCTTACCCGGACCGCGCTTTAGGCTGGAACCCATGAACACTCGCCACGTCTCCCAGGTCATTCAGCGCGACCCGTCCGAGGTCTACGCCTTCATGACAGAGCCCATGAACCTTCCCCGCTGGGCCGCCGGCCTGGCGCAGAGCGAGGTCACCCAGGACGGGGACCGGCTGCTCGTCGACTCACCCATGGGCCGGGTCACCGTCGCGTTTACCTCCCGCAATGACCTGGGCGTACTGGACCACACGGTGACCTTGCCTGACGGCACCGAGGTCTACAACCCGCTACGAGTGATCCCCCACCCGGACGGCGCGGAGGTCATCTTCACGATTCGACAGCTGAATGCGAGTGACGAGGATTTCGACCGAGACACCGACATGGTGCGCGCGGACCTTGAGACGCTGAACAGCCTGTTGGAATAGCTCTTCCGCCGCCCCGTCACGAGCAAATTCGTGACAAATGTCAGTAGTCCGCCGCTTCCGTGACTGGCACACTCAAGTCATGAAACGGCAAACACTGGCATTCATTGCTCTCGCCATCACCATCTTCTACGGGGTCGGCTTCGCGGCGTTCGACACCGGTCGGGCCTATGCGGTGCTTGGTGCGGCCCTGGTGACTGTTTCGTGGATCGCGGTCGGTGTCTTCGGACAAGACGGCGCACGAGGGGCCCGCACCCCGGCCGAACGCCGTCCCCGCACCTAACCGCGCACGGCCAACTGTCATGTCCGAAAACCGCTAGTTCAACACACGGAAGCGTGTCACTCTAGTGACATGACCTTCCAGAACATGACTTTCGACCAGCGGTATCGCGCGGTTCAAGCGCGCGATCATCGCTTTGACGGTCAGTTCGTGCTGGGCGTGAAAACCACCGGGATTTACTGCCGGCCCAGCTGTCCGGCGCGCACTCCCAAAGCCGAGAACGTACAGTTCTTCCGCGCGAGTGCCGCAGCCCACGCCGCTGGGTTCCGGGCCTGCAAACGTTGCTTGCCGGAGGCCGTCCCCGGCTCCCCCGAATGGAACCTTCAAGGAGACATTGCCGGGCGAGCCATGCGGCTGATCAATGACGGCGTGATCGATCAGCAGGGCGTCTCCGGGCTCGCTCAGCAACTGGGCTATTCCACCCGCCATCTCACCCGCATCCTGCGCGACGAAACGGGTGCCGGCCCGCTCGCTCTCGCTCGAGCCCACCGCGCTCAAACGGCCCGGGTCCTCCTCACGCAAACAGCCATACCGATTTCTGACATCGCGTTCTCGGCAGGGTTCAGCAACATCCGCCAGTTCAATGACACGATTCGCGAGGTGTATGAACTCTCACCCCAGCAGGTTCGAGCGCACGGTCACCGCACTGCACAGGCCGATACCGCCACGGTGGACCTCTCCCTGAGCTTTCGAGAGCCCATCGACCTTCCCGGGTTGTTCGCCTGGTTAGCCGCACGCGCCATTCCCGGCCTCGAATTCGCGAACGATTCCTCCTACGAACGGTCCATCCAATTACCCGGTGGACCCGCGTGGTTCAGGATTTACAGCTCGCCGAATCCAAGCGGGGACCTACGCCTCCAGGCCCGGGTCACCGAGTTGCAAGACCTCCCCGTTCTCATGTCCCGCGTCCGCCGGTTATTCGATCTCGACGCCGATCCGGTCGCCGTCGACACGGCCCTCGCCTCTTTGCCAGCCATTCAGTCGCTCGTCGCTGCCCTGCCCGGGGTGCGCGTAGCAGGCTGCATGGATCCGCACGAACTCTTGATCCGAACCATGATCGGTCAGCAAATTTCGGTGGCCGCCGCTCGCACGATCCTCACCCGGATCACCACCGGATTGGGTGAGCCCGCCCCCGACTTCGCGCCCGGACTCACTCACTTGTTTCCCACCATGGACGCCATCGCGGAGCGAGGCAGCACAGTCTTGCGGGGCCCCAAAGCCCGCCAGAACGCCGTCGTCAATGCGGCGAAAACCATTGCGACAGGCGAGCTACGTCTCGGGTTCGGCGACGACCCCGCCGAACAGCGCAGGGCCTTGCTCGCCCTGAAAGGCGTGGGCCCCTGGACCGCCGACTACGTGCGCATGCGCGTCACCGGCGACCCGGACGTGTTCCTGATCGACGACGGCGCTCTGCGCGCCGGAGCACGCCGCGCCGGTTTGCCGGCGGACAAGTCCGAGCTACTCGCCTGGTCGACCCAGGCATCGCCGTGGCGCAGTTACCTGACCACCCACCTGTGGAGGGCGCCCGCCGCGCCCGCGCAGTCGCAACAAGGAGACCCCTCGTGACCGCCACATTCCAGACCATCGACACCTCGGACGGACCGTTCACGGTGATCACCAACGACGCGGGAAAAGTCATGGCCTCTGGGTGGACCTCGTCCGTCGAAGACACTGCCTCTCGGATCCGCCCGGCTCACCGCCCCAGTGACCTCATGGAAGGGACCGTGGACGCGGTGTCGGCTGTGGAGGCCTACTACGCCGGGGACGCACATGCCCTCGACAGTGTGGAGGTCGAACTGCACGGCACCGACGGCCAGCTCGCCGGGTGGGCAGCGCTCCGCCAGATCAAACCAGGACAACCGCTGAACTACTCGCAGTTCGCTCGTGCCCTGGGGAGTCCATCTGCCGTGCGCGCGGCAGCATCCATTTGCGCCCGCAACCCCGCGGCCCTGTTCGTACCGTGCCACCGTGTACTGCGCACGGACGGTTCCCTGGGCGGTTTCGCGTGGGGGCTCGACATCAAACAAAACTTGTTGGACCGCGAGGCTCGCGCGTGAAGCACCGGGCCTGCACCTTGACGCATTTGTTCATACCTCGCGTCGTGCGCCACCGGCCGCCCGGAGCAACCGCTCCCCCAGCTCTGCGAGGGCCTCTCGGACCTCCGGGTTCTCGATCACCGTGAATTCGTACTCGATCCCGGTCAACCACGACGCCGCTTCCTCAGGATCATCCGTCCCCGTGACGTACTCGCACAGACCCGGTTCGAGCTCGCGGAGGATCGCGCCGTCCCAGGTCATGAAGTCCGGTGCGCTCTCGATCGGACATCGCACGTGCAACACCACCTCGTGTTCGTAGGCCTCCAACGGCACGGGATCGAGCGTTCGTTCCAGCGCTTCGGCCGCGTCGGGCCTGCGACGAAACACCCAGTCGCCCACGCGCACCTCAGCCATGCGATCGAGGCGAAAGGAACGCCAAGCCTCACGAGCGACGTCGTACGCGGCCAAGTACCAAACCTGCCCGCGGCACGAGACCTGGTGCGGTTCGACCCATCGCTCCGAATGCCGCCCGCGACGGTCCACGTAGCTGAACCGCAGCCGACGGCGGCGCCTGGTCCCGTCCGCGCACGCAGCCAGAATCGCGGAATCGACCGCCATCCCCGCACCGCTCAGATCCGTGGCCGCACGGGTTTCCTGCGCACGGGCCCGAGCGGCGGGCGGCAGGACGGCGTCGATCTTGGCGAGCGCCCGCTGGCCCGCGTGCGCGTCGGTGAGGTACCCGGCCGCGGCGGCGAGGGCGACATTGACCGCGAGTGCCTCGTCCTCGTCGAGCGACAGCGCGGGCAGTGCCTGGCCACGACGCAACGCGTACCCGCCACCCTGGCCCGGCTCGGCATCCACGGTGTACCCGAGATTTCGCAAGCGGTCGACGTCGCGGCGCAGCGTTCGCGGCGTAACGCCCAGTTCCGCGGCGAGCACGGGCCCAGGCCACACGGGGCGGTGGCCGAGCAAGCTCAGTAGTTTCAGGGCGCGCGAAGTCGGATCCGTCACGCACCCAGTGTGACTGGGGACAGGATCTGTCCGCAATGGGGTTCATGATGCTCTCATCAGCAGTCGAAGCACTCAAGAGAGGCAAGATCATGGGTTTCCTGGTTCCCCAAGCACACGGCGAAAAAGACGTTCTGATCACCCACATCCTGTATCACCTCGCGCAAGTGCGCACCACGGTGTACGGACTCACCAACGAGCAGGCACATTCCGTGCCGTCCGCATCCTCGCTGAATCTCACGGGGTTGTTGCGGCATTGCGCGCTCGTGGCAGCGGGATGGTCCAACATGGCTGCGCAGCAGACCAATGTTCCTGATGTTCCGGAGGACATCGGTGAAGACATGTACATGGAAGATTGCGTGGCCCACCCAGCAACCCTGGACGAGACGCTCGAGTTCTTCGACCGATGCGTGTCCTACGCGTCCGAGCAGATGGAGTCCATCACCGACTTAAGCGCCCCCATGCCCGTCCCTGACGCGCCGTGGTACCCGCCCGAACTCGAATCCTGGGAGGCTCGCTGGGCGTTGACCCACATCGTCGGCGAGCTCGCGCGCCATGTGGGGCACGCGGACATCATCCGAGAGTCGATTGACGGCAAGGGGTCGTACGAGCTCAACGACCTGGTCGACGGGCTGGATCCGAATCGGGAGTGGTGAGGGTTGGGCTAGCTGGGCGCTCCAAGCTCCTGAGCGAATCAGTCCAGGGCCTTGAACCGCACGGCGGACCATTCCTCGGAGATGGCCACGTTGGCGTTGAGCGTCCAGTTCAACTCGTTCACGCGGGTCCAGATGGTGTCCCGATTGATGTTGGATCGGCCGCCCTTGAGGTAGCCGATCCACGCTGCGCGGGTACCCCGGAGGTCTTCGAGGTTTGCTTCCAACAGGTCGTCCAGGTTGGCGCGACCCATGGCGAACAGCACCGCAACGTCCGCGTTATTGGCGTGCTCCACGTAGACCGCGTCCTCCGGCAGCGGTTCCAGGAGATCGCGCGTTTCCGGGGTATCCCCGGCCTAGTAGACGGAGGAACCGGGCTTGATCAGCAGCTTTTCCGCGGGGGTCTTAGACATGGGTTCATCCTAGAACTGCGGGGTTGGATTCGTCCCGCATCAAGAGCCTCGCCTGCTCACCCTGCCGCGCGATGACGCGCTCGAGATCCACGCCCGGCAGGGATCCGCCCTCAACAACCCATCGGCCGTCCACCATGACCCGATCCGCCCGGTGCGCACCGCACAGCACCAGGGATGCGACGGGATCGTGGGAGCCCGCGAACCGCAACTCATCGCGCGTGAACATGGCGAGATCCGCCCTGGCTCCGGGCTCCAGGACACCGATGTTGTCCCAGCCGAGTGCTCCCGCGGACCCGCAAGTAGCCCAGTTCAGAGCCCGCGAAACGGGCACACGCGAAGGCCCCGCGGACAGCCGCTGAATGTTCAAGGCCGCACGAACTTCCTCGATCATGTTGGACCCGTCATTGGATGCGGACCCGTCCACGCCCAACCCCACCGGCGAACCTGCTTCCTCAAGCTCCAGGGCTCGACACGTCCCCGATCCCAACCGCATGTTCGACGTTGCGCAGTGGGCCACACCCACTCCTGCCGCACCCAAACGTGCGATTTCGGAGTCGTCCAGGTGGATCGCGTGCCCCAACCACGTGCGCGAGCTGAGCCAGCCCACGGATTCCAGATAGTCCACGGTTCGCAGGCCAAAACGTTCGCGGCAGAAGTCTTCCTCGTCAATGGTTTCGGCCAGGTGGGTGTGCAGCCGGACATCCAGGTCGGTGGCCAGCGCTGCTGTATCCCGCATGAGTTCTCGGGTGACGGAGAACGGGGAGCAGGGCGCCAAGGCCACCCGGATTCTGGCGTCCTCCCCGCCCTGGTGATACTTCTCCACGACCCGTTGGGAATCGGCCAGGATGGTGTCGTGATCCTGCACCGTGGACTGGGGTGGCAGGCCGCCGTCGTCCTGGCCCAGTGACATGGATCCACGGGTGAGCATTGCGCGAGCGCCCAGACGTTGCACCACGTCAACCTCGATGTCCACGGACTCCTCCATGCCCGCGGGGAACACGTAGTGGTGGTCGGCCGCCGTGGTGCACCCGGACAACAACAGTTCGGCCACCGCCACCGTCACGGCGGACTCCAGAGCGTCCGGAGTAAGCCGCGCCCACACAGGGTAGAGGCCCTGCAACCAGGGGAAGAGTTCAGCGTCCGCCACCGGCGCCCAGGCGCGCGTGAGCGTTTGGTAGAAGTGGTGATGCGTGTTGATCAGGCCGGGCAGCACCACGTGGGCGGCGGCGTCGAAAACCCTGTCGTACCGTGTCGGCTCCGATCCCGCGCCCACCATCTCCGTGATGACCCCGGTGCCGGTGTCGACCACCAGGCCGCGACTCGCGTAAGCATTGTCGCGGGAGGACGTGTGGATACCGGCCGGATCCTTGATCCAAAGCAGACTGCCGTTCGGCTGCGTGGTCGGGTCTTGGGTGGGACGTTCGAGGGTCATGGCGCACCTTTCCGGGCAACCGCCGTCACCCGTGATGAGCTCGGCATGCCACCGAGCCGGCTCAGTGTTCCTGTCTGCCGATCCAGGTGCCGCAGGGTTCGCGGAGGCCAACGCCGCACGGGCCAACGCTGAAGGCGCGACCGTCCCGGTGCGATTTCATATTCCGGAAATCATAATTAACATTCCGGAAATAAAAAGTGTTGCCCGTCACAGTCTGGCAAGGCTACGCTCGACAGCACAACCGCCACGGCGGGCCCTTTCAGGGCTATCTACCGGGCACGAATCCAGTACAACGCGAGCTGCAAGGCGAGTACATGGGCCCGTGTATTCCGGGTCTCGTGCGCTTTGCGGGCTGCCTCAGCACCGACAAGACAAAACCCGTGATCCGGAGAGCATCGTGAAAAAGCGCCCCGCGTCAGTCGACGCCACCACACCGCAACGCCCCGAGGACGAGTACCTGGGTGTCGGGCGATCCTTGGCCTACGGCCTGCAACACGTCCTGACCATGTACGGCGGCGTGATTGCCGTGCCGCTGATCATCGGAACCGCCGCCGGACTGGACGCGACCGAGACCGGCATCCTGGTTGCCGCCGCACTCTTCATTGGTGGCCTTGCCACCATCCTGCAGAGCATCGGTGTTCCCTTCTTAGGCGCCCAGTTGCCACTCGTGCAGGGCGTGTCTTTCGCTGGCGTGGCCACCATGCTGACCATCCTGCAGGGAACACCCGGCGAGGAAGGCCTCCGCGTCATCTTCGGAGCAGTGCTAGTTGCCTCCGCGCTCGGTTTCATCCTGGCGCCGTTCTTCGCGAAGATCATTCGGTTCTTCCCACCGGTCGTCTCCGGGGTGGTCATCACGACCATTGGCGTGACGCTGATGCCAGTGGCCGCGGGCTGGTCCCTGGGTCCCGAGGGCGATCCGGCCCACGGGTCAGTGGCCAACATCGGGCTGGCCGCGTTCACGCTTCTGATGGTCCTACTGCTTTCCAAAGTGGGTTCAGCGGCGATCTCACGCTTGTCGATCCTGCTGGCCATCGTGATCGGCACGATCGTGGCGGCCCTGTTGGGTCGCGCCAACTTCTCCGGCGTGGGCGAAGGTCCCGTGATCGGCTTCCCCACCCCCTTCGAGTTTGGCACGCCGCTGTTCGTCGCTTCCGCCATTCTGGGCATGTTCATCGTGATCATCGTGACGATGACCGAGACCACCGCGGACATCGTGGCCGTGGGCGAGATCGCGGAAACCGGAGTGGATTCCAAGCGCATCGCCAACGGTTTGCGCGCGGACATGCTGTCCTCCACGGTGGCTCCACTGTTCAACACGTTCACCCAGACCGCCTTCGCTCAGAACGTGGGCTTGGTGGCGATCACGGGGATTCGCAGCCGCTTCGTGGTGGCCGGGGCCGGCGTGATCATGGTGGTGCTGGGGCTGCTCCCGGTGCTCGGCCGCGTGGTCGCGGCAGTGCCCTCTCCCGTGCTGGGAGGTGCGGGCATCGTGCTGTTCGGGACCGTGGCGGCGTCGGGAATCCGAACCCTGGCGGGCGTCGATTACCGGTCGGGTCTCAACCTGATCGTCGTGGCCGTCTCGATGGCCATGGGTCTGATCCCCGTGGTCTCGCCGACCTTCTACGACCAGTTCCCGTCCTGGGTGCAGGTAGTTCTGGGGTCGGGCATCAGCGCGGCCGCGCTCACCGCCGTGCTGCTCAACATCCTGTTCAACGAGCTCAGGTTTGGATCGCGCCCCGGCTCGTCCGAGCTCGCCGCATACCCACCGCGCGTGTTCCCCAAGTCCATACTTCAGGGCCTGCAAGAAGGCGACACCTTGGTCAACGGGCGCCTGATCGGCGCGGACGGCCAGGAGATCGCCGTGGTCGATGACCATCTGGTGGACGAAGCCCGACGCCGCGTGGAGACTGGCGAGCTCACCGACACCGGCCAAATACACCGCGTGTACAAGCGCGACGGCCTCTGATTTTCCCGCCATCCTCACCCGAAACAACAGGAAGAAAACACCATGACAACCGATTCCGCGACGGCAAAGACGCCCTCCGACGCCGACGTCCAGAAGCACCTGCAAACCGCCATTGAGGCGGCCGCCCAGAACGCATCCGTGGATGGCGGCCCATTCGGAGCGGTGGTCGTCACGGCCGACGGCCAGGAGTTCGTTGCGGTCAACCGCGTCACCGCAGATCACGACCCAACGGCCCACGCAGAGGTGTCGGCCATCCGCGCAACCTGTAAGGCCCTGGGCACGCATGACCTGACCGGCGCCGTGCTCTACACCAGTTGCGAACCGTGCCCCATGTGCCTCTCGTCCTCCCTATGGGCGCGCCTGGACGCGGTCTACTTCGCGGCCGATCGGTACGACGCCGCCGACGGCGGTTTCGACGACGCCGTGTTCTACGAGTTCTTCACGGCCACCCCGGAGGAGCGAGACAAGCTGGTCCCGGTCCGCCACGTTGCAGTGGACAGCCGGAAGGCGCCCTTCGAATCCTGGGCGGCCAACGCGGAGCGCGCCGAGTACTGACCCATCTCTGTCACTGGACCGCGAGGGGTGCGTCTCCGGCGCGCGCCCGGTGGGGGTTATGCGTGTCTGAGCATGGGCGCACACTAAAGGCCCACACACCGCTCCTTTCGGAGGTTTGGTCCCATGTTCATCTTCAACACAGCCACCACGGCCAACGGCTTCCTGGCCGATCCCAACAACTCACTCGAATGGCTGTTCCAGGTCAAGAGCGAGGCACCGGACATGGAGCCATTCACGCAGACTGTCTCCGTATTCGTGATGGGTTCGTCAACCTATGAATGGTTACTGACCACCGAGAACATGCTCGAGCACCCCGAGAAGTGGACCGGGTTCTTCGGCGACCGACCCAGCTACGTGTTCACGAGCCGGGACCTTCCCGTACCGCCCGGCGTGGATGTCCGGTTCTTGAACAGCTCCGTTCCCGACGCGCTTCCCACGATCACGGAAACCGCTGGCGAGGGCGTCGTGTGGGTCATGGGTGGTGGAGACCTGGTCGGACAGTTCCTGGATGCCGGTGCTCTCGACCGCATCATCATGACGCTCGCGCCCGCGTTCCTTGCCAGCGGAAAGCCGTTACTTCCGCGCACTGTGTATCCCGACCGCTTGACCCTCAAGGGCGCGCGGACGGTCGGCCAGTTCGTGGAGATTACCTACGACGTCGTGAACCCGAGTCCCAGCGCATAGGGCATCTTTGCCGGCGGTCGTGTGCTGGTAGGCGCTGCCGACCCGTCTCTGCCGCTCGCCCTACGCGGAATCGTTCGCAATAAGCTTCTAGTCGTGTCACCCTGAAGCCATGACGCACGAACACCCGGAGCACAAGGCACCCGTCACCGCCCAAGAGTGGGATGCCCGCTACGACACCGAGCACATCTGGAGTGGCAACCCGAACGGCGCGCTGGTGGCCGAGGCTTCATCGCTCACGCCCGGATCCGCATTGGACGTCGGCTGCGGTGAGGGCGCGGATGCCGTGTGGCTCGCTCAACGGGGTTGGTCCGTCACGGGTGTGGACGTTTCCACCGTTGCCGTGGAGCGTGCCCGCACCGCTGCGGATGCCGCCGGAGTGGAGGTCAGATGGTTGGTTCAGGGTTTCCTTGACGCGCCGTTTATCGATTTTGATCTGGTGTCCGCCCAGTACCCGGCCATCCCCAAGGTCGGCGACCATGAGGTAGAACTGCACTTCGCCCAGGCCGTGAAGCCCGGCGGACTGCTCATGTTCGTCCATCACGTCATGGACGACGGCCCTCACGGATTCGACCCAGCGGACTATGTCATGCCGGGGGACATTGCCCAGTACTTTGCGCACGCTGGCTGGGATTTCCTGGTGGACGAAGTCCGCGAGCGCCGTGTCTCCGGTGGTGCCGGAGCCCACCATTCTCAGGACCGGGTGATTGTGATGCGAAGACCGATGTAATTTACGGCCGCACTCAGACCTTCACGCTATAACCGCGGTTTTGTACAAAAGCGTCAAGAATGCCTGTATTCTGAGTGCATGAGTGACATGACCGTAAGTGACGCTCGGGCCCGACTAGCCGACGTAGTGGACACCGCACGAGTTGGCCACAAACCCGTCTTCCTAACACGGCGCGGACACCGCATTGCCGCAGTTGTGGATGCTGGCGACTTAGAGAAACTTATGTCAGCAGCCGAGGACCTGGCAGACATTCAGGCTGCCCAGGCTGCCCGGAAGGAAATGGATGACGGCGAGGATGCCATCCCATGGGACCAGGTCAAATCTGATCTTGGCCTTTCATGACCTACCGGATTGAACTAGCACCGGCAGCGTTGCGCCAGATCAGGAAACTCGACAAGCCCGCACGGTTACGAATTCAGGCCGCAATTGAACTTTTGGCCGATAATCCCCGACCTCACGGCGCTAAAAAGCTCGTGGGCGGCAAAGGAGAGTGGCGGGTACGCACGGGCAATTACCGCGTTATCTACGAGATCGATGACGGAGTCTTGATGGTCCTGGTCTTGGCCGCAGGACACAGGCGAGAGATCTATCGCTAGCCTCCTACAAGATGCGCGCCCAAAAAGCCGGTCCCGCCAAGTACCAAAACGTTGGTCATGACGGGACCGTAGCAGGGCCAGCCGTTGTCAGTTCTCCGTGGCCGGGTCTTCGTCCTTGTTGTCGGTCATGGCACCAACACCCTCATCGGCGGGTTCGGCGTCGGCTTCGGTGCGGCTGCTCAGTTCTTCGCGCTCTTCTTCGGCGCTCATCTTGATCGAGTCTTCGCCGGGTTTACCGTTGTTCTGCGACTGCATGGGGTGCTCCTTCGCGTGTCCTCAAACCTCTGCGGCAACGACCGACAGATGGGGTGCCGGCCCGCAAAAGCCCTTGTCCCCCGAGCTTCCCCCGGCACTAAGTGGCCTGTCAATCACCCGCATGGGTTGATTTGAGCTAGGAGCAGCACCCCCATTGAGACAGCCGTTCAGCAGCCGTTTGCCGCCTCATTCTCAGCAACTCGCTTGATCGCGGCCAGTGTTTCCGGGATGCCCCGACGAGCGGCTTCGCGACGCTTATCGGGCGCATCCTCGCCCCTGTTCTTTCGCAACCATTCACGCCCCGTAGGGAGTACGTGCCAGGTCTCGGTCAGACGGGAGCCGTTATCGGTGGGTTCAATGATGTAGCTCCACCGAGCCACACCACCGAGGTCAGGCGCCACAAGCCAAGCGAATTCACGCGGGTGATCGGCCACGAGAACTTCGGAGATCGTGGTCCATTCGACGTCACCGACCACGTTGCGACCGGTGAACACATCTCCCACTTTGCCGGTACCGCTGTTTTTCCACTCCCCGCCGCGACAAATGGGTGACCACTCCCCAATTCGCTTGGGGTTGGTCACCATGTCGTAGAGCACCTCTGGCTCCACGACAATGTCGATGGAATCGCTGTGTTGCCACTGCTTCTCGGGATCCTCGGCCATGAGCCGATGCTATCCGAGCCCGTCGATCTCCTCACCTCAGACTTAGCCGCTTGTCGGAGACTCCCCGGGTACGGACTGCAGTGATCACGCTCCACAACGTGACGGCCCAGATCACGACCACCAACGCGGGGTCCGCCCACGAGGAACGTGACCAGGCGGCGTCGTCGAGAATGACTGGATCCACAATGTCCATGGTGAGGACAGCGGCGGTGAGGAACGCGGCGAAGGCGAGGGTCGCTACGAGATTCACGACTCGCATGGCCGCGGTCGATTTCCGCGCTCGAAGTTTCCATACTTCTGCAGCGGCGAAGACCACGAGGAAGCCGTAGTACACCGGTAGCCAGACGTTCCAGAGGTCAGGGTTGAGGAAGCTGCCGCCGTCATTGAGCTGGCCCGCGTAAACGAATGATGTGGGGATCACCGGGATGAGCGCGAGAAACACGATGAAAACCAATGACCCGACAGTCTCGGTGAGTCCGGGATGCGTGGTGTGTAGAAATACACCACGGCCGTGGTCACCTCGAACCTTGGACGATTCCGCTGGCACGATCCGGGCCAGTTGCTCCGGCGATAGCACTCGCTCAAGAAGCGCGAACAGTGCTGCCAAGATCGCCACGGTGAGTAGGGTCGCCATGATGGCCTTCGCCGCCGCGACCGCGATCAATTCGCCGATCACGGGTGTGGGCTCAACGGCCAGGTACACCGCGGCGTTCACCACCGCCGCAACAACCAGCGCCATGGGAAGCATCCAACGCGCGAGTCTGACGAAGGCGGGATACAGCTGAGGACCAATGAGATATTGCGGTGAATCGGAAAGTGAACTCATCACGGATCATCCCTAACGGATGCGCGGGGTCGGCCCTTTCTGAACGGAACTGACCGCTTGGTCAAATTTTAGACCTTACGGTCGAATTCGACAATGGGTGGTTCTGCTGAGCGACCGAAACAACGCCGCGAGCACCTTCATCACTCAGTGTCGAAGCAACTCACTGAACCCCGTAAACCAGCGCAACGGTTCCCAGATCGGTCTGGGCCACGGACTTCAGTTCAAGGTTCTTGGGCATTGGGAGCTCGCCGAACAGGCGCTTGCCGGCTCCCAGCAGGAGGGGATGGATGAAGAGGCGCAGCTCGTCGACCAGGTTCTCGGCCAACAACTGACGACAGAGATTCCCGCTCCCCAACACAGCGATATCTCCGGCTTCCACTTCCTTGAGTTCTCGTACGGAAGCGCTGAAATCGGACGACAGAATGGTCGTCCCAGCCCACGCAACGTCACGAAGGGTGCGGGAGGCCACGTACTTGGGCGTCGCGTTCAGGTGAGCGGCCATCGGATTGTCGTCGGGTTGGAATGGCCAAAAGGCGGCCATTTTCTCGTAGGTCTTGCGACCAAACAGGTAGCTGGACGTGTTATCCAAACCCGTAGGGGCCACCACCTGATGAATGCTCTCGGCAAACGGGGCACCCCATCCCCCGTGGGTGAAGCCACCTTCCGTGTCTTCCTCCGGAGAGCCGAGGCCTTGCATGACCCCGTCGACCGTTAGAAACTCAATTAACATCAGATTGCCCATCACAGCATCCTTTCGTCGTTGTACTTACACGGTAGGAACGCGCCTCCCCCGTGGTATTGCATAAATCGGCACGGAAAGTAGGCGGGCATGAACGTGGACCAACCCACGATCGTCCGACATCAGGTTCCGCCCTCACTTCGCGGGGTGATTGTGGGCATCGTGGGATACGACGACGTAGCTCCCCCTGGCGGGCGTGCACGGATACAACCAGCCAGCAGCTTGTTGATTCTCGAAATCTCGCTCACTTCGCCACTGCATATCCGCCCATTGCACGCGGGTTTAGATGCCGACGTCGCTCACCGCACGTTTTTGGCGGGGCTCAGCACTGCCCCAGTGCAGACGGTATTTTTTGGCCGCCACACGTCAATTCAGATCTACCTGTCTCCGATGGGTGCTTATCAGCTGCTAGGCATTCCGGGCACCGAAACAGCGAGGATCGTGGCGTCTGCTGATGAACTGGTTCCGCAGTGGGCCCACGACTTGGCCGATAGAATGACAGACTTTACTAACTGGCCACAACGGTTCGCGGCGGTAGATCGTGAACTCGTCCGCCACGCTGGAATCGAGTTCGCTGCCGACCCGTTGGTGACGTGGGCCTGGAATGAACTCCAGCTCTCTGGCGGGCAGGTTCGAGTGGGCGAACTCGCGCAACGCTCGGGCTGGAGCGTGCGCCATCTCGGTCAGTTATTCAAGACAGTAACCGGTGTTTCTCTCAAGGAGGTAGCACGGTTGATCCGCTTCGAACACATTCACGCGGAGCTTGGCGCCTGGCAACTCAGTGACGTCGCACAGCGTCACGGGCTATCGGATCAAAGTCATTTGTGCCGCGAGGTATTGCAGTTTTCAGGGGAAACCCCACTGTCGTTGTCCACGTCTCGGCGCCCCACGGCCTTCACCGCCCTCGGGGTGCAACCCGGTGACTTCGGATATGCGCTTAGAAACCATACGTGAGCAGAACGGTTTCTGATCCAGGCAAGCGTCGAGCGTCCAGCAGGTGCGCGTTGGTTTCGGGAACCCCTTCAAACACCCGGTGGTCTCCCGCGACGATCTTGGGACCGACCATCAAATACAGGACGTCCACGAGTCCCTGGGCCATGAGTTCCGTCCAGACCGTTCGACTGCCGAAGACGAGCGCCTCGCCCTCTTGCTGCCGCAGCTCAGCAACCCGCTGAGCGAGACCCGAACGCGGAACAATGGTCGTCTGCTCGCGATAAGGCTCGGTCTCTTCCGGAGTCAGCGAATCGGAAACAACCGTGATCGGAATGCCGTCCGCATATCGTCGGGCAATGAACCGGTCGTCTTCGCCTGCGTCGGGATTGTCGACCTGATGGGGCCAGTAACTGACCATGCCACGGAAGGTGGTGGCCCCGAACAGGAGCGAGCTGGCCGCGGCCATCCGCTCGGCGTTCTGGTTGCCGAAGGCCATGTCCATGGGCATGGCCATTACGTCTCCGCCGGGTCCTTCGGTGTACCCGTCCAAGCTGACGAGGCTGCTGACGACGATCTTTCCCATGACGATTCCTCGTTGTTCTTGTGGCTGAGGCGGAGGGCCCGGGCAATCCGGACTTGGCGAATACGTTCCACGGTGATCAGCCGCTCACGGTGATCCATGAGGGCGAGGTCGGTGGTGACGGGTGACATCATGATGTTCTCCTCAGAACAATGGATGCCCGCTCACGCGAGCATCAGCAGGATTCCGGCCCCGAGGGTCAGATCCAGAGCAGCGCACCATTCGGCCAGGGACCGCGATACGACCGCGTGGCGCCGCCAATGGACCACATCCCAGATGGCGTGGCCGATCAGCCCGACACCCACGAGTACGCGACCGCCAACAGGGTCAAGCCACAGCGCAATCAATCCCACGGCGAGAAATCCGACGGCGGCAAACGGCTGCCAGCGGTAGGCCCCAGACCGTTTCCACAGGCCTCGGATCAACCCCGCAATGATGGAGCCAACAATCACCAAGGCGAACACCCCCATTTCGAGGGCCACGTTGTCGGACAGCAATCGAAGAGCGACGACAACAACCACGAGAACTCCCAGGACCGACCAGGACCAACTGGGCTTGTCGAGGGCCGCGATGACCACATAGGCCGTGGTCGCCACCAGCAGCACCATGAGTGCGCCGAGCGCGTTGGAGTTGTCGTCGGTCACCAAGTTGAAGACCGCGAAAGCCACGCCCAACAGCAAAGGCCAGCGCCTAACAACGGTGCGTGCCAGCTGAACTGGCCAGGGCGTCGTCGGCGTATCGGAACGCCGATCGGTACGAGCGGTAACGGTATGCATGTTCATGCTTGGAGGTTAGGAGCGTGCGGACGGTGACCGGCCGGTAGCTCTTATATCCGGTCCGGAATCCTGGGATACTCGTCCTACGGCTTCGGACGGGGGAATCTGATGGCCGATCGTAAGACAGCAGTGATCACCTACGACCACACCGAACTTCTGGACGTCGCCTGCATCACCACGCCGTTGTACCTGGCCAATCTCATCGGCCGGCCCAGCAATCCGTACCAGGTGCAGGTTGTCAGTCTTCACGGGGCGCCCATCAGGTGCGATACCGGCCTGACCTTGCAAGCGCACGGCGCCGTCGAGCATCTGCTGGGCCCACTCGATACCTTGATCGTGGCCGGCGGTGTGGGGCATTTGCGCGCCGCCGACAGTGAACCGTTGCTGCGGCACGTCCGGAGGTTGGCTGATTCGAGCCGCCGGGTCGCCTCAGTGTGCACGGGCGCCACCGTTCTGGCCGCGGCCGGTCTTTTGGACGGCAAGCGAGCCACCACGCATTGGCGATTCGCCGCCGACCTGGTGCGCAAATACCCGCAGGTCACGGTGGACCCCGATCCCATCTTCATTCGCGACGGCTCAGTGGCAACCGCCGCCGGGGTCACCAGCGCGCTGGATCTGACGCTGGCCCTCATCGAGGAGGACCACGGTGTCGGTCTCGCGAGTCAGGTCGCCCGTGACCTGGTGACCTATCTGCAGCGGCCGGGCAATCAAGCACAAATGAGCATGTTCACGGCCACGTCCGGTGAGGGCAGCGAGATCGTCCACGCGGCGGTCGCCTTCATCACCACCCACCTGGACGAGGATCTGACCATCACGGCCGTCGCCGATCACGTGGGCGTGAGCCCACGGCACCTTGCGCGCCTTTTCGATGCGCACCTGGGCGATTCACCGGCGCGTTTTGTGCGCCGGATACGCAACGACGCCGCCGCGAGACTCCTCGACACCAGCGCCTTACCCATCTCCGAGATCGCACGCCGTTGCGGTTTCGGGTCCGTGGAAGCCCTGCGCCAGAGTTTCGTGAGTCAGTACGACACCTCACCCAGTGCGTATCGGGACCGTGTCGGACGACCGCTAGCCGAACACTGATGGGCCGGTTGGACATGTGCCCCAGGAATCTGGACGGACCGACTGGCTACCGCCCGGTCACCTGATTCACGGATCTAATCTTCAAACATGAGCACCCACAACAACTCCGCACCCCGTATTCTCCTGATCCCCGGAGCCTGGATGGGCGGGTGGATCTGGGAGCCCACGGTCGACCAACTCCGTGCCCAAGGGTTGGAGGCAGCGTCCCTCACTCTGGATGGCCTGGAACCCGGGGCCGTGGCTCACCATGTCGGCTCCGTTCGGCTCGAAAAACATGTCACCCAGGTCGCCAATGTGATTCTCGAATGGCCGGACCAGTCCGTGGTTCTGGTGGGCCATTCCTATTCCGGGATAGTTGTCGGCCACGTGGCTGACCGCCTGCCGGACCGCGTGATCTCGTCCATTCATTTCGACAGTTTCCTACCGGTCAACGGGCGCAGCCTGATCGACGACTGGGGTTCGGACCCGGCCGAGCGCGCCCGGGAACGATCCGACATCGAGAACGGCACCGGTTACCCCTTCCACTGGGCACCGCCGCCCCGGCAAGCGCTGGAGCTCGAACCGGGGCTCATTCCGCAGGACCGAGAGTTCCTCCTGGAACGGTTCACCCCGCACCCCGGACACACCGTGCTCGACCCCGCCCGCCTGGACCATCCCGTCACCCAGCAGAAAGCGCTGTTCGTAGCCTCTGCGGCGACCAACATCCCGGCCGTCCTGCGAACACCGGACGCGGCCACGTGGGACATCCGCATCATGGACTCCGGGCATTGGCCCATGCTAGAACGCCCCCGGGACGTCATCGAGCTGATCACCGAGCTCGTCGAGTCGCTCGACTGACCACCCGCTGCCCCTACGCTGGCCCCATGACCCATATCCGCTCCACCCGCCACCGTTTTCACGGCCACATTGCCGGAGCCGGCACCTCCGGCGGCACCCGCCTGGTCCTCGGCTGCTGGACCCGCACACCCCACGGCCCGTTCGCTGACGTCATGGTCGCCCACCCGGACGGTCGGCGTGAACTGCTCGCCCCGGACGAATGGGTCGCGGACTTCGTGGCCGGCACCTACGAGTTCGACGACGTTCGGATCCTGCCCGTACACGCCCAACGCACCGGCACCGCTCAGAACTCAATGTGGCACGTGGCTGCCGGGCCACTCGCCTGGGACTTCACCGTGGGTCCGCGGGATCTCCTGGGATATGTCCTGCGGGCCGTGCCCGCCCCGATCGGCCGGACGTTGACGTTCACTCGAGCCAGCGACGTCGTCGCCCGCCGGATCATGCCCGGCGTGCGGACGCTGGGAACCGCGGGTAACGACCGGCTCGAGTGGTACTCCGCCAGTGACCTCCACGGGTTGAGCGAGTCGACCGCAACCTGGGACGGCGCACCTCTGGGCGCCATGACGGACATGACGCCGCCACCGGATTTCGGGTTCAGTTCAACGCCACGGCAACCGAGCCTCACGGCCTTGACGAGCACCGTGCGCGGCGACTTCCGCCCTGGGAATAATCCGAGAATTTCATAAGTAGCCTGCCAAATCTCAGGTGGAACCTGGTAGACAAAAGGTACTGATCCTTTTCAGTCCTAGGAGGTCTGTTTTGTCCACGAACGAGAACAACATTCCGCAGGTTCCCGGTGTCCCCGGCGTTGAACCGGCATCCGTTGAAGAACCCACGGCTCCCCGCCCGCCGTTGCCCCCCAAGGCTGATCAGTCCGGCCCCGAGACCGTGACACCCACCGGGGCCGAGACCGGTGCGCCGAAGACCGCGAATGCCCAGCAGGGTGAGTACCTCACCACCGCTCACGGCGCTCGTTTGAGCAACTCCGACCAATCCTTGAAGGCCGGAACCCGCGGCCCCATTTTGCTGCAGGACCATCACTTCCGCGAGAAGATCTCGCACTTCGACCACGAACGCATCCCCGAGCGCGTGGTGCACGCCCGCGGCTCCGGTGCCCACGGAACCTTCCGTTCCTACGGCACCGCGTCCAAGATCAGCCAGGCCGGTGTGTTCGCCAAGGACAAGGAGACCCCGGTTTTCGTGCGGTTTTCCACCGTGCTCGGCTCCCGCGGGTCCGGCGACCTGGCCCGTGACACCCGCGGTTTCGCCACCAAGTTCTACACGGACGAGGGCACCTGGGACCTGGTGGGCAACAACATGCCCGTGTTCTTCATCCAGGACCCCATCAAGTTCCCGGACGTGGTGCACGCGGCCAAGCCCCAGCCGGATCGCGAGATCCCCCAAGCACAGTCCGCCCACGACACGTTCTGGGACTTCGTGTCCCTGCACACCGAGGCCCAGCACCACACGCTGTGGAACATGTCCGACCGCGGCATCCCGCGCTCCTTCCGCATGATGGAGGGCTTCGGTGTGCACACCTTCCGCCTCATCGCCGAGGGCGGGGAAACCGTGCTGGTGAAGTTCCACTGGAAGCCGCGCTTGGGCGTGCACTCCGTGACCTGGGAAGAAGCTCAGCTCATCAACGGCGCGGACCCCGATTTCCACCGCCGAGACCTGGCTGATGCCATCGAGGCCGGCGCCTTCCCGCAGTGGGAATTGGGCGTGCAGGTGTTCGAGGACAACGATGACCAGACCTTCCAGGGCATCGACCTGCTGGATCCCACCAAGATCGTGCCCGAGGAACTCGCTCCGGTGGAGCCGATCGGCCTCATGACCTTGGACAAGAACCCCACGAACTTCTTTGCCGAGACCGAGCAGATCGCGTTCAACCCGAACAACCTGGTTCCCGGCATCGACGTCACCAACGACCCGCTGCTGCAGGGCCGCTTGTTCTCCTACCTGGACACCCAGATCAGCCGTCTGGGCGGTCCCAACTGGAACCAGTTGCCCATCAACCGTTCACACGCCCCGGTCAACGACATGCTGCGCGACGGCATGCACCAGACCGCGGTGCACGGCGGCGTGGCCCCCTACCGTCCCAACTCGCTGGACGGCGGTAACCCGTTCGAAACTCCCGCGGACGCCCGCCCGTTCATTGACTTCCCGCAGCCGGTGGCCGCATCCGTCAAAGAACGTAAGCGCCCGCAGTCCTTCGAGGATCACTTCAGCCACCCGCGCCTGTTCTGGCTGTCGCTGTCCGAAGTCGAACGTGAGCACACGGCGCAGGCCTACGCTTTCGAACTCGGCAAGTGCTGGGACGAGAACATTCGTGTGCGCCAGCTCCGTCACTTGGCCGCGATCGATCCGGACCTGGGTCGCAACGTGGCCACGATGCTCGGTCTGCCCGAGCCGGAGCCCACCGAAGCTCCGGCCAAGGACGTGGAGCCCTCCGCCGCGTTCACCCAGGTGGGCAAGACCTGGCCCACCGAGGGCCGTCAGATCGGCATTGTCGTGGGTCCGGACGTTGACGTGGCCGCGCTCAAGAGCCTCATCATTGCCGTGGACGAGGCGGACATGGTGCCGCTGGTCATCGCGCCCACCGGTGGCGAGGTCGGGGGCGGCGTGGTTGCCCAGCGCACCTACCTGACCGCGCGTTCCATCGAGTTCGACGCCGTTCTGGTCGCCTCCAACGCGGCCCCCGGCGACGACGCCCACCACGGTTTGGACGCCAAGGCCGCCGCAGCCGGGCCCGAAGGTCTCGACCCCCGCGTTGCCCTGCTCCTGCAGGAAGTGTGGCGTCAGGCCAAGGCACTGGGCGCATGGGGTTCGGGCAGCGATGTGCTGACCACCCTCAAGCTCGATGACAGCGTCGGCGTGGAAACGGGCAGCGACCCCGTGGAGGTCTTCAAGACCATCATGGAACTGCTCAGCCAGCACCGCGCCTGGGACCGCTTCCCGACCACGGGTCGTTTGGCCTAAACAGCCGCCTGACCTGAGCTAGTGAAGACAGTTGCCGCCTCCCTGCGCATGCAGTGGGGCGGCAACTTTCTACCCGTGGAAGGTGACAACCGTGCGACATCCCGCGAGCGCCGTCGTCCCGTTAAGCTCCTAGTCACCCGACTGTCAGGCTGTGGAGGCACAGTGTCTGCATGTCGAATTCACAGCCCGCCGGAGAGCGGAAACTCGGAAACCTTTCGGCCAAGGACACCAGGACTCTGCGCGAGTTCATTCGGGTGCGCGGCCAGGCGTATTTGAAGGACCCCAATGTCAGTTCGATCGGGGTCGGATACAAGGTGGTGGACGGTAAGACCACCGATCAGATCGCGGTGCAGTTCACGGTGCATCGCAAACTGCCGATGGATGAGCTGGCGCGGCAAGGCACGCATGCCCTCCCGGACAGCATCGAGGTGGAACAGCTGACCGTGCCCACCGATGTGCTCGAGGTCAGCTACGTCCCGAGCTACGTGCTGGTGCCGGAGGTCGCGCCCAAGATCAGGACCCGGCGGCACGATCCGGTGGTACCGGGCGTGAGCATCAGCATGTGACCACATCCGCGGGCACCCTGGGCGCGATCGTCTACGGCCGCGAGGACGGCACTCCTTATGCACTGAGCAACTGGCATGTGTTGCACGGTCCGGGTAGCCAGATCGGTGCGCGCACGGTTCAGCCGGGCACCTTTGACGACAACCGCGTGGGCCAAAACGCTCTGGGCGAGCTCGTGCGCTCCCACCTGGGGCCGGCCGGTGACTGCGCCATCACGTCACTCACCGATCGTCGCTTCGACCCGACCATCCTGGAGCTGGACGTGATCCCTGAGGAGATCGGCGATCCCGAGCTCGGTGACAAAGTGGTCAAATCCGGGCGCACCAGCGGCGTCACGTACGGCGTGGTCCGGCGCGTGGACGTGCTCACCAAACTCGATTACGGCGAGGGTTTCGGCGAACGGAACATCGGCGGTTTCGAGATCGGCCCCGACTCCTCCCGCGGCGAGGAGTTGGAACTGAGCGAGGGCGGCGATTCCGGCTCTGTGTGGATGTTCCGCAGCGGCAATGGTCGCACCTCCCGTGTGATGGCCGGCCTGCACTTCGCGGGTGACGCCGGCGGCGGCGCGGAATCCGCCATCGCGTGCCTCCCGGCCTCGGTCTTCGAGAAGCTCGACATCAGCCTGAGCCCCATCACGTACGAAACGGTCCGCGCGGAGGCCGCGGCCGCCCCCGGCCATGGTTTCGATTCGAGTTTCCTGGGGGACGAGGTCGCTCTGCCCACCCTGAGCGCCGATCTCGCGGATGACATCGCACCGGTCAAGGACGGTAGCGAGGTCGTTCACCACACGCACTTCTCTCTGACCATGAGTGCGTCACGACGGCTGGCACGGTGGGTTGCGTGGAACATCGATGGGGAGTCACTCAAGAAGCTCTCCCGCAGCTCCATCAAATTCCAGCTGGACCCGCAGATCGATGCCAAGCACCAGATGGGCGACGAAGTGTACAAGGCCAACGACCTGGACCGCGGGTACCTCGCGCGCCGTGCGGACCTCACCTGGGGCCCGCGAGCGGAGGCGCAGCAAGCCAACGAGGACTCGTTCTACTTCACCAACATTTCCCCGCAGATCAACAGCTTCAATCAATCCTCACGCGGCGGCCTGTGGGGCCGCCTCGAGGACACCGTCTACGACCAGGTCGAAGTGGACCGACTGCGACTGAGCGTCTTCGGCGGGCCGGTGTTCCACGATGACGACCGCGAATACCGCGGCGTGCGCGTCCCTCGAGAGTTCTGGAAGGTCCTGGCCTACACGACCGACGGGCAGCTCACCACCAAGGCGTTCCTGCTGACCCAGAACTTGGACCGGTTGGAGACACTGGACCTGCAAGAGTTCAAGACTTACCAGTTGACCCTGGATGAGTTGACCGAGCGCACGGGCGTGCAGTTTGCTCCCGCGCTCACGGAGCAGCCGGCTCCCGAGGCGCTGGCGGAACCGCGGGTCGTGGAGTCCCCCAGCGACGTCGTGTGGTGACCGACGTCGTGTGGTGACCGAGCGGCGTCGTCGATTCGTCGGCACCGGGCAGGAAACCGCGCCGAACGGGCTGTGGCGCGGACCACGCACCCCGGGGCCGTCCAAGTCAAGTGATTGTCACGGTTCTACATGCGAGGACGCACTTCTCAACAAATATTGAGTGAGCTGACGTGGGGGTTTTGGATGGAGCCAACTCATCTTCTTCGCGGCAGGAGCTTCCGTGCGAACACTCATCTTGCTCGCCCTCGTGGGATTCGGGGCGCAGCTCGTGGACGGGTCCCTGGGCATGGCCTACGGCGTGACCTCATCCACGCTGCTTCTCGCCGTGGGTTTGGCTCCCGCCTCGGTCTCGGCCACGGTACACCTGGCTGAGGTGGGCACCACGCTCGCCTCGGGTGTATCGCACTGGAAGTTCGGCAACATCGACTGGCGCGTGGTCGGGTTCATGGCGGTGCCCGGCGGCATCGCAGCGTTCTTCGGGGCTCACGTGCTCACCCTTTCGGGAGCTGCCGCGGCGCCGGTGATGTCCATGGTGCTGCTAGCCCTGGGCATCTTTGTGGTGTGGCGCTTCCTGACCATCCCGGACCGTCGCCCGGACTTCAAGGGCAAGGTTCCCGGCTTCCTGTTGATCCCGCTGGCCACGGTCGCGGGCTTCATGGACGCGATCGGCGGTGGCGGTTGGGGTCCGGTGGGTACCCCCACGCTGTTGGCCTCGGGGAAGATCGCTCCGCGCAAGGTCATCGGCTCTATCGATACGTCCGAGTTCGTGGTGAGCCTGGGCGCGTCCGCGGGCTTCCTGTTGGCACTGGGTAGCCAGGGCATTGATTTCGGTTTCGTGATCGCACTGCTGATCGGGGGAGTGCTGGCCGCGCCGATCGCCGCGTATCTCGTGCGCCTGCTCGCCCCGCGCATTCTGGCGATCGCCGCGGGCGGCCTGATCATCTTCACGAACGTTCGCACGCTCTTGGGGCTCGACGCCGTGCAGTCCGTCCTCCCCGGGGCCGGCGCCGATTACTCGATCCTGGGTGCGCTGGCCGCACTGTGGATCGCCGGCATGGTGTGGGTGGTTCGCCGCGAGCTGGCCGACCGCAAGGCCGAGCGCTCCCCCGACGAGCCGGAGAAGGTGCTGGTCAACCAGTAAGGCCAACGACGCCGCTCGGCTGAGAGGGAACCACGCTTCCCTCGGCCAGTCGCGGCTGTATGAGGGCCACGCCTCTGAGCCATCTTTCTTGCTGGCTCGGCAAGAAAGATTGCTACTTCCGTGTGGTTGGGGCCTGATGGAAGTCCACAGGCAATCCATCAAGGAGTCGTCATCATGCGCATCAACACCAGTAGATTGGCTCAGGCAGTCGCAGTAGGCATTGGAGCAACGGTTGTCATGGACTCCGGCGGAGAGGTCCTACGCCGAACTCGCGGAGTGAAACCTCTGGACTACGCCCTGCTCGGACGCTGGATCGGTCACATGTCAGAGGGGCAGTTCCGACACCCAGCCATCATGGACGCCGTCCCGGTTCGGTATGAACGACTATTGGGTTGGGCGGCGCATTACAGCATTGGAACCGGGTTCGTGCTCGTGTTGGTTGCCGTGCACCCACGTTGGTTGGAACGCCCCACGATTATCCCGGCCTTGATCACCGGCATAGGAACCATCGTGGCACCGTGGTTCGTGATGCAGCCGGCTTTCGGACTCGGCATAGCCGCCGCAAAGACTCCGACGCCGACCATTGCTCGCGCCCGAAGCTTGCGGACCCACACCATCTATGGGCTGGGCATCTGGGTCGCGGCCAATATTCTTCGCCACCTGCGTTCCTGAGTCGTCGTCTCAGAGCTCACTCACCAGCAGGTTCGGCCAAATGCACCCGCTCCCCGTGCCGACCGAGCAGACTCAGGATTTCTACGGGGCCGTTACCAGTGCTACCGAACCAGTGTTCAGCACGCGTGTCGAACTCGGCGGCCTGCCCGGGTTCCAGAATCACATCGTGGTCTCCCACGATCAGCCGCAGCCGACCGGACAGAACGTACAGCCATTCGACGCCCTCGTGTCGAGTGGTCACCGGTGTCGAATGGTCGGAAGGCAAGATCATCTTGAGTGCCTGCCGGGGCCCGGGAAGGTGCGTCAACGGCACCACTATCACCCCTTTTCGTCGCACGGGTCGCGGATGAACCCGGGGATCGCCAACCGAAGGGGCACCCACCAGTTCATCGAGCGGTAGCTCATAGCACTGCGAGAGCGGCAACAGCAGTTCCAAGGTCGGACGTCGACCACCCGATTCCAACCGAGACAAGGTCGAGGACGAGATACCCGTTCGAACAGCCACTTCCTCGAGGGTCAGGGATCTCGCATGCCTGAAGGCTCGTAGCCTGGGGCCCACGTCTCTCAGCACATCGTTCATTTGCGTCCCTCTCGTTAGGCCCACCTCACCACAGATCGCTCCGTCATGAAGGCGTGCCGGGTCCCGCAGTTCGCAGCTGCGCCCCTCCCCGAGAAACTAGAGACTACGCCCGAATCCGTAGCTGTACAGGTTCCCGTCACGGTCGCGGTAGGCGTACTCGTCACCCAGGAACTTGCCGGGCACATCGCGGGGTGAATCCGCAATGGCTTGCGCGGACACAGGCAGGGTCATGGGCAGGCGACCGGCAGGGCCGCCATCTTCTCCGGACAGCGAGCGCAGCAGGTGCTCGGGCTTGATCTCGAACGTGATCGCCACCGCCTGGGCTTCGGGCTCGAGTTCGGCCAGCAACCACGGGTTGGTCGCGTTGACCACCAACAGTGTGGGAACGGTCTTCTCGATCACCTGAACACGGTCCACGTCCACGCCGTTGTCACGGGGGTCGAGAGACAGCGACACACCTTCGCGATCGTCCTCGAACAGTGCGATCTCAGGGCGGGCCCAGATGAGCGCGAAGTCCGCGTCCTCGGGAGCACTCACGATGTCTGCGGTTGGCCATACCGCCGCAATGGCCTCTTCCAGCTGGCCCTGCACCTGGTCGATCTTGGTACGGCCCGTCACGAAGGGATAGACCTTGATGGGCTTGTCGAGCTGGAGAGGCAACAGAGCGGCGTCGGCGTCGTTACGAAGGAGCGTGACCGACTGTCGCTGCGCGCGCTCGCCCAGGGCCGAGATCTCAGGGGCGCCGATGACGGAGGCGGCACGAGCGGCGTCGACGTAGGGGTTCTCGAACAGGCCGAGCGCAAAGATTTCGGTGAGCAGCCGCGCGGCGGGCTGGTCGAGCTCGGAGGCTTCCAGGTGACCCTGCTCGACGGCGGCGATCAGCTGGGCGGGGTTGGCCATGTCCGAGAAGATATCGGTGCCGGCGCGGACGGCGGCGGCGAAACGGTCGGCCTCGCTGAGGTCCTCGACGCCCCACATCATGGCGTCGATGACCCCGGAGTCGGAGTTCACGTAGCCCTCATGACCCATCTTGTCGCGCAGTAGCCTTTGAATGAAGGTGCGGTTGTAGGCGAACGCAACCTCCTCGAACTGAGTGGTGGGGCCCTGCCAGAACTCCTGGTCCAGCTGCGGGGAGGAGTTGTTCATGGGGCGGGCGTAATACGGCATGATCGAGGCGGCACCGGCGTCCAGAGCGGCCTGGAACGGGGGTAAATGGTACTTCTCGAGCGCGTTCTCGGTGGGGTACTCGTTGGTCTGGCCCCACTCGAAGTGCGGATCGTGACCGTCCAGACGCACGCCGCCGCCCGGAAAGTGCTTGATGGTAGTGGCCACGGATTCTTCGCTCAGGGTCTCGCCCTGCATACCACGCACCACGGCGCCGATGTACTCGGAGACCAGCTCGGGATCCTCACCGAAGGTGCCATTGAAGCGGGACCAGCGAGGCTCGGAGGCGAGGTCAGCCATGTACCCGTAGAGCTTGTGGATGCCGCCTGCGCGCCATTCCTTGGCGATCTCGTGGCCGAAAGTCTCGATGAGTTCCTTGTCGTTCAGTGCGGCCAGACCCAGCTCACCGGGCCACTCGGAGAAGATGCCGGTGGACTCGTTCACACCGAACTGGGAGACGAGCGCGACATGGTTGCGGGGGTTGGACGCGAAGATCGCAGGGATGCCCAGTCGCGAGTTCTCGGCGAGTTCCTGGACCGCGTTGGTCCACTCGGTGAGTTCCTGGGGAGTGAGGTTGTCGCGGACCACGAAGTAGCGCTGACCGCGCTCGTTGATGGCCTTGTCGGTTGCCGAGGTCACCAGTACCGGCTCGGCGAAAGGCACGCCGGTGATGGGGTTGGCGTCGCGCCAGACGTCCTCCTGATTGAGGATCTGTCCCTCAACGGGGGTAGGCAGGAATGCGGAGTAGCCCGGGTAGTGCGAGCCGATGACCATCAGCCCGGCCTTCTCCTCGGTGGTCATGCGGGAGACCAGGTCACGAGCTCGTTCGGCGGCGGGGAGGCGCCAATCCTCGAAGGGCGACAGGGCGCCGTCGCCGTCGAGATCGCGAAACGTCAGGCCGTCCTGCTCGATGTAGCGGCCGGTCTTGCTGCCGAGTTCGGGTTGAGTAGTCATGTGTGCGGCCCTTCGTCGCGTCCAACTCCGTGCCATTACGGCGGCGCTGACCACTCCAAAAACCCAGCCAGCTCCGACCATGGCGATCTGATGGTCACTGTATGCGCGGTGCCGGCCGGGTTCCCGTAGTTGGCAGCAGTTGCCAGGAGTTGCGGCTTTCGGAGCGGGGACGACGGCGCTCGGGCAGGTTTGCGGCGGCGTTCATTGACCTGGACCATGGTCCAACTGTTTGGGTAACAGCATGAGATCAAGCGCATTCACTATCGGACCCGTAATGATTCCTCCGATGGCCTTGGGAACTATGTATTTTGGTACGCAAGTCCCCCGCAACCAGGCTTTCGCCTGCTTGAACCATGCTTATGAGTTGGGCGCACGATTCTGGGACACAGCCAACAACTACGCGTTCTGGGCGAATGGAACTGGCAACGAGTCCGAGGAGACGATCGGTGCCTGGCTGGCCGCTAACGGCACTGGCATGCGCGACGAGGTCACCTTGGCGACAAAAATCGGGGCCCGTCCACGTTCATTGGGAGACGGCCTGGACGCATCGACGGGCTTTCCCGCCGAGCAATCCGCACCCAGGTGCAAGACTCCTTGCGACGCCTTGACGTGGATCATGTCGACGTTCTCTACACGCACATCGATGACGCGAACACCGCGCTCGAGGAAACACTGGATGCCCTGAGCCAGTTAGTGGATGAGGGCCTCACCAGAACCATTGCTTCCAGCAATCTGACGGCGGCTCGTCTCACGGAAGCCCTTGAAACGCCTTCGGCCCACCCATATACAGCGCTGCAGCAACGTTTCTCGTATCTGGAGCCGGCTCCGAGCACCGACCTGAGTCCTCACGTGCTACTCGACGATGAAGTGTCATCGCTCTGCAGTGAACTCAACCTGACGAGGCTGGGGTATTCACCCCTGCTCTCTGGTGCATATACCCGCGCGGATCGGCCGCTGCCAGAAGGCTATGAAATGGGGCCCGCGGCGTCGGCGGCATTAACCGAAATCGGCAACAAGTATCGGCTGGACCGAGGTCAAGTCGTTCTCTCCTGGATGGTCCGCCGACGCGAAAAGGTAATTCCCGTCGTTGGGGTCTCCACTCCCGAGCAAGTGCAGAGCGCTTGGGAAGCCGTCACGACTACGCTCAATTCATCGGATGTGGAATGGCTGGAAAGGGCTCGGCATGAGTGATCGCATGTCCATTGGCGACGCCGCTCGGCACCTTGGCCTTGAGCCAGACACCCTGCGCTATTACGAACGCAAGGGAATCGTCCCGGCACCCACCAAAGATAGCGCCGGGCATCGTGTCTACACCGAAACCCAGTTACACCTCCTCGAAGTTCTTCTGCATCTCAAATCCACAGGTATGCCACTGGTCAAGATCGCGGCGTTCACCAGGTTGGTAGCGAGCGATCCAGATGGCGTGCCCGAACGACTCGACCTTTTACGTGATCATCGAGAACAAGTCATCCAAGAGATAGAGTCCTGGCAGCATTCTATGCGCGTGATCAACAGAAAGATCGAGGACTACAACCAACGGCTGGGTGGACATGGGCCACAGTGAACAAGTGCAGGACGACTACAACCGCCGCGCTATCGAGTACATCGAAGCGCTGGGAAGCGTCGAACAGATGGCCACGCCGGATCGGGAACTGATTAGCGAGTGGCGGGATTCCTGTTCAGGGCCATTACTGGACGCAGGCTGCGGGCCAGGTCACTGGACTGAATTATTGAGCCAGGATGGACGAGACGTCTTGGGTGTTGATTTGTCAGAGGAGTTCATTGGCCACGCGCGAGCCGCCTACCCCGATGTGAACTTCGAACGTGGTGATTTCAGACGGCTGCCATTGCAGTCTCACTCCCTTGGAGGCATCCTTGCGTGGTACTCGCTGATCCACACCGAACCCTCCGCTGTTCCCCAGATCCTTGAGGAGTTTGCTCGGGTGTTGAGGCCCGGTGGAAGTGCGCTCCTGGGATTCTTTGGCGGTACGGACGGCGAAGAATTCGACCACGCTGTGAGCCGCGCATATTTCTGGAGTCTTGAGGGGATGAGCAACGCTCTTAAAGCAGCGGGATTCAAGGTGGTTGAGTCTCACCAGAGAACTGTTCCGGGTAGCAGGCCACATGCCGCAGTGATTGCTCGCAGACCGGGTTTCTCCACCCCTTAGCTCAGAGACGGTTTCTAAGCACCGAGCCAGTCATCGATCGACGTGGTGGTTACTGTATGCGCGGAGTCGGCCGGGTTCCCGTGGTTGGTAGTAGCTGACAGAACTTGCATTCATGGGGAACGACGGCTCTCGGCGGGTTCTCGCAGGGTAGCTTCCGTTCACCAAGTATCGGGCGGGTGAGAAAGGATTAATGCCTTTCAGATATGCCCTCATTCTAGTTTTCAGAATTCTGGTCTTCCGGAGCCAGATCGGTCCTCAACCCCACTGCCCAGAGAACATCCAGAACACGGCCGACTTCGGCGCTGTATTTTCCCGCCTCAACCTCGACCAACCACTTGCGAGAGACACCAGCCTTGTCTGCTAGCGCAGCTTGGGTCAACCCAGAGTCCAGCCGTCGATTGCGAATCGCTGCGCCGAGTTCAGCAGCAGTTTGAATCCTCATGGCACCCCTGACCGACGTGTAACCGCTTGGTGACAATCTAGAGTGTAACCGTGCGGTGACTTATTGAAAAGACACCGCACGGTTACATCCCCAAAACGCGGGGAACCATCAATTGGATGACCGCACCCAATCGAGATCTGATTAGCCGGCGACAGGATTCCCGAGGTGTCATCGGTGTCGATCTGCCTGAAGAGCACTCAGGCTATTCAGCGGGTTGAACCTCGCTCTCGACAACCCACTTGTGATTCGTCATTTTCATCCCGTCCGTCTCCACGTCCACCATGTAAACGGTCTCATCGGTGGAGCTCTCGATGGTGGCCTCGGCTCCCTTCATCCCCGCCATGTGATCGGCGGTCAGCACGACTTCCGTACCATCCGCCAGGGGCGGTTCACCCGGGTCCTGTAGTTCTTCCTGGACAACCCACTTGTGATCGACCACGGGTTCGCCACCGTCGGTCGGCGTGTACGTCACCGAGTAAGCGGTCGTGTCGAAGGCACCCGTAATGGTGGCTTCGCTGCCCCGCATACCCGGCATGTGATCGGCAGTGAGGGTCACTGAGGAGCTCACGGGGTATGTCGGGTCGCTTACTTCCACGATTCCCTCAGGGGGAGGACCACCATTCGGGTTGTGCTGGTGCTCAGCACCACCCATTCCTTCATGCCCCTCATGACCCCCATGAGCACCGGACGCCTCATCAGCAGACTGCGACGACGTTGCGGTTGCCGTGGTGCCCGGCACTGAGGGCGTCTCTTCCTCCCCGGCGTCCGTGCCACCACAGGCAGTCAACGCCAAGGCAGCGGCCAGTGTCAGGCCAGGCAAAGTGATGGTGCGTTTCATGGTGGATCCTCCCAGTTGTTGGTTCGAGTTTCGGTGCGGGGTGCGGCATCGATGGGCAGCAACCCCGAGCGACTGAGCCGCGCGCCGAAAACCCGAACGGTTCCTCTCCTTCTTTTATATACCCCTATGGGGTATTAATCAAACAATGATTGCTCGCACATTGGACTTCTCAATGCTGTGGCTGGGTGCTGCCCCTACGCGCCGAGCCACTCATCGATCGTCGTGGTGGTCACGTGGGCGTCGGCCGGGATGAGGCCACCGTTGGCGATTCCGCGACCCAAGTACGGAGCCTCGCGAATGGTCTTCGGTTGCACGCCGTCGATCGAACCCTTGACAGCGAGAATCCGCCGGGCAAAGTTCGCCGCGGAATCCACCTGGGGTCCCCGAACAGCAACAATCTCGTTCCGAGCCGGGCGAGGTTCACTCACGAGATCCGCCATGTAAGTCACCACATCGCTCATCGCGGCAGGCGCCAGCAGCATGCTCGGCATGATCGACAGCGGCCCCTTGGTCACCCGATGGACGAGCACGGGGATCAGCTCGAACCACTGCGATGAGCGCACCGTGGTGGAGGGGATGTCAGCCTCTTGGTAAAAGCTCTCCTGTGCGGCCTTCCCTTGGTAATGGCCGTTTCGGTGGTTCACCTCGGGGTTAGTTGCGCCCGCAATGGACAGACACACGATCCTGCCGACGCCGTTCGCTTGCGCCGCCTGGACCACGTTTCGTGCCGCACGGGTGAAGAACTCGATCGACTTCTGCGCGCCGAGGGCATCAATGTGCAGTGCGTCGACCACGATGTCCACGCCGTCCAGGGCTCGCTCCAACCCCTCGGGTGACATTACGTCCACACCGTGGCTGCGACTGATGCGCACCACGTCATGACCCTGCTGTTCCAACTTGTCTGACAGGGCAGACCCGAAATCTCCACTGGCGCCCAACACCGCAATTTTGCTCATGCATCCACCCTAGCCACGCCCAACTGCGGGAGATAGGGGGCGGCAAACTCACCGTGGAACGAACCAAACGGCTACAACCGCGCGATCCGCTTGATGTCCTCCTGGAACTCGTGGACGACCTCCGCGGAGACCGTGGCGCGGGTTTGAGCGATGGCCTCCAGATAGTCCTCCGTCGTGGGTCCGGTAGCGCCAGGTGCGCGAACGGCGGCGGCGTCGGTCTTGGCGGCGTCGTCGACGTCGGCAGCTTCAGCTGCGGAACCATCCGAAGCGGCCCCGTAAACCGATTTCTCCAGCGCGTGCTGGGAAGCCTTGCGCGCCGAGAACTCGATATCCGCCGGGGAGAAGCCGTTCGACTTGGACACCAGCAGATCCAAATCAACATTTTCGGCGACCGATTCGGGGATGTAGCGCAGCCAAATGGCTTGGCGAGCAACGTCGTCGGGCAGGCCAATCGGGATGACGTAGTCGAAACGGCCATGGCGCAGGAAGGCCGAATCCAACGTGCGAATGAAGTTGGTGGCGCAAACCAGCAGTCGGCCGGGGCGGTCGCGGAATGCGGGAATGATTTTGAGTAGCTCGTTGGTCACCCCCTGCAGCGGCGACGGCGGATCGCCCTTGCGTTGCGCGGCAATTTCCTCGACCTCGTCGATGAAGACGACCGCGTGTTCCAGCTGCGAGATTTCCAGGAAGATCTCACGCAAGGCACCGGCCAGGCCCTTGGGATCGGCGGCGAGACGGGACGGGAAGACCTCAACGAACGGCCATTCCAGGCGAGAGGCAATGGCCTTGGCGAAGGTCGTCTTGCCGGTGCCGGGAGGCCCGAACAGCATGACCGCCCGGGGCGGCACCACGCCGTATTGCTGGGCGAGATCTGGATCGGCTAGCGGCAGCACCAGACGCCGTTCGAGCATTTCCTTCTCCCGCTGCATGCCACCCATGTTGTTCCACAGGTTTCGCGACAGCAGCCGACCGCCGAGCGCGTGGAGCAGTCCGATTTCTTGGCGCTGGATGGGGATTTCCCGCTCGAAGTAGCGAAGGTGTTTCTTGTCCAGGTAGCCAGCGTCCCCCAAAGCCTCCACGCGACGCTCGGAATCAGGCACCAGGATGGAGAGCCTGGTGAGACCAAGTGGCGCGAGTTTGCTTTCGACGGCGGCCAACAGCGCACTGCCGATGCCCTGGTCGAGCCACTGGCTGTCCACGCCGAAGAACACGATCCAACCTTGGTCATGCGCAGCGCGTGCGACGGCCGCGCCGACCACCACGTCGTCGTCCACGGCGACCACGGCTTGGTCCTCCTGGCATGACGCCAGGACTTCCGACAGGGCGTAAACGGGTTCCACGCCGGACAAGCGGGAACTCTCCCACAGGCGCAGAATCGAGTCCATGTCAGCGGGGTGGAAATCTCTGATATGCCACGTAGTCACCCGAGAACTCCTTCGTTCCGGTTGGTGAGTTGGAGGGCTTCATCATGACACGGGGCCTCGGCCGGCTGCTTTTACTCCCCCGTGAGCCCGTCGATGGATTCCCTGCTCAGGTCCACGTGTCCGTTGTGGCGGGCGTACTCCTCGATCATGTGGGTCAGGATCCAGCGGAGGTTGTGGGTTTCGCCGTGGCGTGTGGTTTTGCTTCTGGTGTCTAGGCCGCCTTCCGCACAGGCACGATCGGCGTTCGCCCGGGCCAGTGAGACACTCGTCTGCCAGTTCTCGACGAGATCGGCCGGGTCGTCGTGAATGGCGGAGTCGAACTCCCAATCCGGTGACGCCTCCCAATTCACGGATTCCCAGGGCTCGATGCCATCTTCAGCCCAGAGAACCTCCCTGACTGCAGGCGGTTCGGTTCTCGATGGTTCGTTGAGGACAAGCTGCCTCATCAGGGTTCATGGAAGGCTGTTAATCATGACTCCGCCCGCGATTACCTTCCGTCACGTTCCAGCGGGGAGCATCACACTCAAGAACACGCGGACCGGAGCCGTGCGCGACGTCGTCCTTGAGGCATTCCAGCTCGCCGAGACTCCCGTAACGGTCGGGCAATACGCTGGGGAGGCGGGCAATTCGAATGCGAATGAACCCGCCGCGCCCGTGACCTGGTTCGACGCGATCAGGTGGTGCAATGCGGCATCGGAAGCGAAATGCCTCTCGCCCGCGTACACGATCACCGATGACTGGGCGTTCTGGAATCCAGCCGCGGACGGCTATCGCCTACCCACCGACGCCGAATGGGAATTCGCATGCCGCGCGGGAACGACCGGCCCAACGTACGGCCCCCTCGCGGAGATTTCCTGGACCGAGACCGACGGCGTCGACTCACCTCAGCCCGTGGCCACCAAACAGCCCAATGACTTCGGCCTCTACGACATGCTCGGAAACGTGTGGGAATGGTGCTGGGACCTGACGGATCCCGCGCGATACCGGGGTTACCGAAGCCTTCGGGGCGGGGGCTGGGCTGATCCTTCGTGGAGCTGCCGGGCATCCGTTCGACGGGGAAGCGCGCCGGATGCCGTCATTGACGACGTCGGCTTTCGACCGGCCCGCGGCGCCGTCGGCGATCCCGGTGCCACCGACGCACAGGGGTGGTCCGATGTCGAGGACCGCGCTCGTGCGAAGCCCCGCGGACCCGTTCCGTTCGGCTGGACACCGCTCAAGGACTTTCCGACGAACCAGCTCTGATCGGGTCGACGAACGTCTCCTTTCCTTGCGGGTGCCACGGTGCTTGACTGGACTCCCAACCCCACAAGCTCTGGAGCTTCCCATGAGCGTCACGCATCAGACCCTTCACATCACTCAGGTCATTTCAGCACCCCTGGACACTGTGTGGGCGGCCTTCCAGGACACGTCCTCACGGTCGAAGTGGAGCGTCCCCAAGGGCGACGGGTTGGTCTACTCCACCGATGACTTCCGCCCCGGAGGCCGCGCCTCGTACCGCTGCGGCCCGTCCGGCGATCTCAATGTCGCGGGCGAGATCGGGTACGTCCAGATCCTTCCGCGCGAGTTGGTCGTCCACACCGACACGGTCACGACCGACGGCACGCTCCTCGCGACCGCGCTGGTCACCTGGACCTTCGAACCCCACGACGACGGCGCCCTGGTCACCATCGTTGATCAAGTGGCCTCGTTCGTGGGTCAGGACATGATCGATGGTCACCGGAACGGTCACACCAAAGCACTCGCGCAGTTGGCGGAGTTTCTGAGTGAGTAGCGGTACGAAGTGGATGGATGACCGGCCCAAAGCCGGTGCCCGCACCGGCGAATCACCGGTCGGGGCGGCGTCGGTTTGAAGGCCCCGAATTAAGCTCACGGCAGTGACATGAGTCCATGTATGAGGCGTAGCGTGGACACATGGGCGACGTAGTGAAGTTTCCGGCACCTGAAGCCTCGTCAGACCTGCTCTGGCGGGAGTCCGTGGGTGAGACGCTTCGTGAGGAGCGCCTCGACCGGGGCGAACGTATTGCAGATGTCGCGAGTCGCGCAGGGGTTGCGCCGCAGTACCTCTCGGAGATCGAGCGGGGTCGAAAAGACCCTTCGTCCGAGATCTTCAGTGCCGTGGCGGGCGCACTGGACCTGACCGTTGGTGAGGTCGCACGTCGTGCCGCGTCCAATGTTGATCGCGGCTCACTGTGCCTCGCGGCCTGATCCACGTCAATGACGAGGGCGCTGCCCAACAATCTCGTCGATGACCCCGTACTCCAACGCCTTCTCGGCGGTGAGGATGAGGTCGCGTTCCGTGTCCTTCCGGATCTGTTCCCGAGTTTTCTGCGTATGCCGGGCCAGGATTTCTTCGAGCATCGTGCGCACACGCTCAATTTCGTCGGCTTCGAGAATGAGGTCGGGGACCGCTCCGCGCCCCTCCGCCGCGGGAGCGTGAATCACGACGCGCCCGTGGGGCAGCATAGATCTCCCGCCGGGTGCTCCCCCGGCAAGAATGACTGCGGCGGTGGACCCGGCCTCTCCCACGCACGTGGTGTACACGTCGCATCGCACGTAATTCATGGCGTCATAGATAGCCAACATGGCTGGGATCGAACCGCCCGGTGAGTTGATGTAGAGCTGAATGGGCTGGTCGGGTTTATCGGCTTCCAGGTGGATGAGCTGAGCGATGATCGCGTTGGCCACGCCATCGTCGATCGCCGTGCCCAGGTAGACGATCCGCTCTTCGAGAAGCCTCGAGTACACGTCGACCGTGCGGTCTCCCTGCGGGCTATGGGTGGTGACGTAGGGAATGGTGTAAGTGCTCATGAGCCTTTTCCTGCCGTGGGGGATTCGAGATTCGACACAATGCCGTCCAGCCCCGTGACCACGTGGTCGATGAACCCGTATTCAAGAGCCTCCTGGGCATCGAACCAGCGGTCACGCCTCGAGTCCTGCTCGATCGCATCGCGGTCTTGCCCGGTGTCCTGGGCGACCAGCGAAAGAACAGTGTCACGGGTGTGACGGAGGTCGTCAGCTTGGATTGCGATGTCCATGGCCGTACCGGCTATCCCCGATGAACCCTGATGGAGCAGCACCTTGGAATGTTCCATCGCGTAGCGCTTACCAGGGGCACCGGAGGACAAGAGGAATTGCCCGGCGCTGTAGGCCATTCCGAGATTGATCGTGGCAACGTCGCACGGGATGGCCCGCATGCAGTCGCGAATCGCGAGCATTCCGGGCACCGAGCCACCCGGTGAGTTGATGAGCAACGTGATGTCTGCTCGGGGATCCTTGGCCGCCAAAAGGATGAGCCCATTGCAGAGGCGGTTCGAGTTCCATCCCTCCAGTGGCTCCCCGAGTAGCAGGATCCGACGCTCGAACAGTTGCCGGTACATTTCTTCGTCAAGCGTGCTCCCGGCCGGAGCAGCAGTAGTTTCAGTCATGCGTCAAGCTTGTCCGCTCTCATGGCCGCCCGGCCCTGGTGCTGCCGTGGGCAGCGCTGCTCACAGCAGCGTGGCCGGTCCGTCACCACGAGCGCTGAACATTTGTGGCAGTGGTTCGCCCGCCAGCTATGGGTTTTTCTACGATCCTCTGCCCGAAATGGCGTCGGCCTCCACCAGCGCGCGAAGCTCTGCCCCGGATGTCCGAACTAGCCCGCACTGTGGCCCACTCTAGTGACCGGATCTACATAATAGGTAGACTGGTCTACCTATTATGAAGGAGACGTTCATGACACCCCAGCCATCACACTCTGCAGCCCGGAAACCGTCGGCTCGTCACCGGATCCTCCACGCAGCCGCTCAACGGTTCTATGCGGACGGCATCAACGCCACCGGCATTGACCGGATCACCGCGCAGGCCGGGGTGGCGAAGATGAGCCTGTACAACAACTTTTCCTCCAAAGCGGATCTCGTCGAGGCCTACGTTGAGGCCAGGCATCAAGAGTGGCTCGCGCTGTATCGAGCTCGTGCAGCTGAGGCCGGCACGCCCCAGGAACAGATCCTCGCGGTGTTCGACGCCTACATCGACCACGCGAGTACCGGGTACGAACACGGCTTTCGAGGCTGTGGCCTTCTCAATGCTGCTGCGGAACTTCCCGTCGGCGATCCCGGCCGGGAGATCGTGCGCCGCCACAAGGAGTACGTGGAGGGGCTGCTGGTCGAACAGCTACGCCTCCTGACTGACAACGATTCCGCCGCTGAAGTGGGCGAACACTTGAGCTACCTCCTCGAAGGAGCCATGGCCCGATCTGGCTTGGAGGGCGAACCGAGCCGACTGCGCCGAGCCCGGGCGATCGCCGTCGGCATGCTCGCAGATCTGAACCGAACCCCATGAAGGAAACCACCGGCGGGGTCGTGGCCATTTTGGTCACCGCGTTTTTGTGGGGCACCACCGGAACAGCGGCGACCTTCGCTCCGGACGCAGGCCCGCTCGCCATCGGCGCGGCCGCCCTTGGCATCGGTGGATTGCTCCAGGCCGCCATCGCCCTCCCCTCCCTGAGACGCGCCCGCCAAGATTTACGCTCACACACGGGTCTGATCGCCGCGGGAGCCGTGGCCGTGGCCATTTACCCGCTCGCGTTCTACAGCTCAATGCACTTGGCGGGCGTGGCCATCGGCACGGTGGTCTCGCTGGCCTCGGCGCCGCTGGCCTCTGGAATCCTAGAGCTCATCCTGGAGCGCAAACCGTTGAGTGGCTGGTGGATGATGGCGGCTGCCCTGGGCATCGCAGGTAGTGCGATGTTGTGTGTGGCCAAGGCCGATCAATCAACGGCGTCAGCCTCGGACACACTCTTCGGCATCGGACTTGGTCTGATCGCCGGTATCACCTATGCCCTGTATTCCTGGGTGGTCCACCGCCTGATCTCTCGTGAGATTGGACGCGCGGCAGCAATGGGCGCCGTCTTCGGGTTCGGTGGAGCGCTCTTGATACCCGTCCTCTTGCTCACCGGCGCACCCCTGCTCGCTTCAACCGAATCGTTCACCGTGGCCGCATACATGGCGCTGATACCGATGTTCCTCGGCTACTACCTATTCGGACTCGGGCTCAAACGTGTTCGCCCCAGCACCGCCACGACACTCACCCTGATCGAGCCCGCCGTCGCGGCGCTCCTGGCGGTCGTCGTGGTGGGCGAGCAACTCACGACCCTCGGCTGGGCAGGTCTTGCAGTTCTCGCCGTCGCCCTAGTAGTCCTGGGCGTAGCGCCCACCAACTCCGACGACGCCGCTCCGGCCGCCCCATCGCGCGAAGACCCTGCAGTCGCCGCACCGCGGCTCTGACCTCGATGCTGGGGAAACGGAGCCCCCGGGCGAATCGTCACCCTCGACATGGGGCGTACATTTTTTTGTACGGAGGTGTTCCATGAAGACTATGAATTATTCGGAGTCACGGGCTCGCTATGCGGAAGTCTTGGATTCAGTCATCGATGACCGGGAAGAGGTCATTGTGACTCGTTCTGGCCATGAGCCGGTCGTGATTGTCTCGTTGGATGAGTACAACTCCCTGAAAGAGACGGCCTACCTAATGCGTTCCCCTGAGAACGCTCGACGACTTCTTAATTCCATGGAGGAGCTGGAGGCTGGACGCGGCACATCACACGAACTTCTGAATGAGAACTAATCATGAGACTTGTCTGGTCCGAGTCGGCCTGGGATGAGTACTTATGGTGGCAACGTCAAGACCGGAAGATCCTCAAACGGATTAATCTTCTCATCCAAGACATCGTGCGAAATGGCAATGAGGATATCGGGAAACCCGAGCCCTTGCGCTATGACTTTGCTGGCTACTGGTCGCGCAGAATCACGGAAGAGCATCGTCTCGTATACAAGGTGACTAACGACGACGTCTTGATTGCCACATGCAGGTATCACTACGGGTAGCCCGCGACTCCTTGAAAGCGAATCTCGATCTCCGCTACTTCGGGTCGATTCCTCGGTTGATGAGAACGTAGAAGAGCAAACCGGCAGCAATCAAGATTGCAAAGACAATCGATGAAGCTGTGTCATTGATGGCTCCAGCGACCCTCAGCATGAGCGTTCCGATACCCAGAAGGACCACTAGGAAAGCCGGGATAAACGGTCTGATCGCGCTAGGAATGCCGCGCTCAGCATCTACATTCGCTGCTCGTTGATCGGGCTCCATACCCCATGCCATCAGTCTCTCGCCCGCTGCGCAAGGGCAGCGGCAAGTTCCCATACGAACGTGCCTGAAGTCCTTAATGCCACCATGGAGGAACATGCGAGTCATTGAATGGGCCCTACTGGCCAGCACAGCTCTCTCCATCGGCCTCCTCCGCACCAGGCCTTGGGTTCACGCTGCTTTTCGCCTTCGTAATTGCCCTGATCTTGGCCACCATCATGGCCCGATTCCTTCGAGGCCAAGTTCCTGACACGCCCGAGGATCTGACGTGATCATCAAGCGATATCGGCGGAGCCGCTCTTCAATATCATCCCTAGTGGAACTTGTGTTCACCAACTTTCCAGCACAGGGTGGAAACATCTCACACCGTTAGACCACCCTGCATCAACGCCAACAAGTCCTATGGGGGAATTTTCATGGCAACTACCGAAACACCCACAGAAACACGCCAGATCGTCCTGGCCTCGCGACCGCACGGAACACCCACGGACGAGAACTTCCGTCTCGAAACAGCGGCGATCCCCACCCTTAAGTCCGGGCAGATTCTCGTGCAGAACGAAGTGATGTCCGTTGACCCGTACATGCGCGGCCGCATGAACGACACCAAGTCCTACATCCCGCCGTTCCAGATCGATGAGCCGCTCCAGGGCGCCGCGGCCGGCACCGTGATCGCATCCGAGTCCGAAAAGATTAAGGTGGGCGATCACGTCTCGCATCAGCTCGGGTGGCGCGAATTTGCGGTGGTTGACGACGCCGCCGCGACCGTCATCGATGTCGAGGCCGCTTCCGCATCCAAGTACCTGGGCATCCTCGGCATGCCCGGTCTCACCGCCTACGTGGGGCTCACGGAAATCGCGAAGTTCAAGCAGGGCGACGTCGTGTTCGTCTCCGGCGCCGCCGGCGCCGTCGGCTCCGCCGTGGGCCAGATCGCCAAGGCGCTGGGGGCGTCCACGGTGATTGGTTCAGCCGGTTCGGTCGAGAAGATCGCTCGCCTGAAGGAACTGGGTTTCGACGAGGCCTTCAATTACAAGGAGGGCGACGTCAGCGAGTCACTGCAGAAGGCCGCACCCGACGGAATCGACGTGTACTACGACAATGTGGGCGGCGATCACCTTCAAGCGGCGATCGGGGCGCTGCGCAAGTACGGACGCGTGGCGATGTGCGGCGCCGTTTCGCAGTACAACGCCACCGAACCGGAGCCCGGCCCGAACAACTTGTTCCTAGCGGTCGGCAAGGAGCTGAATCTGCGCGGGTTCATCGTGGGCAACCACTACGACCTGGCCGAGGAGTTCCACAAGCACGCCATCGAATGGCTACAGGACGGCACTCTCCAGGCGGATGAGACATTCCGCGACGGACTGGAAAACGCGCCGCAGGCGTTCATCGACCTGCTCGGCGGCGCGAACACTGGAAAGATGGTTGTGCGGTTGTAATACGCGCGCCTCGACATCTGAGGCTGAGCTTCGCATGAAATCGGCGCACCGGCCTGCGATGCTCAGCCACAGATGACAGTGGCCTTCTGCACAAGGCGACGCCGCCCGCAAACGTCGCGCGCGGCGTCGCCCGGAAACTTATGGCAACTGGATACCCTGGGCGAAGTTGTGTGGCTACAGTCACAGGGCGCTTCCACTTTCTTGTTCACGGAAGGGCACGTACTCGTCGTCGAAGGAGTCGGCATGCGCGCTGCCACGGGGCAGGAAACCACGTTCGCCAAGCACAAAGACCCGTACATCCTGGACCAGGCTCACATCCAAGAGCCTCCCACAAGATTTGGGCAGAGACTCAAGTTTCTCGGCCCGGGCATGATCACAAGTGCCGCCGTTGTTGGCTCCGGTGAGCTACTCACCGCCACCGCGCTGGGCGCGCAAGTCGGCTTCATGTTGTTCTGGCTAGTCCTGGTTTCCACCTTTGTGAAGGTCTGGGTGCAGGTTGAGTTAGCTCGCTGGTCCATTTCCACCGGCAAGGCAGCCATTACTGGGTACAACCAGGTGCCGCCGAAAATTGCGGGCCGGGGTTGGATGGCCTGGCTCGTACTGTTCATGTTCTTACAGTTCCTGATTGGGCAAGCAGGCGTCATTGGCGGGGCGGCACTGGCGTTCTCCATGCTTTTCCCCATCGGGGGAGACCCCTTCTTCTTCATGTCCATCAGCCTCTGGGTTGCGATCCTGGTAGTGATCGCGATTGCGATCCACCTGGCGAATCGGTACGAGATCGTAGAAAACATCTCCACAGTGCTCGTCATGCTGGTGACGCTCTTCGCCGTAGCCATGGTGTTCCTGATCCAATTCACCGAATACAGCTGGAGCCTGGGCGACCTGGGAGACGGGCTACGTTTCCAGGTTGCCGCCGGTGCCATGGGCGTGGCTCTGGCAATGTTCGGAATGACGGGTGTGGGTGCCGGTGAAATCACGGCCTACACCTACTGGGTGGTTGAAAAGGGTTATGCGGCCTGGTCCGGACCCAATGATGGGACACAGGCTTGGGTTGATCGGGCACGCGGATGGATCCGTGTCATGAAATTGGACGCCTGGGTTTCGTGGATCATCTACACGATCTCCACCATGGCGTTCTACATGCTGGGAGCCGCAGTCCTGCATCCGCAGCCCGACTTGCGACCCAAGGGCAACGAGGTCATGACCGTGATCTCGAGCATTTTCGAAACCGCCGTCGGACAGTGGGGCGGAGTTCTCTTCCTCATTGGGGCAGGAGTGGCCCTCTTCAAGACCATCCTGGCCAACGTCCCCAGCCTGGGCCGGCAGGTAGCGAATACCCTGGCTGTATTCGGCGCCTTCGACTGGACCAACATGGTGACTCGTGACAAGTGGATGAAGATCATCATGGTCGTCCTCCCCATCACGTGGGGCACCCTGGCCATATTCGCCGCCAACCCCCTTGAGCTCGTGATCATTGCCGGAATCCTGAATGCCTTGTTCTTGATCGGTGTGGCAATTTCCACCATTTACCTGTCTCGAACCCAAACGGACCCCCGGGTCAAGGACGGCTCGTTCTTTACTGTCATGCTGCTGATCTCCGCGCTGTCGATCATCGCAGTGGGGGTTCTGTCATTCCGTGATGTCTGGACTCAGATCACCAACTTGTTCGGCTAAAGGTCTCAGCTACCGGGCCTGAAATAACCGTTCAAACTCTCAAGGGATATGACGTGAAAGCTGTAGTTGTCCACCAAGCCAACGACCTGCGCATCGACGAAATAGATCGCCCGGTCTGCGGCCCAGACGATGTTCTTGTGGCTATGGAATGGGGCGGCATCTGCGGTTCCGACGTGGCCTATGTTCGATCCGGAGTGTCCGGTACCGCAGTACTTCAAGATCCCCTCATCTTGGGCCATGAAGTCGCGGGACACATTGTGGAGCTCGGCAGGAACGTGGTCGATCTGGGCACGCTCCGAACCGGCCAGCGCGTTTCCATTCATCCGGCGACTCTCGCCGGAAAACACACGATGATCCCCGCTGTGGCAGATCGGACCAATCTCTGGCCCGAGGTTCGCTACTTCGGCTCCGCGGCCTTCCAACCGCACGAGCAAGGCGCATTCTCCGAGTTCCGGCTGGTCCGGCCTGACCAGATCAGACCGCCCCCGGATGGCGTCAGCACCAAAGAAGGTGCTTTGGCCGAACCTTTCGGGGTAGCGATTCACGCGGTCAAGCGCGCCGGATCCGTGGCTGACAAATCCGTACTCGTGAATGGGTGCGGACCCATTGGCGCACTCGCCGTAGCGGCAGCCAAGGCGCAAGGTGCCAAGGACATCTACGCCGCAGATCTGAGTCAAGCGTCGTTGGAGATCGCAGAACGCATGGGCGCCGACCACCTCGTGGACGTCGCCCAGGGCGAAAAGCTTCCGAGCGACGTCGACGCCGCCATAGAAGCATCGGGTGCCCCACGAGCACTCGGAGGTGTCATCGCGGCCGTGCGGCGCGGGGGTGTGCTGGTTCAGGTCGGAAATCTTCCCGCTGGCGAGGTCAGTGCTGCCCTGGGGAATATCGTGACGCGAGAGATCGACTACCGCGGCTCTTACCGATTCGTCGACGAGATCACTGAGGCGATCAGACTCATGGATGGGCACGTCGATGTATCACCCCTCATGACCCATGAATTCAACCTGGCTGAGGCACGCGATGCATTTCGAATCGCTGCCGACCGTGCCTCCGGCTCCAGCAAGGTGATGCTGCGGCTCAGCTAAAACTGCTCGCTGTCCGGAGCGGGCATCCCTGCCCCACTGTATGGTTTACATCACATGCAGAGGGAGCGTCTCATGCCCATCTACGAGTTCCGGTGCACGCAGTGCGGTGACTTCGAAGCAACTCATCCGATGTCGACCGCCCCGAAAAAACAGCCGTGCCCTGTTTGCGGCGAGGACGCCAGGAAACTGTTCTCGCCCGCCAATTTGTCCACGCTCAACTCGCCCCGGGCGCGCGCTATCGATAGCGCCGCTCGGACCGCGGAGACACCCGACGTCGTGAGTGGCCCCGTAGGACGCGGCCGCCCGACACCCACAACGAACGACCCGCGACATCTCAAACTGCCGCGGCCCTGAATCGCCTTGATTCCACGGCCGCGTCCCTACTGGTCACGGCCGGTAACCGGAAGGACGCAGGTCATGCCAGAGGTCATATTCCCACTCGATTCATCCCAACCCTTCACATCGCAGGAGAAGATCGGGCACAACCGGTGGCACCCGGATATCCCGCCGATCGCAACGCTCAAGCGTGGTGAGAGCTACCGAATCGACTGTCGCGAGTGGTTCGACGGCGCCATCAAGAACGATGATTCCGGAGACGACATCCGTGATGCACCCCTGAACAAGGTGCATGCGCTCTCCGGGCCGTTCGCCGTCGAAGGCGCCGAGCCGGGTGATCTCCTGATCGTCGACATTCTGGACGTTGGACCCATCCCACAGGAGCAGGGTGCACTGGCCGGTCAGGGCTGGGGGTACACCGGCATCTTCGCCCAGAAGAACGGCGGCAGCTTTTTGGTGGACCAGTTCCCCGATGCTTATAAGGCCGTATGGGATTTCCAGGGTGGCGAGTGCACCTCCAGACACATTCCCGGAGTGCGATTCACGGGGATTACTCACCCGGGTTTGATGGGCACAGCACCATCGGCGGATCTGCTGAAGAAATGGAACAAACGAGAGGGCGATCTGATCGCCACGGAGCCAAACCGAGTACCTCCGCTCGCCCTGCCGCCGGAACCCGACTCGGCAATCCTGGGTACGCTCAGCGGCTCGGACTTCGACCGAGTTGCTTCGGAAGCTGCTCGTACTGCCCCGCCGCGCGAGAACGGCGGCAATCAGGACATCAAGAACTTCACCAAGGGTTCGCGGGTGTTCTATCCGGTCTTCGTCTCGGGTGGGCATCTGTCCATGGGCGACCTGCACTTCTCCCAGGGAGACGGTGAAATCACCTTCTGCGGTGGCATTGAGATGGGCGGTTTCATCGACATCCATGTAGATGTGATCAAGGACGGCATGGACACTTACGGCGTCAGCGAGAACGCCATCTTCATGCCGGGCCGCAACGGTCCGGTTTACTCGGAGTGGCTTGCGTTCTCCGGCACCTCGGTCACGCTCGACGGCGAGCAGCGCTACCTGGATTCGCAGCTCTCCTACCAACGCGCGATCCTTCACGCGATCGACTACCTGTCCAAGTTCGGTTATTCCAAGGAACAGGCCTATCTGCTACTCGGTGCGGCACCGATCGAGGGTCGTTTCTCGGGTGTGGTCGACATTCCGAACTCATGCGCCACGGTCTATATCCCGACCGAGATCTTCGACTTCGATGTGCGCCCCTCCGCGTCCGGACCCTTCCAGATCGATCCCGGCATGGGAGCGCCCAAGTCGCTGAACCCGGGGTGACGTTTATTCGAGCACGTGGGCGCGGGCGGTGATGGCACGATCATTGCGGTCATCACCGCTCTCCCCTAGCCCTGCCCCACCAAGTACACGAGCACACCCCACCCGTTGATGATCAGATGAGCCAAGATCACCATGGTCAGGTTTCGGTAGCGCCACCACAGCACGCCCAAGAACCACCCGAGACATCCTTGAATGGCAATCACTCGCGCAACGTCCAACCACAAGTCCCCGGTGCCGTGGCTTCCCAGGTGCATCAGCCCGAACAGCACAGACGTCACGCCGATGCCCGCCCATGCTCCCAGGGTCGCCTCCAAACGAGTCTGCAGCCATCGACGGAAGAACAGTTCCTCACCGATGCCTGCGGTGATTGCTGTGACCAGTGCGGCCGTGATGAGGAGACTCGTATCGACATCTCCCGGGTCATACGGCGGATTCCACGGTGCCACCTCGGACAAGTAGAACCAGACTGCAAGAACCAGCACGGGCGCCCACCATCGCCACGCACCGCGCCGGGTTTCGATCCTCACGGACCCTCGCACCACCAGTAGCAGCACGGCGGGGAGAAGCATCAGCAGCACGAACTTGCCGAGAATATAGCCCTCCCCCTGTAACGGCAGCAGAATCGTGGCGAGGACAAAGACGGCCAGCAGCACTGGAAGCGCGGCCGTTGTCACCAGCAGTCGACCACGCTTCACAGGCACCACAGGCATGGGGGCCGCCCGCCATGGGAGCACAAGGGTCAACGCAATACCCACTAACGAGGGCCCAATGTTCACCCAGTTCGACAGCGTGGGTGCATTGGCGTCCGCGGAGACGGTAGTCCCTTCCGGCATAGTCACCATCAGCGTGACGATGCTCGCGACGGTCACCAGCGAACAGGCCACGAACAATGCTCGGCCGAACCACTTCGGTGCCCATGCGGCCGTCGTCGCAGGCGCTCCGGTGACACGCTTCGGTTGTTGATCACGCTCAAAGTTCGAGGTCACGGATCCGAAACTAGCACCCTCGTGCTACTTCGACCATGGCCACCAGAGCTCTCTCACTCGCCTCGACATTTATGGCACGGGTCCGCAGCGTTTCGCCCCGCCAGCCTGCGATCCTCGGCCCCAGATGTCGCCGTCCGACCACACACCCAACCCGCACAAAAGGCGACGCCGCCCGCGAAAGTCGCGAGCGGCGTCGTCGTCAATCTCTATGAAGGTGAGATCAACCCTTCTTGACCGTGATCTGCCAGCTGGCGTCGCCGGTTTCGACGAAGTCGGTGACCTCGTGGCCCTCGGTGGCGGCCCACTGGGGGATGACCTCGGTGGCCTGGGTGCAATCGAAGTCGATGACCAGGTGGTCGCCGGACTGCAGGGTCTTCATGACGTCCTTGGCCTCGATCAGCGGGAACGGGCAGACCGCACCCAGCGAGTCGAGGGCGTAGTAACCGTCGCCCAGATCCTTGAGCTTTTTGGACGGCGACAGGGACGGATCCTTGACCATCAGCGCGGACGGCGCCGCGGCGAAACCGGAGAACGCGTTGGTGTTCTGCGGGCTCTTGGACGGGGTCGCGTCGATGGAGTTACCGGACGGGTTCTCGTTGAGAACGTTGTGGTCCAGGCTCTCATCGGTGGAGTAGGTCACGGTGTCCTGAGCCTCGGCGGCGGGCTGCGCAGCGGAGGGCTTGAGCCAGAGCTTGGTGCCCGCCCCAACGCCCAAAGCAATGAACAGCAATGCGATCCAGCCCTGGAAGCTGAACAGGCTGGTCTCGACCATGCCGTTGCCCACGGTGCAACCGCCGGCCAACGCTGCGCCGACACCCATCAGGATGCCGCCGAAGATGGCGCGCACGGTGGTCTTAGCGTCGGCCACGCGGATGCGGAACTCGCCGGTGGCCTTGGCCGCGATGAAGGATCCGACCAGCAGACCCAGCACGAGCAGGGTGCCCCAGTTCATGAACTTGGCATCGCCGGTGGTGATGAAGTCCACGGTGTGAGCGGACGGGGTGGTGATGCCCAGGCCGCCGTTACGGCCAGCGGCTGCGGACAGCGGCCACGCGATGACGCCCAGCAGGCCGATCATCCACGCGGCGTTGTACACGTGCAGCGGGCGCTTCCAGGCCGGGCGGTTGTTGAGACGGGCCGGCTTGGGGCTGTTGGCTTCCTTGATCATGAAGCGGCGCACCATGATGCCGGTGAAGACGGCCAGGGCGATCGCGAAGATCCACGGGGAAATCCCGAGTGCTGCGGGAACGGTGGTGAGACCGGTGTCCCAGCTGGTCATCCAGGAGTTGAAACCATCCAGCATGCCGCCCTTCATGGCGGACGCGGACAGCGCGTACATGGCCAGGGCCACCCACGAACCGACCAGGCCTTCACCCGAGCGGTACCAGGTGCCGGAGGCGCAACCACCGGCCAGGATGATGCCGATGCCGAACAGGAAGCCACCGATGATCACGGCCGCCGGGGCGAACGTGCTGTATTCGGGGGCGATCACGCCGAGGCTCGTGAGAGCGGCGAGACCAATAGCGTGGACGGAAATCACGATGAGCAGCGCCGCGAACGTGCGCCACGACTTCTGCAGGAAGATGTCCCGCAGCATGCCGGTGACACAGAAGCGACCGCGCTGCATCACGATGCCCAGCACGGCGCCGACAACCAGACCGGTAAGAATCATGTGGTGAACCTGATTTTCAGTAGATGAGGAAGTTGGGAACGCGGAGTCGCGCCCGAAGGATCGCCATCAAGTAAACAGGGGTGTTTCCGCCGGGTCGAGAGGGTTGTAACAAACCGTCACATTCAGGATTCCCCCACGGTCTGGGGGTAATAGGAGTCACGTGGGATTCTGGTCGCGGTGAGAGGCGGGGCTATGTAAGGGTGCGGCCCGTTGGGTTGGTGGGGCGGGCGGCGTCGTCGGTCTCGTTGGTTTCGGGATGGGGCGCCTCGCTGAGGCCCGGGACGTCGCTCGTGTCGACGTCGAAGTAGCGGGACAGGACGCGGGCGATGCCTTCGTCGTCGTGGGAGGTGGTCACCAGGTCGGCCGCTGCCTTGGCCTCGGGGATGCCGTTGCCCATGGCGACGCCGAGCCCCGCGGTGCGCAGCATTCCGATGTCGTTGCCGTTGTCGCCGAACGCCATGACGCGGGACAGCGGGATGCCTTCGGCCTCGCAGTAGTCGGTGATGGCGGAACCCTTGTGGATGCCGGCGGCGGTGGCTTCCAAGTACAAGGGCGAGGAGTAGGCCAGTTCTACCTGGTCACCGTATGTCCGGTTGAGCTCGTCCAGCAGCGGATCGGTGATGTCCCGCTCGCCCACGAGGAGCACCTTGGTCGGTTTGACGTCCAGCTCGGTCAGATCGTCGACGTGGCGGATGCTCAGTTTGTTGCTGGTGGCTTCATGCTGCGCGTGGGTGTCGGATGGGTCCTCGACCAGCAGCTCGTCGTCGTGCGGGATCATGACCAAGACGTCATGCCTCTTGGCCACGGCAATCAGCGCCCGAGCAATGTTCAGCGGCATGGGATGGCGGGCGATTTCGCGGTTCGTGGCCTGATCCACCACGATCGAGCCGTTCATTCCCGCGAGCACCAGATCCTGCCCGAGGTTCAGCTTGCTCGCGAGCCCCTTCAGCCCGGGAATCGGGCGGCCCGAGGCCAACATGATGCGCGTCCCGGCCGCGCGCATGGCCTCAAAAGCACGCCGCGTCCCCGGCTGCAGGTCCTTGGTACTGTCCAGCAGGGTGCCGTCCATGTCGAAGGCGACCAGTTGATACTCGGGGGGCATTCTTGGTTCTCCTGTTGCGGTCTACCGCAGTTGCTCACGCGGGACGGGTTGCGGAGCCAGCCCTTGCTGACTCCGCTCAACCCTAATGGCCCCGACTTTGCGCTCAGAACGTCAGGACCAGCCGACCCCGCACGCCGCCCTCCTGCAATCGCTGGTGAGCTTCCGTCGCCTGCTCGGCGGGCAACGTGTCGGCCACTTCCAGGGTGACGACGCCGCTCTCCACCAGTTCGCGCAGCGCGTCCAGCTTGTCGCCGTGATGGTATTCATCACCAACCCAGACAACGTGGAAGGTCAAGTCACTGTCCTCCGGCCCCTGCCAGAAACGCACCGTGGCGAAGCCTCCCCCGGAGCGAACGGCGGGCACTGCGAGCTCGTTCATCACCGCGGCATCGACCAAGCCGTCCACACCGTCCGGGTAGATTTCGCGGACCTTGTCGGGGAAATCATCGCCCCGCTCCACCACATGATCAGCGCCCAAGGCGACCACGCGCTCACGGTCCTTTGGGGCGGCGTCGGCGATCACCGTGAGGCCCTGGAGCTTGGCCAGCTGAACGACGTACCCACCCAGGGTGCCCGCCGCGCCGGTCACGCCCAAGACCTGGCCGGGTTCGAGGTCCAGTTTCTCCAACGCTTGGAGGGCAGTAAGCCCGTTCATGGGCAACGTGCTGGCTTCTTCCAGCGAGCGGCCTTCGGGGATCCTAGCCAGAGAGTCCGCATCCGCGACCAGGTATTCGACGTATGCGCCTCCGTGGCCCCGCAACGGGATCGCGATGGCCATGACGTGATCACCCACGGACCACGGGGAAGTATCCAGCTCCGCCGTGGGCTCGCCGACCTCGTCAATCACACCCGCCGCATCCATCCCCGGGACGTGCGGAGCGGGCAGCTGGGCGGGAGCGCCGTTACCCTGCCGCGTCTCAGTGTCCGTGGGATTGACCGCTGCAGCCTTCACGGCGATCCGAACTTCCCCGGGCCCGGCATGAGGCTCCGGAACGTCGTGGATGTCGAGGACCTCGGGCCCTCCGAATTCTGTAAATCCAATGATTCGCATACTTACGTTAACGACTCAGGTCGACAGGAATTCCTGCGGGACGTTGTGTGCGCGGGAGGTCTAGGCTTGCCTCATGGGTATCCAACGGATGGACAACGTGGCCATCGTCGTCAAGGACCTGGACGGCGCCGTCGACTTCTTCACCGAACTGGGCATGGAACTCGAGGGACGCACACCCATCGAGGGGCTCTTCGCGGATCAGACCGTTGGTATTGACGGGATTCGTAGCGAGATCGCCATGATGCGCACCCCGGACGGGCATGGCCGAGTGGAGCTGACGACGTACCACTCCCCCGCGCTCATCACGCCGGAGCCGCTCGCGCCGGCGCCGAACACCGTGGGGCTGCACCGCATCATGTTCGCGGTCGACGACATCGACGACACCATCGCCCGCCTGCGCACCCACGGCGCCGAGCTTCTGGGCGAGGTCGCCAACTACGAAAATGTCTACCGCCTCTGTTACCTCCGCGGCCCGGAGGGCATCATCGTGGCGCTGGCGGAGCAGATCGGCTAGCCCAGACGGACGGTCCCACCGAAGCCAACATTCCAGTCCGCAAAAGTGCAATTCAGCGGCCTGCTGAGGTACTTTTCGGGACTGGAATGTTCACCGGCCACGCCTCATGCGTGACCGGTCGAGCAGCGTCGCCCGGTGGCCTTGCACACTGGCCGCGGCCCTCAGGTTTCCAGGCACTCCGGAGCCACTTCCGCCGTCCGAAAGTGGCTCCGGAGTGCCTCAAATCTTGTCGGTCGCCTGGGGATGTCTCAGATCTCGCCGGTGCAATGACTCCGCTGGGTTTAATATGACCCCTCGGAGGCTACGCATGACTGAACTACATTTCCGCGAATGGAAAACCCCCGCTGGATTCGCGACATCGGCTGTGATTCCGGAGAAGCTGAGCTGCGGGATCTATGAGCTCTTGTTCACCAACGGAGAGCTCTACGTCGGGCAGACGGTGAATTTCCCAGCAAGATTTTCGAGCCACCGCCGACGGTGGGATGACATTGAGGCGGTCAGGTTCGCGGAAGCGATTCCCGACGAGCTGGATGAGAAGGAACGGGCTGCGATCCGGTCACGGGTCGAGCAGAAGAGACAACTACGCAACAAGACTTTGTTGTCCCAGCCAGTAGGGCCCTCACCATTGGACCTCATCGTTGATCCCCAGGCACAAGCCGAATGGTTGCAGCATGATGCGCGTTCAGAACCGCCCGGGGTGGACCCTGAACGCATCACTCTGGCCCAGCGACGCATCAAGTCCAGGGTCAAATTCGAAAAGCTCCGTCAACACTCGGAATTCACGAAGGTTCTCAATTCGGTGGCAACCTACGTGTCTCAAGTGATCGTTTGGCCACAGGAAACCGAGGGAAGGCAGTGGAGCCTCACGGCCCTTCCTAGTACTGCTAAACACAAAACCAACCGGCGACTCATGACTTTGAGCATCCAGAACGTGGAAGTCCTGGTCATGGGCGAACAGTACTGGGAAGACGAAAACATTTGGGAGCCATACACCTTCATCAATACGGCTGTGATGCCAGAAATCCCACAAGAGGTGGCTCAGGTAACCGCGGTCTCGACCTCTTACCGATCTGCCGGGCCAGTTCACCAAATCTTCGCTGCCGGCACCGACGTCACTCCCTTGATCCTCAACATTCCCGAGGTCTTGCAGGCCGCCCGCCAGTTGGCCATGGGACAGCTCCGCAAAGGGTCGTCAGTTCTGGCGCGGCACCACAATGACTCCTTCGCCGATGAAGTCTTCGCCGCAATGGACCTCTGACGATTGCCCAGAACAGTACTGCGATAGTTACATCTGGATGTAACTATCGCAGTACCCAAAGGCTCCCCGGCAAGGCAACTTGAGGTACACCTCAAAGTGGAGATTCCAGTCACCCCGGAGCCACTTCCGCTGTCCTCAAGCGGCTCGGGAGTGCCTCAAATCTTGCCGGTGGCCTGGGGATGTCTCAGATCTTCCGGGTGGATACCGTCTCCAACATCCCAGTCCGCAAAAGTGCATTTCAGAGGCCTCATGAGGCATTTTTCGGGACTGGAATGTTCAGCAAGGAAGGCTCACGCCAAATCCGTACCCGTTTCACGCACGCCCAGCGCCCACACCTCTTCAGCCCCCACGGCAGAACGCCCGCGGCGCGAAACCTCCTGAACCTCCGGCTTACCCCGCCACTTCATGAACCCGTCCGGACCGATATAGCTCAGCGGTGGGTGGTCTCCCACAGCAGCCTCGGCCAGGGGCAAAGCGCCATCCTCTGCAGACTGTGAGAACGGCGAGGTGACCGCGACGATCGCCCGATCCAGCAGTTTGCTACCCGTGACGTTCTGAATCCCTGTCGCCGCCCAACCGGGATGAGCGAGCGTCACCGGCACGCGCGATCCGAGCCGTTCCTGTAGCGCCCGGGCCCACAGCATGTCGCACAGTTTGGACTGGGCATAGGCACTCATGGGGTTCCACCGGCGTGAGCGGAAATGCGGATCATCCAGGTCCACTCGCCCCACCTTGTACGAGTCCGACCCCGTGATCACGATTCGCTCACGCACCCGGTCAGCCACCAAGTTGGTCAGCGCGAAAGGTCCCAGGAAGTTGGTACCGAGCAGCAGCTCGAACCCATCAGCTGTCTCGCGTCGGCGGGGAGAAACAGCGCCGGCATTGTTCACGAGCACGTCAATGTCGGTCGTCAACGATTCCGCAAATCGGTGCACGGAAGCAAGGTCCGCAAGATCCATGTGCGGCGTCTCGACACTCCCCGCGCCTTTCCCAGCGGCCGCCACTAACGACGCCGCTTTCTCCCGATTCCGCGCCGGTGCCACTACCCTCCCACCAGCCGCAGCCACCGCGAGCGCTAGCTCCCTGCCGATCCCGCTGGTCGCGCCAGTGATGAGCCAGGTGCGACCCGATTGGTCAGGGAGATCGAGGGTGGTCAACGGTACTGGATCCATACCCCAACGGTAGGCGGCACGATCGGATTCTGGCCATTGAGCCGTGGCTCGACCGAGAGCGGTTCGCACCGTAATGATCGAACTGGGTCTATGGATTCGGATAAAGCGTTCGGAAACCCAAACGAATGCTCGTCCTGTATGCCTCAGGAAGATTGAACGGGAGGTCTTCAACCTCGAACCACTGCAGAGTGATGTGTTCATCGCTCAGATCTAGGTGGTTAGTCGATGAAGCCTCTGCTGCGTAAACAACGAGGGCAACCTTCTTGGTCGGAACGGGTTCGAAGAGTGTTGCATGTGCAAGGTGCAGTTCCTCTATAACCAGTCCGGTTTCTTCGAGAGTCTCCCGGCGGACGGTTTCTTCCAGGGACTCATCATCGGCGGTTGGCCACCCTCCGACGAGTTCCCACTCATCGCGTGCGTTCAAGGCGAGTAGGGTCTTGGCACCGTCGAAGATCGCGACTTTCACACTCGTGTGGATGAAGTACCATCCCGTCTCGGCATCGATCATGCGTGCTCCTCCAATCGTTGGCGCAGTCGTTGGAGACCCTGTCCGATGAACTGAAGATATCCATCACGCTCCACATCCAGCAGCGCTGATTCTCCTTCTTCGAGATGTTTTCGAGCGTCGTCCAGCCGCCCCATCCGCAAGTAACCGTCCCCCACGTTCAAGTGCAGGCTCGGCGCGAATCCCTTGGCGTTGGGAACACCGATCGGGGCGAGATCGGTATCAGAAACATCATCGAATTCAGCAAGAGCGCGCTCATCCCACTCCACCTCTGCGGCGACATCGGATTGCAGGTCAGCCAGGTAATGAGCAATGACGCATCGTCGCGCGTGATCGGACGGCATGGTCTGAGACCAGCACCTCCGCAGCGTTTGTTCACCCAGCTCTTTGTCGCCGCTCAACGTCAGCTGAACAGCGTCCAGAACTGCACCCCATTCACTCATTGAGCCAGTATCCCCTTCACCCGCGCAACGGACCCGCAATCGGATCGACGTTGCGACCCTCACAGCCGAGCCGCTGCAAACTGGTTGACGGTAGAGCCTCAGAATTCGATTCCTGAGGTCGGTGCGTCGACCACGGTGCAGGCCGCTCGGCGAGGTGGGTCTTTACGTCGATCACGGTGCACGCGTGGCAGCGATGAAGGTTCTAACGTCGACCAGGGTGCATCGATCAGATCAGCTGTGGTCTTACGTCGATTCGTGTGCAGGCACCGCAGGGTCGAGGGTCCGAACGTCGATCAGGGTGCAGTGATGCGCACCGCGAAGGTCCTAGTGTTGATCAGATTGCGATGACTGGCCTGCACGGGCCTCGTATTTGCGATCGAACTTCTCCGTGACCACGTATAAAGCGGCCACTCCTAAACCCATGACCACCCGCGGATACGGCACACGCAGCTTGCGCAGTCCGCGCTCGGCGGCGTCATCGAACCAGAACGAGAACCGGAACACGCCATAGGTGCATGCCGCCACAGCCGTGGCAAGACCAATCCGCATCACCGGGTTGCTGACTACATTCTCGAAGTCCGGTTTCGACGCATCGACCTTCCCGGTGCTGGTGCGTCCGGTGCCTGCGTCCTCGACGCTGCCACCGTGGACATTCACAGTCTCGGCGTCAACGTCCTCGAGGGCAGCAGCCTTCTCGGAACCGGTCTTACCCGTCGTCAGTTCCTGAAGTTTCGACGCGACACCCGGAACCGCCATGACCGTGAAGATTCCCGCCGTCGATCCCCAGGTCAAAGTGTGACGCAACCATGCCGGGTATTTCCGCGCTGGGATGAGGGTGAATGCCCCGCCGGCGATCGCCTGAATCCACACAGTGTTCATACTGGTCATCTTCGTCTCAGCCATGCATCCACCCTAGAACCTGCCCGCGGCGCAGTCAGCCCTCCATTGGCACCGAGCGCACCACCTTGGCCGGGGAACCGACCACCACGGAATTGGCGGGAACATCCTTGGTGACCACGGAGGCTGCGGCGACCACAGCGCCGTCGCCAATCGTGACGCCGGGCAGGACCGTGACGTTCGAACCCAGCCACACCCGCTTGCCAATCACAATGGGAGCGGGGTGCATGTCAGCGCGGCGGGCGGGATCCATGTCGTGGTTGAGTGTCGCAAGCAGGGCGTTGTGGCCGATCAGCGAATCATCGCCGATGGTGACCCCGCCCTGGTCCTGGAACTTGCACCCGGAGTTGATGAAGATCCGCTCGCCCAGGGTGATGTTTTTGCCGAAGTCGGTGTAGAACGGCGGGAACAGCGCCACCGATTCGTGTACCGGCTTGCCAATCAACTGCGCCAGCAGCTCGAGCACGCGCGTGGGTTCGTGGTAGCTGCCATTGAGTTCCGCGGTCACGCGCAGCGCGTCCTGGCTGGCCCGGTGCATCACGGCGTGCAATGGCGAGCCGCCGGTAATAGTTTCGCCGGCGTTGAGTGCGTCGAGCAGATCGTCGAGTTCCATGATTCGTCTCCTGAACGTCAGGGCTTGAGCAGCACCTTGATGGCCTTACGTTCGTCCATGGCCTGGTACCCCTCGGCGGCACGGTCGAGCGGAAGTTCGAGGTCAAAGACCTTGCCCGGTTCGATCTTGCGATCCCAGATCAGCTGGATCAACTCGGGCAGGAACCGCCGCACCGGCGCGGGCCCGCCGTGCAGGTGCACCAGCCCGAAGAACAGTTCCAGGCCGTTGAGCAAGACGTCGTGCGAGACGCCCACGTAGCCCACATGCCCGCCGGGCCGGGTCGACTGGACAGCCTGCATCATGGATTCCTGGGTGCCCACAGCCTCGATCACGCTGTCCGCGCCCAGCCCGTCGGTGAGCTCCTTGATTTTCTCGACGCCGGCCTCGCCACGCTCCTCCACGATGTCCGTGGCCCCGAATTCCTTGGCGAGCTTCTGGCGGGATTCGTGACGGCTCATCGCGATGATTTTCTCCGCTCCCAGTTGCTTGGCGGCCAGCACTGCCATGAGGCCGACGGCGCCGTCCCCGACTACCGCAACAGACTTGCCCGGTCCCACCTCGGCTGCCACAGCTCCGAACCATCCGGTTCCCAGCACGTCAGAGGCGGCGAGCAACGAGGGGATCAGATCGTCGTCGGGCTGGCCCGGGGTGGCGACCAGAGTGCCGTCGGCGTAGGGAATGCGCGCGTACTCGGCCTGGGTCCCAATCTGGCCATCGACGAAAATGCCGTTGACACAGCGGGACTGGTACCCGTTGGTGCAGATGGGGCACGTGTTGTCCGAGATGACGAACGAGCCGACCACGAAATCTCCGGGCTTCACGGTCTTGACGTCGTCACCGATCTGCTCGACCACTCCCACGTATTCGTGACCCATGAGCTGGTTCTCGGCGGGGTCTGCGCCGCGGTAGGGCCACAAGTCGGAACCGCATACGCACGCGGCGACGATCTTGATGACCGCGTCCGTGGGTTCCTGGATGGTGGGATCTTCGCGTTCTTCCACCCGGACGTCGCCCGGTCCGTGCAGTACTACTCCGCGCATGGTGCTCTCCTCAAAATCTTGGTCAGTGGTTTGATAGTCACAGTTGAAGTTCACTTCAAGTCAAGGACCCGGCAAAAGTTTTTGGAGACGCCATGACCTACACCATCGGAGAGACCGCAGAACTACTGGGTGTTCCGGCCTCGACCATGCGCTACTACGACAAGGAGGGGTTGCTCCCGGAGCTGTCCCGCGGCGCCGGCGGACGACGAGCGTTCGAAGACAAGGACCTCGAGGCCCTCAAAGTCATCGACTGCCTGAAGCAATCCGGGCTTCACATCAGCGAGATTCGCCAATTCATGCAGTGGTACCAGCAAGGTGATGAGACGCTCAAGCAGCGCCAGGAGCTGTTCCAGAACTGCCGGACCTCGGTACTCGAACAAATGGAACAGCTCCAACGCACCCTGGAGATCGTCGAGTACAAGTGCTGGTACTACGAAGCGGCCACAAGCCTCGGCTCCGAGCAAGCCGTCATTGACCTCCCGGAGGACCAGATTCCCGCGCGCATCCGGGGTTATAGGGACCGGCTCGAGGTCTGAGTGAAGAGCCCTGCCCAGCCCCGGTCGCGGCCCCGCTCAGTCCCAGTCCCGGTCTCAGTCGCGGCGCCGGACCAACAGGTCCAAGGAGAAACGCGGCAAGACGCAGAAACCCGGAAACGCGGAGCTATTGCGCCTGGTCACATTTCCCGACCTGGGTTTATCGAACGGCATCCGTGTGTTTTCATGGAATGTCATCGATTTGTGAAGGTCCCCCATGACGATTTCCCGCCGAACCCTCGCGAAAGGCACGGTCTGGGCCGCACCGGTAGTCATGGTCTCCGCTGCCGCCCCGGCCATTGCCGCCTCGCCTCAATGCCAGCGCTTCGTGAGTGGACAGCCCCTGCCCGCAGCTGCGTTCGAGGTCACCTACATCAACATCACCAACGAAACCCTGGGTGATCTGGTCTCCAACAAGCGGGTGTATCTGGACTTCGGTTTCAAGATCAGCGCGGATGCCGCAGCATGCGGAGTCACCTCGGGGTCGATCAACTCTGGCAACGGAGGTGGTACGTCACGGTTCAGGCTGTCCAACGGCAACACATACGACGTCACCAACGGAACGGCCGTTGCGGCCAACGGAACCGTGGGGCGCACTGACGGAACCTGCCAAGGCGGACTGAACGGGACTCAAGCGTGCGGCACCACGTTCGCCTCGCCCTATAACGTTCTGGACTCCAAAAGCACCAGTTCCTCCCGGGTCACGGCCGTTTCCCTGTACCGGACAGTAACCGTGCAGGGCTACGGCACCAGCGTCATCTACCTCAACGCCACCGCGTTCCCCTCCAGCGGGAGCACCCGTCGAGGCTCGGGATTCAGCGTCACCCCGGCGCCACTTTTCTGACGACGACGCCGCTCTCCCCCTTCACCTCGCGCCTCACCTCAGCGAGCGCGGAACCACCCAACGGCCGCCTGCTGTCTGAGTCACGGACCGCCTCACGAACCAGACGTCCGCGCTCCCTCGAACACCCGCAGCAGATCCGCGGCAACACTCACCGCAATGGCCGCAGGCTCCTTACCGGGGATCCCCGGCACGCCGATGGGACACGAGATCTGGTCGATGGCGGCGTCGTCGTGACCTTCGTCGCGCAACCGCTTGCGGAAACGCGACCATTTGGCGGACGACCCGATCAGCCCCACCGTGCCCAGGTCGCCGCGGCGCAGGGCGGCATCGCACAGAATGAAATCCTCTGAATGGTCGTGACTCATGATCAGCACGTGCGCCCCGGCAGGCAGCTCGGCGAGCGTGGATTCCGGCACAGGGCTGTGCCGGAGGTGGACCTGAGCGGTGCCGTTGGTGACGTCGGCGAACCGGGCAGGGTCCAACTGATCGGCCCGGCTGTCCACCAGGTGCAGTTGAAGCGGGAACCGGGACAGCACCCGCGCCAACTCGTAACCCACGTGCCCCACGCCGAAGATCGCGACCGACGGCCGCGCCTGCTGCGGTTCGAGCAGCACGGTGACCACGCCGCCACAGCATTGTCGGCCGTGCTCCACGGTGGCGTGCTCGTTGAGGGAAAACGTCATGGTCTCGGGCTCCGACGCACCCGAGCTCAGCAACTCACGGGCGCGCTCGATCACCGTCGCTTCCAGATTTCCGCCACCCACGGTGTCCCAAGTCTGCGACTCACCCACGACCATCTTGGCCCCGGGTGCCCTGGGGGCGTGCCCGCGCACCTCGGTCACGGTGACGAGCACACCCCCGGCCCCCTCCCCGCGCAGGCACTGCAGAGCGTCCAACCAGTCCATGTCAGTCATCCACGTCAGATGGGCAGCCGTCAGCGCGTGGCTGCGGCGGTGGCGTCCGGTGAGTCCTCGGCGGCACTCGTCGAGCGAGCTTCCGCTGAAGTCGCCTCGGTCGACGCCGCTTCGCCAGCAGACACGCCCGTCGCCGACGACGCCGCTCGGTCCCGTCGAGAAGCCGGCGGCTGGGAAGCGCCGTCGTCTGACCGACCCCGGCCCGAAGCGAGCGGCCGCTTCGCGCCGTCGTCCGCGAGCGCCCGCCGTGCGTCCTGAACTGCCCAGAACACGGCCTCGGGAGTGGCCGGGCTGGCGAGCTCGACACTGTGCCCCTCCGGCCCGAACGCCGCCGCGGCCTGCCGCAACGCCTCGCGCACGCTGAACGCCAACATCAGCGGGGGCTCCCCCACGGCCTTGGAGCCATAGACAACGCCGCTCTCGGTCGCCTTCTCGAACAGGTGCACGTTGAACTCTTCGGGCATCTCCGAGAAACTCGGCAGCTTGTACGTGCTCGCGGCCTGGGTGGTGAGGCGACCTCGGGAGGGGCCGTCGGAATCGTCCCAGCGCAGTTCCTCGAGCGTGAGCCAGCCGGCGCCCTGCACGAATCCACCCTCGATCTGCCCGATGTCGATCAGCGGGGACAGGCTGTCGCCCACGTCGTGCACGATGTCCGTCCGCAGCATCCGATACGCACCGGTGAACCCGTCCACCTCCACCTCAGACACGGACGCCCCGTACGAGAAGTACTTGAACGGCTCGCCCTGCATCCGGTCCGCGTCCCAGTGCAGCCCCTCGGTGCGGTAGTAGCCGGCGGCCCACAGGGAGATCCGCTGGAAATAGGCATCGTGCACGAGTTCAGCGAAGGGCATGTCCCGGTCGTGAAAACCGATGCCGGTAACCTTGCCGTCGACGAACCGCACGTCGTCGGGATGGATGTTGAACTTGCGCGCGGCGACCTCGGCCAGCCGATCGCGTATCTGCTCGCATGCGTTCTTGACCGCCCCACCGTTGAGGTCCGCGCCGGAACTGGCCGCCGTCGCGGAGGTGTTGGGCACCTTGTCCGTGCGCGTGGGCGCCAGTCGAACCGTTTCCAGCGGCACGCCCAGTGCGGTGGCCGCGACCTGTCGCATCTTGGTGTGCAGCCCCTGGCCCATCTCCGTGCCGCCGTGGTTGATGAGCACGGAGCCGTCCTTGTAGACGTGCACGAGCGCGCCGGCCTGGTTGAACGCGGTGAGGTTGAACGAGATGCCGAACTTCACCGGGGTCACCGCGAGCGCGCGGCGAGTATCGGTGTGGGTTGCGTTGAATTCTTCGATGTCACGACGCCGCTCGCGCACGTCCGCGCGCTGGTGCACCTGGTTCCAAATCTCGGCCAAGCGCTCGGCGTGCCGCACCGGCTGACCGTAGGGCGTGCTCTGCCCCGAGACGTAGAGGTTGCGGGCGCGTAGTTCGGTGGGATCCAGGCCGAGCAGCGGTGCGCAGCGGCCCAGGATGTCCTCGGTCACCAACATGCCCTGCGGCCCGCCGAACCCACGGAAGGCGGTCTGCGAGGTCTTGTTCGTCTTCACGATCCGCCCGTTGACCTCCACGTGAGGGATCCAATAGGCGTTGTCGATATGGCACAGTGTCCGCTGCATCACCGGCTCCGAGAGGTCAAGGCTCCAGCCGCCGTCGCTGGTGACGGTGGCGCGCAGTGCTTGGAGGCGGCCGTCGTCGTCGAAGGCCACGTCCCATTCCGCGAGGTACGGGTGGCGCTTGCCGGAAAGGGTGATGTCCTGGTTGCGGGTCAGCCGCAGCCGAACGGGCCGTCCGGTCAGCGTCGCCCCCAGCGCGGCAATCGCGGCGAAACCGTGCGGCTGCATTTCCTTACCGCCGAAGCCCCCGCCCATGCGCAGGCACTGCACCGTAACGTCATGGTTGTCCAGTCCCAACACGTGGGCGACGATTTCCTGGGTCTCGGTGGGGTGCTGCGTGCTGCACTGAACGAACACCTGCCCACCCTCGTCCACGTACGCCAACGACGCGTGGGTCTCCAGGTAGAAGTGTTCCTGCCCGCCGAACTCGAACTCCCCACTGAAACGGTGGGTTCCGTTGGCCAGGCCGGTTTCGACGTCGCCGCGACTCACCGTGGGTTGGCGGCCCTGGAAACTGTCTGCGGCAATGGCTTCCCTGACGGTGATCAAGGACGGCAAGGGTTCGTACTGGACCTCAATGGCTTCCGCGCCGAGGCGCGCTGCTTCCAGACTTTCGCCAAGCACCCAGCACACCGCGTGGCCGTAGAACATGACCTCGCTGGGGAACAGGGGTTCATCATGCTTGATGCCGGCGTCGTTGACGCCCGGCACGTCCTCAGCCGTCAACACCCGGACCACCCCGGGCACCTCAAGGGCGGGGGCGACGTCCAGGGACGTCACGCGGGCGTGGGCATGCGGGGCCTGCAACGGCCAGGCATGGAGCACGTTCTGGTGGCGGACGATGAGGTCGTCGGTGTAGAGCGCGGTGCCCGTGGCGTGATCGGCTGCGTGTTCGTGAGCGACCGAAACGCCGACCACCGGGTTCTCGGGGCGTTCTGCGAGGGATTTCATCGGGAGACCTCCTGAGCCTGGGCGGGCTGTTCCTGCGCCCAGAACTTGAGCAGGGATTGTTCGAGCATGGCCGAGCGGTAGCGGGAGCTGGCCCGCATGTCATCGATCGGGGTGCCCTGCTGGGCCATCACGGCCGCGGCATTGACCGCAGTTTCGCGGGTCCACGGCTGTCCGATCAGGGTTTCTTCGACCTCACGTGCACGGATCGGGGTGGCGGCCACGCCACCCAGGCCGATGCGCGCGGAGGTGATGCTGGCGGCGTCGTCGATCTGGATCGCGATGGCCACGGCGACGCTCGAGATGTCGTCGAAGCGGCGCTTGGCGATTTTGTAGAACGCGGCGTGGTTGGCGAGCGGCAGCGGGATGCGCAGGGCGCGGATGATTTCGTCCGGACGGCGCACACTTTCGCGGTAGCCGGTGTAGTACTCGGCGAGCGGGACCTCACGTTCCTTGCCCTTGGAGGCGAGCACCACGGAGGTGTCGAGCGCGAGGAGCACCGGGGCGGAGTCGCCGATGGGCGAGCCCGTGCCCAGGTTCCCGCCGAACGTGGCCGCGTTGCGGATCAGGCGGGACGCGAATTGCGGGAAGAGTTGATCGAGCAGGGGCACCCGGCCAGCCAGGCCTCGTTCGACCTCCGACAGGCTCAGCGCGGCGCCGATTTCGATGTGGTCGTCGCTGACGTTGAGGGTGCGCAGCTCGTCGAGGCGGTCCACGGCCAGCACGAGCGGCGGGCGGACGTGGCGGATGTTGACCTCCACGCCGAGGTCGGTGGCGCCTGCGACCAGTCGGACGTCAGGGGCCTCGTCCAGGTGGTTGAAGAGTTCGTCGAGCGTGGCGGGGCGCACGAAGCGCGTGGTCGCCGTATCGATCCGGGTGTAGCTCGGTTTCGGGGCGGGCTGCTCTTGACGACGCCGCAGCAGGTCCGTTTCCTCGGGCTCACCCAGGGCGTAGGCGGCGTCGCGGATGGGGCGGTAGCCGGTGCAGCGGCAGAGGTTGCCGCTCAGGGAGTGCAGGTCAAAGCCGTTGGGTCCGCATTCGTGAGCGGCGGAGTGTTCTTCGCCCTGGACCTCCGTGCCGGATTTCTCGCCGTGGGTGTCATCGGACGGCGTGCGTTCGGGGCGGTAGTACTCCGCGGCCATCGCGCACACGAAGCCGGGGGTGCAGTAGCCGCACTGGGAGCCGCCGCGGGTGGCCATTTCGCGCTGCACCGGATGGAGTTGGCCGGGGCCGCGAGGTCCGGGTGCAGTGCCGAGGCCTTCGGCGGTGACCACTTCCTGCCCGTCGAAGGCGACGGCGGGTGGCAGACACGCGTTGACGGAGGTCCAGCGGGTGCGATCATCGCCGTCCGGCCGTGCGACCAGCACTGCACAGGCGCCGCACTCGCCTTCCGCGCAGCCTTCCTTGGCACCGGTCAGACCCTGGTCGCGCAGGAAATCGAGCAAGCGGGTGTGGGGATTGACGCCGGCGAAGCCGCGTTCGTGGCCGTTGATGGTTAAACGGATCTCGCTCATGGCGCTGAACTCCTCGTGACAAGCCACTGACTGCGACGTGGAGTGGATCCGTCCTCAGCTGTACCGGGAGCTCTCTGGCGCCGAATCAGTGCGATTCTTGGTTGCTCGCCCGGTAGATAGTCCGAATCCGGACCCGCCGTAGGCTGCCTCAAATGTAAGGCAGGTCACTTGGTGGGTGCAAGGCACGAAGTGGAGACGTGCTTCGTCTGAACAGAGTTCAACAACCTCGTGTAGTCATCCCAGCTACGACCAACACGGCAGTTCCATCAAACCAGTTCCCTCCAGCGGAGCCAGCCCATCATCTAGAGCACGCAATCTTTCGTACAGCTCTCGCATGGAGTTGCGGTCTGGCAAGTCCTCGCCGCCAGCGGCTTTCTTCAAAACGTGGCCCGTGCTGATCAACGCGATGCTGCCAATATCTGCTTGCCTCTCACGCAGGCGCCGCAGGCGTGCCGCTTCTCGCGCAGCCACCCGCCGGCCTCCACCGTCATCGATGAGCACGATGACGCGATCCCCACGCTCGGCAGCAACGACGGCGTGAGCGACCACCATGGTTTCGCCCAGATCTTTGCTCGAACGCATGCGGCTTTCGATGGGAACACCAGCGATACGATTCACTGCCGTGGCGAGCTCAGGAGTGACATCGTCGGAGAGAACTTCTAGTAACCGTGGTGGAACCTTGCCCAGCACACGTTCAGCGGGTTTAAACCGTTGGTCCTGACGAGCTTTACGCACGATTTCGTGTTCAACGATCTCTGGAACTGCAAGTGGCCCAAGTGTCGCAAAGAGCAAGCGCTCTTTGTTCAGGGAGAAGAAGTTGAGTCCCGGACCAGCATCCATGATCGGCCGCTGGCTCATGGCGATCTGCCTTCGTCCTCCAGCCCGCTCAGATCCACATCAATATCCGGAAGTTCATCGGGTTCGAACTCCCTGTCGTCCGGAACCCTCGGGACTATTCCGATCCCCTCAAGTTCATGCACAATCCGCTCAGCCGGGACTCCTCGCAGCGTGGCGATCGTTTGCGCGCTAACGACACCCTCGGCGTAGCCCGCGATCGCTCGCGACACGAGACCCTGAGGTGCACGGAGCCGATTCGAGTCGACCTGAAGCGCCTCATATTGATCGCTCCACCCGAACCTCGTTGCCAGCTGCGGCGTGGGGGTCCGACCCCATTCTGAGGCCAGGCCTGAAGGCACATAACCGGCCTCCCTCATGGCAATCGCGGCAATGGCTGGTGACACCAGGAACCTCTGCACAACGTCCGAAAGGGTCTGCCTAGAGACATCATGTGTGCTTCCGAGAAACTCCTTGACCCCTTCCTGCGGCACCAGCAGATGCCGTGCAAAAGCATCAGCCCGGATTTCCTCCGGTGAGCGTTTGCCCAATTCATCCGACCAGTCCTGAAAGATCAGGTGGGCCAGCTCGTGTGCCAGTGAGCTTCGCTGACGCATTGGCTTATGGCTGCGTGCCACTCCAATGAACACCTTGTTGCGCTCCGGATCTCGCATGATCAGACCGTGCTCATCCGGGTCTGCGTCGAGAATCGCAACGTCATGCCCGGTCGTTTGCTCGATCAATGCCACTAGATCGCCAAGTGGTTGCACCCCAAGTCGGTGCTCCCGGCGGAACTCATCCGCCGCCCGTTGAGCTTGCTGTTCGAGTGAAGGAGTCATTACGCCGCAGGAATCGCGTAATCGTCAAGGTATGCGTCCAGCTCCATGAAATGCAGCAACCGTTGGCGCATGGAATCCATGTTCGATCCATTCGTCGCACGAGCCGCACACTGCACGCGCCCAGCAACGCCGCTGCCAGCCAGCTGCGCGACAGTGCATCCAGTGGCATCAGCAATCATGATCACTTCAGTCATCTTCACTGCGCGTTCACCGCTCAGAATACGGTTCAGCGTGGCCTGGGAGAGGCCTACCCTGTCGGCCAAAGCGCGCTGGGACAGACCGGCAGCTTCACGGGCGCTCTCAATCGCCGCTACCATTTCGTTCACTGCATCCACCCCCTGAATCACTTTTCTGAATTTGATTCAGCTTACCACTCATACCTGCGTTTGAGCGGATGAATTCGGGGCAACCCCGGCAACGAGCAGGTAGCTCCACCCATGACTCAGGAGAAGAACACGCCATGACCACCGAGCAGAACCGTCCCGCATCGGATCAACCCGCCGAGAAAACAAGCGTTTCGACGGCGGTCGCTGACGTGATTGCCGAGCGTTCCGACCATCTGTTCGGCCTCATGGGTAACGGCAATGCCCACGTGATCAGTCATCTCACCTATCAGGGGTTCCCGTTCACCTCCGCTCGTCACGAGGTGGCCGCCGTGACCATGGCCGACGCGTATCACCGTGCGACCGGTCGGATCGGAGCCGCCACCGTGACCTATGGCGCCGGGTTCACCAACACGTACACGGGCTTGGCAGAGGCTCGCCTGGCCCGCGTTCCGCTGGTGCTCGTAGTGGGTGACGCGCCCACCACCGGAAGGCGACCGTTCGATATCGACCAGGCCGGAGCGGCGTCGGCGGTGGGTGTGACCACGCTGGTGGCCGGCCCGGACAATGCCGCGGCCATCACCCACCGGGCCTTCGATCTGGCGCAGCAGACCGTGCAGCCGGTGATCGTGGCGATCCCCTACGACCACGCCACCGCCCCGCTCACCGCGCAGACCGAGCTGGAGCCGCTGCCGAACAAGCCGTCCTGGGTCGCACCGGGCGAGGAACTCGATCGTATTGCATCTATTCTTCGTGGCGCGGAGCGGCCACTGATCCTGGCCGGCCGCGGGGTGCTCCTCGGAGACGCCGCCGGTGCGCTCCAGGAGCTCGGCGATCGTCTCGGGGCGCTGTTCATGACCTCCGTGATGGCCACCAACGCGTTGGACTCGCCCTGGAACCTGGGCATCGCCGGGGGCTTCACGCGCGAGCACCGCCTGGATCTGGCGCAACAGGCCGACGTCGTTCTGGTCGCCGGTGCGAGTCTCAACACCTTCCAGTCGCGGTACGGAACGCTCTTCTCGCCGGACGCACGCGTGATCCGCATCGACAACGAACCCGAGGCCATCATGGCCCACCCGCAGGTCACCGACTACGTGCGCGCGGATCTGGGGCCCGCCACCGCCGGCCTGTTGGCCCGCATCTCGGCCGCCGACGCCGCGGCCACCTGGCGCGCCGCCGTCCCCGAAGTCGCCGGGGAAGAATTCCGCTCCGCCGAACCAGTGGAGGACCCCACCGAGTTCGGCCCAGACGGACGGCTCAACCCCCGCGCGGTGGTCTCAGCCCTCGAGGAAATCCTGCCCGCCGAGCGCTCCGTCGTCATGGACGGTGGACACTTCATCGGCTGGGCACCCATGTACTTGTCCGTCCCGGACCCTCAGGCGATGGTGCTGGTGGGCACCGCGTTCCAGTCGATCGGGCTGGGCTTCGGCTCCGCGGCCGGAGTCTCGGTGGCGCAACCGGAACGCACCACGGTATTCGTCACCGGCGACGGCGGCGGGCTCATGGGCCTGGCGGATCTGGAAACGTTCGTGCGCGCCACCCGCCGCGGCGTGGTGGTGGTGCTCAACGACTCCGCCTACGGCGCCGAACTACACCAGTACGCCTCCAAGGGCCTGGATCCCACGGCCATGCTCATCGATGAGGTGGACTTCTCCGCAATGGGCAAGGCCATGGGCGCCGACGGCGCCAAGATCCGCACCCTGGCGGAGCTGTCCGTGCTCACCGACTGGCTGGCCTTCCATGACGAGGGCGTGTTCGTTCTGGATGTCGCCATCTCCCAGAAGGTCGTGGCGGAGTTCATGGCGGCGTCGCTGGACGCGGGGAAGCGGTTGTAAGCACAGTGGTTGAGGGGGTTGGCGGGGTCCGCCCGGATGGGATTCACCGCCACCCCTCACTCAGCAACCCCCGTCGACCACTCCTCCACCCGTTTCTGAGACTTCTCATCACTCAGGTCCTCCACGCGCGTCATGACCGACCACCGCACCCCGAACTGATCGCGGATACTTGCGAACCGATCCCCCGAGACGAAATTGGTGGTCTCCTCCCGCAGGGTGGCGCCATGGGCAACCGCTGTCGCCACGACGTCGTCGACTACTACACGCGCGTGGAGCAGGGGCGTCTGGCACCGTCGCCCTTGCTTTCAGAGGCGCTGTGTCGTGTGCTGCAGTTGAACCCTGAGCAGACCGCCTACGCAGAGGACCTGCTCAACCGCGCACCGTTACTCCGCCCCGGGTCGCGAGGCCGCGGACGGTCGACTACAGCTGCTGCTCGCTCAGCTCCCGGAGCTGTCCGTCCTGGTTACGAGACCGCGCCTGGGCGCTCTTGCCTGGAACGGGTGGGCGACGGCGCTACTCACCAGTTCCTCCAAAGTCCCGGTAGCCCAGCGCATTAGGTGTCCATCATGTTCGCGGATCCCCACATGCGAGAACTCGACGAAGACTCGCCCTTAGTGGCCCGCACGTGCGTGGGTATCCTGCGGCGTGAAGTCACACAGAACCCCCACGAACCCGAGCCGGCTGCTTTGGTGGGGCGACTGTCCATCGCGGATGATAACGTCCATCGCTGGTGGTCCCAACACTAAATCGACGAGCAGGACTTTGGTACTAAGACCGTGATCCCTCCCGTGGCCGGCAAGTTCCGGCTGAACTGAAACTCGTTCATCTACTCTTGGGGCGATGCAGCAGCAGCTGGTTCTGTGTGGCCCGCGGGCCAGGAGGCCGTGAATGCTGAGGCGCTGGCAACTCGCTCCCAGCCTAGGAGCCCCCGTAACACTGACATATGGCGATCCCTGCCTGGGGATTCGTAACCGCGGCTCATAAGCTTGCTCCATGCGCGGACAGGTGACCGAGGTTCTCAAGGTGTACGGCATGCAGGAACGCCAACTGGTGATTCCCGTCTATCAACGAAATTACGACTGGGGGCTGAAACAATGCCAACAGCTGCTGGACGATCTAGTCAATGTAATCGAGCAGGACCGCCCCAAGCACTTTTTCGGCGCTGTCGTCGGACAACCCGAGGGTTCCTGGCGCTGGGTGGTGATCGATGGTCAGCAGCGGCTGACCACGGTCAGCCTGCTCATGCTCGCCCTGGCAGATCTCCTGGACGAGCAGGTGCTTGACTCTCAGGACTGCAACCTGGCGCATCGGATTCGTACCAGCTTCCTACTTCTCAAGGAGCAAGACGACACTCCGCGTTTCAAGCTAAAGCCGGTGAAGCTCGATGCTGAGGCCTATGCCTCTCTTTTCAAGTCCCAGTCGGAACATGTTGATACCTCATCCGTCACAGCGAACTATCGTTATTTCAAAGAGCAGGTTCCGCTCCTTGGTATTAGCAGTGATGACCTGTGGAGAGCCATCGAACGCCTAGAGGTCATGCACCTGGATTTGGAACAGCATGACGATGCCCAGCGAATCTTCGAGTCCCTCAACTCCACCGGACTGGCACTTAGCGAAGCTGACAAGGTGCGCAACCTCGTTCTCATGGGCCTGGACGTTCGAGAGCAGGAAAGGGTCTACTCGGATTACTGGAACCGCATCGAGACGAATGTGGACTATGCCACCGGGGCTTTCCTGCGTTGGTACCTGGTCACCCAAACGTCTCGTATTCCACGACAGGACCGCGTTTACGAGGCCTTTAAAAACTACATGGCCGACGTTGGACTGCGAGGCGCGCAGCTGTTGGAAGAAGTCCGGCGGTACTCCACCTACTATCAGCAGATCCACCAGGCGAGCACCGGTCACCACAAGATCGATCTGCGCTTGCGCAGACTCAATCTCCTCAAGACTGATGTCGTACTCCCCCTTCTTATGCCTTTGTTGGAGGCCTACGAAGGTGGTGATATCGATGCCGCAGATCTTGCCGATTGCATCCGGATCATCGAGTCCTACATCTTCCGCCGCTACATCGCCGAGGTCCCCACCAACGCCTTGAACAAGGTGTTTGCCACGGTCTTCAGGGATGTTAGGCGCATCCGACCCAAGGACCGTTCCTTTTCGGAAGTTCTGGGCTATTCACTCCGTAAGCGGTCCGGTTCGGGATCTTTCCCGGATGATGCGGAGTTCATCCAGAGCCTCGAGAGCAAGAATCTTTATAACTTCAAGGGCGAGCGACGGAAATACCTGTTTGAGTGCCTGGAGAACTTGAACTCCAACGATACCCGAGACATCGCCCACGGCATCGAGAATGGTTCACTCTCGATTGAGCACATCATGCCCCAAACCCTGACCCAGTCATGGGTGGACGAGCTGGGGCCTGAAGCTGAGCGCATTCACGACCGTTGGCTGCATCGGCTCGGTAATCTCACCGTCACGGGGTACAACTCGTCTTATTCCAATGCTTCCTATTCGATGAAGCGCACCATGGACCATGGATTCATGGAGTCCCCATTCCGCTTGAACAAGGAAATAAAGACCTCCGAGACCTGGGGTGAGGAGCAACTGCGCGCACGCTCACAGCGCCTGTGCGACGAAGCGTTGTCCTACTGGATCTATCCCCAAAGCGACTTCGAACCCGTCCGCCCCCAACTGCCCACCGAAGCGTTGGGGACGGACACCGATTTCACTGGTCGCGCTCCTGTTGCATTTATTTGGAATGAGCACCACGCCACCGTGAAGAACTGGCGCGATCTGACCACCAGGGTCTTCAAGATTGCCGTGGTGGAACATAGGGACGCCATCCTTCAGCTGGCCGGCACCACGGACTATTTCCGGGTGGGTGATGCTTTCGATCCGGAGGAGAATGGGGTCTATGCACTGGACGAGAGCATTGGCTGGAACGGATCTTCCAGCACCTGGACGAAGGTGTCTCTCATGCGTCGGCTCTTCAATCAGGCCGGCCTGGATACCGAAGAATTAGTCATTACTTTACGGCCAGAGGAAAGTGACTCGGATCATTCGGCCAACTCGTCCAGGCCCGAAGACGAGGAAGCGCCCTACGAGGATCTGACCAAGTTTCTACCCCGCTTCGAAGAAATTCGGGGCCTCCCGACAGGAGATCCCCTCCTAGAGGAAACCACGGAGGAATTCGCTCGCACTTTCGAGCCTTTCCGGGACCAGCAGCCTCTCACGACCCTAGGGACAAGTGTGCGGAAATTCTGCGCGGACCCCAACCGTCTTGAGGTTGTCACTCCATCCGAGGTTCTGGCTCTGGTCTCCTCCAAGGTCGACGAAACGGAACGGGTGGATCCTGAAGCCCTGCTGGAAGCCGCCGCCGACGGCAGCCTGAGCTCCTGGGTCAGCCGCCTGCCACAATGAACAGACTGGTTGACTGCTGACACTCTCACGTTGGGCATTTACCGATTACATAGCCGGACACTGTGTTATAGACGCACGCGGGATCGCTATGCAGGTGGACCAGCGCTGAATGTCCGCTCTATGACGCCCTACCGTGCAAGGCAATAGCCTTAAGCAGATGGGGGTGGAACGATGCGGAGAGACCTTTACCCGCAAGAACAAGCAAGTGGTGTAGTGGACGACTCCTACTGCAATTTCTAGTTTTGCGACTCACGGCTATTGGCACAGCGTTGTGCCGGGAATACTTTTGTGCGGATGAACCACCGCATTCAGAGGTACTCAGCTTCCGGCTAGCTGTTACAGCTGTCCACTGTCTTTCCACCAGCCCCCTCACCCCATCCCCGCCGACCACTCCTCCACCCGCTTCTGCGACTCCTCATCACTCAAGTCCTCCACCCGGGTCATGACCGACCACCGCACCCCGAACGGATCGCGGACACTCGCGAACCGATCCCCGGAAATGAAATTGGTGGTCTCCTCTCGGACCGTGGCGCCGTGGGCAACCGCTGACGCCACGACGTCGTCGACGTCCGGGCAGTACAGCGCGAGCGAATAAGTGACGTCATCGCCGTCGGTGTCCGGGGCGACGAGGTGGTAGTCGGGCTGGGCGGCACCCAACTGTAGGCGGCCGTCCGCGAACTGCAGCTCGGCGTGGACCACCACGTCACCGAAGCGGAAAGCACTGATGAGCTGGGCGCCGAACACCTCCTGATAGAAGGCCAGGGCCGCGGTGGGATCCGCGACGGCCAGGAACGGCGTGATGGACGAGTAACCGTGCGGTGTTCCGTTGGTGGTGTGCGAACCGGTGGCCGGGGTGTTCTCTTGTGTCGTCATGTCTGGAACGGTAGACCCGCGCGCGGGCCGGCGGCTTGTATATTCCTGCCATGGGCGAGCTACCGGAGATCTCCGAGCGCGGGGTGCTCTACCCGCGCCGCCTGCCCCCTCGATTCCAGCGGATTCCCGCCACCGGCCCGGTCCGTGAGCTCGTCGTCTGGTGGTGGGTCGCCGAGTGGAAGGAGCCATCGGGTTCGACCTCGCGCCAAGACCTGCTCCCCTTCCCCGGCTGCAATTTGGTGGTCGAGCAGGACATGGTGGGTTTCGCCGGCCCCACGACGCGCGCTTCACATCGCGACCTCGTCGGCAGCGGGTGGGCGGTGGCCGCACTGCTGCGGCCGGCCACCGTGCCGGCCTTCGCGAGCGACCCGGCGAGTGTGCGGGACAGCTACGTTCCGGTGGCGGCGCCGAAGCTGCACTCGCAGGTTGCAGAAGCAGTCGCCGCCGGGGATTTCGACGACGCCGTGGCAAGACTGTCCGCGTGGGTCACCGCACGGGTTGGTGCTATCACCGAGGAAGCGCGACTGGCGAATGCGCTGGCCGAAACAGCGGGGTCGAACTCATCCGTAGTGACGGTGGGTGATCTGGCGGCCGCGTTGAACGTCTCGCAGCGGACGGTGCACCGGTTGGCCGAGCAGTACATCGGGCTGACACCGCACGCGTTGATCCGACGACGGCGGCTGCAGGAGGCCGCGGAGCACATCCGGTCTGAACCGGGCGTGAGTCTTTCAGATGTTGCTGCAGCCCACGGATTCTCCGATCAGGCGCATTTCGCCCGTGAGTTCCACCGGTTTCTGGGGCAGACCCCGCGGGAGTATCGGGGCGCGTCCGGGCATCACAGCTGACTATTCAGATCCAATGCGTGGGCGCGGGATTCTTTGAGGTCCACGATGGGCTCCACGCCCTCTTGGCGGCCGTTCCAGCGGTCCACATAGACGAAGTCCGGGTCGAAGCGCTTCTGTTGCGTCTCGGGGTTGAAGATCCGAAAGTAGGGGGCAGCGTCCGTGCCGCAGCCGGCCACCCACTGCCAATTGTGGGGATTGTTCGCAGCGTCCGCGTCCACGAGGGTGTCCCAGAACCACTGTTCACCCAGGCGCCAGTCGATCAGCAGGTTCTTGGCCAGCAGCGACGCCACGACCATCCGCACCCGGTTCTGCATGGTCCCGGTCTCCCACAGCTCGTGCATCCCGGCGTCCACAAGGGGGATGCCGGTGCATCCCCGCTGCCATGCGGCGAGCGCGTCCTCGTCCAGCTCCGGCCACGGGAAGTGCTCGTACTTGGGGTTGATGGGGCGCTGGGCCATGTCCGGGTGGATGTAGAGGTTGTACCAGGAGAACTCGCGCCAGCCGAGCTCGGTGAGGAACTTGCCGGGGTTCCCGCCGCGGTGCAGCGCCGTGTGCCACACGGTGTGGGGGCTGATCTCGCCCCACCGCAGGTGCGGGGACAGCCTGGACGTGACCGGTTTGGCGGGGTAATCGCGGTCCTTGGTGTAGGTGGGCAGGCTCTCCTCGAGAAAGTCCTCCAGCCGCTCGTGCGCGGCCTGCTCTCCCACCTCCCAGGTTTCGGCAAGTCCGGCGGACCAATCCGGGCGGGTGGGCAGCAGGTGCCAGTCGGCCAGGTTCTCCGAGTCCGGGGCCGGCTCGGCGGGGGTGAGGGCCGACGGCGCCGGATACGGCTCCCGCGGTGGCGTCCCGCTCGTGCACGCGCGCCAGAACGGGGTGAAAACCTTGAACGGGTTCCCGCTCTGGGTGGTAATGGTCCACGGCTCGAACAGCAGGGAGCCCGCGTAGGAGTGCGCCTCCACGCCGTTCTCCCCCGCCCACTCCTTCAGCGCGGCGTCCACGGCGCGCTCGGGCCCGCCGTAGCGGCGGTTCCACAGCAGGGTGTCCGCACCGGTCTTGCGAACGACGTCGCTCACCACCTCCTGCGCCGGACCCCGCCGCAGCGTCAGGGGCGCCCCCAGATCCGAGAGGTCTGCGGCCAGCGAGGTCAGGGAGTGGTGCAGCCACCACTTGGCGGCACCACCCAGCGGGCGGATGCCCTGGGACTCCTCGTCCAGGACGTAGAGACACACCACGGGTTCCCCGCGCTCCACGGCGTGGTGCAGAGCCGGATGGTCGGTGACCCGCAGGTCATCGCGGAACCACACTACGGTTGTCATCTCGGTTGGTCACCCATCTTTTGACTTTCGCTCAATTTACACAGGTTCGGTGGAGGTGGAGGTGGGGGTGGCGGGCGGTGCGAACGAAGACACATAGGAACTGCCCTTCCTCGCCCTCGTGTGATGAAGTGAACCATGACCCACGAGTCGACGCCCCCACCGAACATTGATTCCACACCCGGCCAGACCCCATCGAGGTCGGGACCCGAGCGCACCCCCGATGGCCACCACATCGTGGTCAACGGGCGGAAGTGGCGGGCTTCGGATCCATCCATCCCGGAAAAGTTGCGCGCCGAACTCGTAGCCGAGCTGATGGCCGCGCGCCGGCTCGTGCGCACCGATCCTGAGCACGCGCGGCCACGTGTGCAGGACGCGAAGGTCGCACTCGGGGAACGGGGCGAAGCCTGGTGGGAGCATACAGACCAGGGTCGTTCACAGCGCATAGTGGCGACTATCAAGGCGCTGCTACGGCATCGTGACGGCGCTACGATCTGCCCGAGCGACGCGGCAAAGGTCGTCGGCGGCGAAGACTGGCGCGATCTCATGGACCGGACACGCAATGTCGCCGCATGCCTGCACCGCGACGGCGTGGTGGAGGTGCAGCAACGCGGCACACGAGTGGATCCCACTCAGGCGCACGGGCCGCTGCGGATCGCGCCGGGACCGGAACTCGGGCCATGAGTCCTCGCGTAACGTGGCTCCGCAGTCCATAACCCTGTGCTGACTTTCAGGGACACGGGATATCGGGGATAAAGAACAATATGCGTCACTCCGAAACCACCGGCACTGGATTTTGTCGCGACCATCCTCGATAGCGGCGTGCCTATCGCTTACGATCGGAAACGCCCCATCATCTTGAGCCACCTCGTGGAGACGGGGCCTCCCGCACCGGGGGGTGTCCCTATGGTTTTCGTCAAGCGGCTAAGGCCACTTTTTCACTTGACCCTTACGCCTCAGGGCCAATAAGGATCAAGGCATCCTTCAGGAGCGACGGAAACGGCGCGTCGTCTTGGCTTAGGTTCAGCTTCTGGGATTTTCCTAGAGGGGCATCGTTGTCGGGAATCGGGCAGAAGTGGCGCAACCCTGTCCTGTTCAGGCGCTCACCAGCTTCAGCCTCTCCGGGTAGTGAATTCATTCTCCGGTGATCTATTCGATGTATTGGTGCAGTATGGATATCCGATGACCAGCATGTCCGGGCCACCGGAGTCGCGAATGACTGGCTCCACAGCATGCGACCGGAGTCAAATGTGTCCCGCGTGCCTGAAGCAGGATAATGGGCGATCCTTCGAAGGTGCGACAGCGGTACCTCGGTCGGACGGGAGTTCAAACAGATGCGAGAGCTCCCGTGGGTGGGCGTCCGAGAACCGGCCATATGTAAAGCCGGATACGGGCATGAGTGTGTGTGCTACCCGTCTACGGTTCTGCCACCACCGCTCAGCTGTCCCAGGACTGTGAGAACCTGCAGCCGCGGGCGTTCCAAGACCCAGATGGGGACTACTGGATGTTCTCTGGAGAGAACTGGCCGCCCACATCGGTAACCGGGAGTCCATGGGTCAAGAAGTCCCGATGGACTGTAGAACCCGCGAAGCCTGCCGGCGCCCGCCGTCCGGACCCGGGTCAGTAGGGCCGCTGGGCAGGGTTCACCTGGGCGATCCACGCGAGGATCCCGCCCTCGAGGTGGGCGACGTCGGCGTGGCCGTGCGCCCGCAGCAGCCGCAGCGCCCGCTCCGAGCGGGCACCCACCTTGCAGTGCAGCACGGTGCGCCGATGCGGGTCGAGTCCGGCGAGGGCCTCCCCGGACTCGAGCTGCGCCAGCGGCACCAGCCGGGCGCCGGGGATCGCCGCGAGCCGGGCCTCGTAGGGCTCCCGGACGTCGAGGAGCTCGAAGTCCGTCTGGCCGCGCTCCCGGGCGGCCAGCAGCTCGGCAAGCTGCGGGGCCGTCACCGTGGGAGCGTCCTCGGCGGAGGACGGGCACGGCACGGCGCAGCCGGGATCCTCGTCCTGGCCGACGCCGAGCTCGGTGACGGCCGGGCGGCCGGGCGTGGGCACCAGCGAGATCTCCCACCAGCGGGCGGAGAGGGCGTCGTAGGTGGCCACCCGGCCGAGCATCGTGGTGCCCACGCCCGTGATCAGCTTGACGGCCTCGACGGCCATGGCGGTCCCCAGCAGCCCCGGCAGGACGCCGAGCACTCCCGCCTCGGCGCAGTTGGGCACCGTGCCCGGCGCCGGCGGCACCGGGTAGAGGTCCCGGTAGGTGGGTCCGTGCGCGCCCCAGAACACCGAGTACTGTCCGTCGAAGCGCAGGATCGACCCCCACACGTGCGGAACGCCGGCGAGCTCGCAGGCGTCGGAGACGAGGTAGCGGGTCCCGAAGTTGTCCGTGCCGTCCAGCACGAGGTCGTAGCCGGCCAGGACCTCCTGCGCGGTGGCCGCCGTGAGCCGCTCGCGGTGCTCGACCACGCGCACCAGCGGATTGAGGTCGGCGATCCGGGCGGCCGCCGAGCGGGTCTTGGGCGTGCCCAGCGCGGCCTCCCCGTGGATCACCTGGCGCTGGAGGTTGGAGGAGTCCACCACGTCGTCGTCGGCGATCCCGAGGGTCCCGACGCCCGCGGCGGCGAGGTAGAGCAGGGCCGGGGAGCCGAGCCCGCCCGCGCCCACGCACAGCATCCGGGCGTTCTTCAGCCGCAGCTGGCCGGTGCAGCCGATCTCGGGCACGGTCAGGTGGCGGGCGTAGCGGCGCAGCTCGGCGTCGGTGAGGGTCGCCGCGGGCTCGACGAGCGGGGGCAGGTCCATGGCGCTCAGGCGTCCAGCCCGACCCACTCGGTGGAGCCGTCGGCGAACAGCTGCTCCTTCCAGATGGGCACCTCGGTCTTGATCCGGTCGACGAGCGCGTCGCACGCGGCGAACGCGAGCTTGCGGTGGGCGGCGCCGACGGCGGCCTCCAGCGCGGAGTCCCCGATCCCCAGGTGCCCGACCCGGTGGGCGGCCCAGAGCCGCACGCCCGGGAACTTGTCGGCGACCGAGCGGGCGACCTGCTCGATCGCCGCGCCGGCACCGGGGTGGCAGGTGTAGTCGAGGCTCGTGACGGGCCGGCCGCCGTCGTGGTCGCGGATCACCCCGCTGAAGGAGACCACGGCGCCGGTGCGCTCGTCCTGCACGGCCGTGACGGCCTGCCCGTGGTCCAGCGGCTCGTCGGTCACGAACGCGGCGACGACGGCGGTGTCGGCCTGGATCGGTCCGGGACTGCTCATCGGTCGGTCTCCTCGCGTGGTCGGTGGCCCCCTGCGAGAGCCCGGCGGGGACCGGCGTAGGGATCGTGGGTGGGATGCCGCGGAGGCCCACAGCATAGCGCGATCTTGATTTGGACCGTCGCTTGGAAGCTTCGGCGCGGTCACCCGTCCAGCTTCCCGAAAGGCGAGCAGGACGTCGGGCACGGCCCCGGCCGGAATCTCGGCGTCTGGGCTAGCCACCCTGTCGAGCAGGAAGCTGGACCGGGCCAGCACCTGCGCCAGCGGCGGCTGCCCGGGTGAGGGCTGGCGGTGGCCCCGGGCGAGCCAGGTGGGACTCGTTGATCCTCGGTTTTGGCGATCTGGGCGATCGGTAACTCCGACAGTCGAGTGTCGGTTCTGCTCGAAGTTTGAGCTGTTTGTCCGTGTGAAAAGTGAGCACCTCGCGGGGTTGTTCTAGTCTGCCGGTCCGGTCTCGGTGACGGAAGGCAGCGTCTCGATACTGGTGTGCCTGATGCGGTAGCTGGTGCCTTTGGTGGTGATGATCTCGGCGTGATGAACGATGCGATCGATCATGGCCGCAGCGATCGTGGTGTCGCCGAAGACCTCTCCCCAGCGGGAGAAGGGCAAGTTCGAGGTGATGATCAGCGAGGCCTTCTCATAGCGGGTCGAGACCAGCTGGAAGAACAGGTTCGCCGCCTCGGCCTCGATCGGCACGTAGCCCAGCTCGTCGATGATCACCAGCGGGATCCTGGCGATCTTGGCCAGCTCCGCCTCCAGGCGCCCGGTCGCGTGGGCGGCGTGCAGGCGGGTGACCCAGCCAGTGGCGGAGTTGAACGCGACCCGGTGCCCGGTCCGGGCCGCGGCGATCCCCAACCCGATGGCCACATGCGTCTTGCCCGTGCCCGGGGGCCCCAGCAGCACCACGTTGCCGGCCTGCACCAGCTACGCCCCGGCTTCCAGTCGCGCGATCAGCCCCCGGTCCAAGGAGGGCTGGGCCGTGAAGTCGAAGTCGGTGAGCGTCTTGATCGCCTCGAACCCGGCGGCCTTGATCCGCAGCGCCGCCCCCGAGGCGGCCCGGGCCGCTGCCTCGCCTCCCAGCACCGCGGCGAGGTACTCCTCCAGACTCCACTGCTGATCCCGGGCGGTGTCGGCGATCCGGGCGTAGTCGGCGGCGATCCTGGGGGCCTTCAGTTCCCGGGCGTGGTGGAGGATCTGCTTGTCCGCATCCGTCAGCACCCGCCCGAGGGGGTCTGTGGCCGGGCGCATCAGGCGACCTCGATCCCGAACAGCCGGTCGTAGACCCCGAGATCGGCAACCTCCACCTGCCCGCCCCGGCCGGTGCCTGTGGTGCCGGCGGTGGCCACGGCCTGGTGGGTCCGGCGCATCGCGGCCGCGGCGGCCACGTGGGCCGGGTCGGTGATCGTGGCACCGGATCCCCAGGCCCGCTGGTGGGCGGCCACGGTGCGCCCAGCACAGGTGACGGTGACGGTGTGCAGGTCCACGACCACCTCGACCAGGCGCCCGATCGCCCCCGGGTGCACGGAGTAGGCGGCCCCGGCGGCGGTGACGTAGTAGTCCCGGGCCAACCGCGTGGTGAACCGGTGACCGATCACCGGGTCCACCGGCGGCAGGGGCCCCATCGTCTCCCGCTCGGTGGCCATGGCATCGACCGGGCGGGTGCGCGTGGTGCGGTGGGTGCGCTGGTTGGCGATGACCAGCCAGTCGGTGAGCTGGGCCTGGAAGTCACCCGGGGCGGCGAAGGTGCGCCCGGGCAGGAACGAGGTGGCCAGGTACCCGTTGAACCGCTCGACCACGCCCTTGGTCTCGGGATCGTAGGGGCGGGCCTGCACCAGCCGCACTCCCAGCGCCCCGCAGAATCCGGCCACACCCTCGGCGAGCTTGCCGCCCCGGCCGATCCCGGCCTCGTTGTCCCACAACAGCTGCCGCGGCACCGCGGAGAAGCCGGCGGCCAGGCACCACCACATCCCCGCCAGCAGGTCCCCGGTCGTGCGGCTCGGCAGCAGCACCGCCGCCGCGTAGCGGGAGTGGGAGGCGACCATCACCAGCACCGGGAAGTTCCGGAACACCCCGGCGTGGTCCGGGATCAGCCGGCCCGGGAACCACAGATCGCACTGGATCTGCTCCCCGGCGTGATGCACCAGCCGGTCCGCCGGATCCGCGACCCGGTACCCCGGGCGCAACCTGGCCACGTTGGCGTAGAACCACGACCGGGACCCGGTCCACCCCACCCGCTCGGCGACCACCGCGGTGGGCATCGACGGAAACCGGCCCAGCAGGTCCCGCACCGCGGCCTCGACCTCGCTGAACGCCCCCTCCACCGGCGGGCGTGGTGAGTAGGCCGGCGGGTCCGTGGAGCGGATCGCCTTCGCGACCGTGTTGCGCGACAGCGACAACCTCCTGGCAATCGCCGCCTGTGACAAGCCCTCTACCCGATGCAGCTGACGGATCAGCGCCCAATCCTCCACAGTGATCACTCTCCAATCGTTGGACGAGCTGCTCACTTTTCGACCGGAACTTCAGCTGTCTTTTCGACCGGAACCGACATCGAGTAAGTTCTACAGTTTTTGGCGGAACTAAAGGTGGCTCTGATGCTGGCATCCCATACCCGATTCCAACACGCGCGGTCGTCATAGTCTCGCGATCGGTGTCCGAGAGAGCGAAAGCAGGTTATTCGGATGTGACGCAGGTGATTGGTGGCCGGGGGTGCCTCCCATAGCCTGAAGTGGTGAATGAGACGCCCAGTCGTTCCTATCTGAACCGCCTTGAGATTGAGACTCGTGAGCGGATGCGAGCTGCGCCGTTGATGGCCGGGGCCGATATGGGGCGGTTGTCTTCGGGGGCTCCGGAGTATTTGCGTGCTGCTTTGGAGGAGCAGATCGATGCGTTGGCTCCGGAGCTAAACGCTATCGTCGCGACGCTGCATGCCCATCCTGAGACCGCTTTCGCGGAGCACAACAGCGCCCGGCTGCTGGTTGAGGCATTGTCCCGTCACGGCGTCGATGCCCAGACAGGAGTGTATGGGGTGGACACCGCTTTCCGGGCGCAATGGCCGGGAGCGGGTGCAGGGCCGGGCCCGACCATCGGCGTCCTGGCCGAGTACGACGCGCTGCCGGAAGTCGGGCATGCCTGTGGCCATAATGTCATCGCCGCGGCCGGTCTCGGGGCTTTTCTCGGGCTGGTGCGATTGTGGCGCCAGCACCCTGATGCTGTCGCCGGGTCCGTGGTGCTGCTGGGCACCCCGGCCGAAGAGGGGCATACCGGCAAGGAGGTGATGGCCCGCCACGGTGCCTTCGACGACATCGATGCCGCCATCATGGTCCACCCCTACGGTTACGATCTGGCTGATCAGGTGTGGCTGGGTCGGCGACTGCTGGCCCTGACGTTTACCGGCGTCCCGGCCCATGCCTCGGCTCAGCCTTTCATGGGCCGCAACGCCCTGGACGCGGCCGCCTTGGCCTATCAGGGCATCGGCTTGTTCCGGCAACAGCTGCCGCCGGGGGACCGGGTCCACGCCATCATGACCGAGGGCGGACAGCGGCCCAGCATTATCCCCGAACGTGCCGGGCTCAAGCTCTATGCCCGATCCAAGTATCCCGAGACGCTGAAGGATCTCAGCCGTCGGCTTGAGGACATTGCCCGGGGTGCGGCGATGATGACCGGCACGAGCGTCGAGATCACTTGGGACGAGTACCCTGCCTCGTTGCCTGTGCGCACCAATACGGCCTTGACGGATCGGTGGATCGCCGCCCAGCGGCGACGCGGCCGTGATCCCTTGCCGGTTGGTGTCGTGCCCGAGACGATCGCAGCTTCCACCGACTTCGGCAACGTCAGTTATCGCATCCCGGGCATCCATCCGTTGCTGAAGATCGCCGATTCTGATGTGGCTCTGCACACCCGTGAGTTCGCGGTCGCCTCGGGGTCCCCGGCCGCCGAACGCGGCGCCTTGGACGCCGCCTACGGACTGGGGCTGACCGCGCTGGACTACCTGTGCGACGCTGGGCTGCGAAAAGCGGTGCACGAGGAGTTCGACGACCAAGGCGGCGCCGTCGACGTGCCGGGCTTTTTCGACTGAGGGAAGGCGGAGGCCATGTCATCTGCACCAGTGGACACCGTGGAGCGGTCAGTGACTGACCGCGTTCTCGGCGGAATCGAGCGCATCGGCAACAAAATCCCGGAGCCCTTCATCCTCTTCGTGCTGCTGTTGGTCGTCACCGCCATTGCCACCACGGTCATGGCATGGTTGGGCGTCAGCGTGCAGGTGCCCGGCAGTGACGAGGTCACCCAGATCCGGGGGTTCTTCACCGGGGAGGGACTGACCTGGTTCACCGCGAACCTCGGCGCCAATTTCATCGGGTTTCCCCCACTGGCGGTGGTGCTGCCGATCATCTTCGGGGTGGGTCTGGCGGAGAAGACCGGTCTGCTGGCGGCCATGATCCGGTGGGCTTTCGGCTCCGCCCCGCGCTGGGCGCTGCCCTACGCGGTGGCGCTGGTGGGCGTGCTCGGATCCATCATGTCCGACGCGGCTTTCGTGGTGATCCCCCCACTGGCGGCACTGGTGTTCAAGGCTGCCGGCCGCCACCCGGTCGCGGGTCTGCTGGGCGGATTCGCCGCCGCCGGGGCCGGTTACTCGACGACGATGCTCGTCACCAGCCTCGACGCCCTGTTCGCCGGAATCACGACGGCGGTGGCCGCCACGCTGCCCGATCCCGGTACCCCGGTGACCCCGATTTCCAACTACTTCTTCAACGTCGCCTCCTCGGTGGTGCTCACCGTCGCCGCCGGGTTCCTGATCGACAAGGTCCTGGAACCGCGCATCGATCGGGCGGGGATCTCACGGGACCAGGTCGTCAAAGAGGAGGACGAGCATGCGCAGAACTCTGCGATGAGTGCCGTGCTGGAGCCGCAGGAGAAGCGGGGAGTGCGCTGGGCGCTGGTGGCCGGCCTGGCCGTGATGGTGCTGTTCATGGCGGCCGCCCTGGTTCCCGCCTCGCCCTGGCGCAATGAGACCGGTAGCTTCCTACCGAGATCCCCGCTACTGGACTCCATCGTCTTCATCGTCTTTGCCTTGTTCAGCGTAATCGGCATCGTCTACGGACGGGTGGTCGGGACGATCAGGACTTGGCAGGACGTTCCGAACATCATGGGCGAGGCGCTCCGGGACATGCTCAGTTTCGTGGTGCTGGCGTTTATCCTCGGCCAGTTCATCGCCCTGTTCAACTGGTCCGGGATCGGCAGCTGGATCGCCGTGAGCGGGGCCAACGGATTGGAGGCGATCGGGTTGACGGGGTTCCCGGCGATCCTCGGATTCATCCTGCTGGCCTCGGTCCTGAATCTGTTCATCATCTCCGGATCGTCCATGTGGACCCTGATGGGGGCGGTGTTCGTGCCGATGTTCGCGCTGCTGGGCTACGAACCGGCCTTCGTGCAGGGTGCCTTCCGGGTGGGGGATTCGGCCACCCAGATCCTCACGCCGATGAACCCGTACATGATCGTGCTGCTGACCATGCTGCGCCGCTACGAGCCTGAGGCCGGACTCGGCACCGTGATCGCCCGAATGCTGCCGTTCACCCTGGTTTTCTGGATCCTGTGGGTAGGAGTGCTGGCCGTCTTCTACGGCTTTGACCTGCCCATGGGCCCGGGCAATGACATTTTCATCAATGAGTAAAGGAGGCCGCAGATTGAGTACCCATCTGCCCAAGATCTACGCACTTCATGAGAACCCTGAATGGTTCCCGCCCTTCGCCCGGGCCTTCGAACTCGAAGGCCTGGACGTCGAAGAATGGATCCTGACCGACGGGGTCCTCGATCTGGATTCCGCCCCACCGGAAGGCATCTTCTGGTCCCGGATCAGCGCCTCCTCCCACACCCGCGACCACGGCCTGTCCAAGGACTACACCCGGGCGGTGCTCTCCTGGCTGGAATCCCACGGACGCCGTACCGTCAACGGCCGGCGAGTCCTCGAACTCGAGATGAGCAAGGTGGACCAGCTCAGCGCCCTGCGGGCGGCCGGGATCGAAACCCCGCGCACCGTCGCCGCCATCGGCCGCCACCGGATCCTGGAAGCCGCCCAAGGATTTCCGACCCCGTTCATCACCAAGCACAACCAGGGCGGCAAAGGTCTGGGTGTGCGAAAGTTCGAATCCCACGACGAGCTAGCCGAGTACGTGAACTCGACCGACTTCGAAGAACCCCAAGATGGCATCACCTTGATCCAGGAGTATGTGCAGGCCGCCGAACCGCAGATCACCCGGGTGGAAATCATCGGCGGTGAGTTCGTCTACGCGATCACCGCCGACACCGCCCGCGGCGGCTTCCAACTCTGCCCCGCCGATGCCTGCGAGATCGACCCGGTGACCGGCAAGGCCATTGCCCCGCCCGGGGCCACCCTGGCCCCCGAGCCAGGTCAGCAACTCTTCAGCCTGCGGGAGGACTTCCAGGACCCGATCATTGACAAGTACCTGGAGTTCACCCGTCGGGTGGGTCTGGAGGTGTGTGGCATCGAGTTCATCGAATCCATCGACGGGCGGCTGCTGACCTATGACGTGAACACGAACACCAACTACAACGCCGCCGTCGAGGCCTCCGCCCCCAAGTCGGCACCGCGGGAACTGGCGCGCTACCTGAAGAAAGTCGCGCAACAGTGAATCACCCCACATGTGTTGGGAGGGAGTTCCTGATCCAGATGGCCCACGACAGGATGGATACATGACGGAGCACATGCCGAGCGACGAGATCATCCCTGACACGGACCCGGTCACTGGTCCCGTGGTGGCGCCGGAGTCTGCCACGGATCCCGTCCGGTCCGATTGGAACCCGCGGGGCCCGCAGGTCCGTCGCAACCCCGTGGCCGCCTATGACGAGTTGCGCTCACGCTGTCCCGTGGCCCGCGACACCAGTGGTGCTTGGACGCTGTTCACCCACGCTGACGTCACCGCCGCCGCGCTGGACCACGAGAGCTTCTCCAACGCGGTTTCCCGTCACCTCCAGGTGCCCAACGGTCTTGACGGTCCTACCCACACGGTGTTCCGTGCCCTCGTGGAGCGGTATTTCACCCCTGAGCGGATGAGCGCCCTGGAGCCGGTGGTGCAGCGGGTCGCCACCGACCTGGTGGGCCAGCTCGAGGTCCCCGGCTCGATCGATGCCGTGGCGGTCGGCTCCCGCTTCGCGGTGCGGGCCCAGACGGCCTGGCTGGGGTGGCCTGCAGGCCTGGAGGAGGATCTGCTGCAGTGGATGCAGGACAACCATGCCGCCACCCGCTCCCGGGACGCTTCTCGCACCGCGGAGGTCGCCCAGCGCTTCGACGCCATCATCCGGTCCCTGATCGACGTCCGCCGTGAGGCCGGCGACGACGCGCCCGATGACGTGACCACCGAGCTCGTGCATGCCCGGGTCGACGGGCGGGAACTCACCGATGAGGAGATCGTCTCGATCCTGCGCAACTGGACCGGCGGTGACTTGGGCTCGATGGCGTTGTGCACCGGAGTAGTGCTCGCCTATCTGGCCGACCACCCCGATCTGCAGGACCGGTTGCGTTCGGGCGTGTCCGACCGGGAGTTCGACGCGATCCTCGACGAGATCCTGCGGATCGACGACCCGTTCGTGGTGAACCGCCGCATCACCACGGAACCCGTCACAGTCGGTGGTCGAGAACTGGCCGCCGGCGACCGGGTCCTCCTGAACTGGACCGCCGCCAACCGCGACCCGCGGATCTTCGGCGACCCGGAGGCGTTCGACCCGGTCGGCAACGCCCCGTACAACCTGGTGTACGGGATCGGCAAGCACGTGTGCCCCGGCAGGCCTCTGGCGACCCTCGAGCTGCGGGCACTGACCCGCGCCGCCCTGGCGGCGACGGCCGCGATCGAACCCGACCCGGACCGGCCGCGGCAACGCGAACTGCCACCGGCCGGCGGTTTCGCCACCGCCCCGCTGCGCCTGCGGTGACACCTCCCGCTCTGGCGGGAACACCGACCCCGTGTCGGGGTGGAGGCATCTGCCCCTCCCCGGCCGGGGCCGAGCACCCGTAGCTCCTCGGGACGCCCGAGCAGTCAACCCCTGGGGTCTAGTAGTTCTGGGGCGGGTCGGAGGCGGGGAAGGAATCGCGTCCCCACCCTTCGACCCTCGCTTCGTCCCGTTCGTACTGCGCGGCGGCTGTTTCCGCGCCCTTGATCAGCTGCTGGAGCTGGACGGGTTCGACGCTGGTGCGCGTTGCCGTAGCGATGCGGGGGCTCGTGGTCTGACTGGTCTTCTCGCGCATGGGATGTTCCTTCTGTGTGCTGGATCCGCTCTCTCGCGTCCCGCCTCAAGATGAGTCGACAGGACGCCGGTGTGACGGCCCCCGTCAATGGGCTGGGGCCGCCACACCGGCGCCCTTGTTCTCACCGCACGAGGCTCCGGGCGTGCCCAGGATCAGCACACGGGGGTGGGTTCGATGACGATCTTGCCGGTGGCGTGACCGGCCTCGACCTCGGCGATCGCCCGTCCTGCTTCTGCCAGGGGATAGCAGGCGGTGACGTGGGGATCGACGAGTCCGTATTCGATGACCTCGGTGATCTTTTCCATCGCCTCCGCGGTGCGTTCCAGTGCCGCCCCGCCCAGTTCTGTGGCGGTCGTGGCGTCGGCCGCGGAGATGATCCTGGCCGGGTCGGCGACCAGGCCGGCAACCTCACCCAGGGCCTCACCACCGACGAGGTCGACGATAAGGTCCACCCCGTCGGGGGCGACCTCGCGGACACGGTCGGCCACGCCTTCCCCGGAGGGGACGAAGGTCGCCCCGGTGGATTCGACGATCTTGCGCTTGGACTGGCTGGCGACGCCGATGACGGTGAACTGATGGACGCGCCCGATCTGGGCGGCCATCAGTCCCACTCCGCCGCCGGCGCCGAGGATCAGCAGCCTCTGGCCGGGTTCGAGCTCGATTTGGTGGGTGGCGTCATAGGCGGTGGCCGCAGCCACCGGGATGGTCGCGGCGTCGGCGAAGGAGATCTCCTCGGGCTTGGCGACCGCCTCGGCCGCCCGCACGAGGGTGTGCTCGGCGAACCCGCCGTGGCCGTCGGCGACGGGGCCGAGGATCTCGTCGCCGACCGCGAAACCCTTTACGCCTTCCCCGAGAACGGTCACGACGCCGGAGATCTCCCGGCCCATCGGGGCCGGCAGCTCCCGGTCCCGCCCCAATGCCCCGGAGCGGATCTTCCAGTCGACAGGATTCACCCCGGCGGCCCGAACCTCCACGGCCAGCTCGCCCGGGCCAGGCTGCGGGGCGGGCCGATCGAGGAGCTGCTGGGTCTCAGGACCGCCGAAGTCGGTGAACACGTACGCCTTGGACATGAGTTCTCTTCTTTCTCTGCTGTCTCTCTGTGATCTCGTGATCTCTTCCGGGTGGGGACGGGCTCAGGCCGTCGGGGGCTCGTCCTGACCGGCGGCTTCGGCCGCGTCGGCCTCGTCCTTGGTGGCGTAGGCGGCTTCGGCGGCGTGTTCGGGCGGGCTGTAGACGGTGTAGAGCACCAGGGGCTGCTCGCCGGTGTTGCGGAAGTTGTGCCGGGCCCCGGCCGGGACCGCGCACTGGTCACCGGCTTCGATCGGATGCGTGTGCCCGTTCAGGTCGGCTTCCCCGGTGCCGGCGACGAAGGTGAGGATCTGATCGGTGTGCTCGTGGACCTCCTCGCCGATCTCACCACCGGTAGGGATGGTCATGACAACGATCTGAGCGTGTTGGCCGGTCCACAGCACCTGGCGGAAGTCGGGGTTGCTGCCAGCGATGTCGGCGATGGTGAAGTGCTCAATGTTGCCCTCGATGATGAAGTGCTCTTGCGCGCTCATGATGCTCCTCCTGCAGTGATGGTGGTCTCTCCGCCCGGGGCCGGGCAGGACTGGTGGTGCGTTCCACCCCGTGGCGGGCGGTCCTGGTGTGGGGCCGCCCGCCACGGTGGTGTCCTAGGACCGGGATGTCACCCGGTCTGTGGCCGGGGCGGCCGGTGTGGTGCCCGTCGCGGGGGTGGTGTCCTGGGCGCGGCGCAGCAACCGCATGGCGTTGGCGATCACGACGAGCACAGAAGCCTCGTGGACGAGCATCCCGATCGACATCGTGACCCCGCCGGCGAAGACCCCGGCCAACAACAGCACCACGGTGATCAGGGCGACGGTGATGTTCTGATGCATCACGGCCACGGTGCGCTTGGCCAGCCCGATCGCTTCGGGCAGCTTCAGCAGGTTGTCGCCCATCAGCGCGATGTCGGCGGTCTCCACGGCCACAGCCGAGCCGGCCGCGCCCATGGCCGCGCCGATGTCCGCGGTGGCCAGGGCGGGGGCGTCGTTGACGCCGTCACCGACCATCACCACCAAGTGGCCCTCCTGCTGCAGCGCCGCCACCGCCTCGAGCTTGTCCTCGGGCAGCAGCCCGGCGCGGATCTCGTCCACGCCGGTGACCTTCCCGATGGCCTGGGCCACCAGCGGGGCGTCACCGGTGAGCATGACGACCTTCTCCACCCCCGCCTCGTGCAGCCGGGCAACCATCTCGGCCGCGTCGGAGCGGACCTGGTCGGCCACGGCGAGCACCCCGGCCACGGCGTCATCGACGGCCACGATCATCGGGGTCCGCCCGGCCGCGGCCAGCTCCTGAGCCGCAGCTGCAGCCTTCGGGTCGGTGATGCCGTACTGCTCCAGCAACGCGGCGTTGCCGATCAGCACCCGCACCCCGTCAGTGGTCGACACGATGCCCTTGCCCGGGACTGGGTCGACCGCCTCGGGAACCGCGGAGGCTCCCACGCCCTCGGCCGCAGCGGCGTCGAGGATCGGGCGGGCCAGGGGATGCTCGGAGCCAGCCTCCGCGGCCGCGGCCCAGCCCAGCACGCCCGCGCGGTCCAGCGCCGGGTCCAAGACGACCACGTCGGTCAACTGCGGGCGGCCCTCGGTGAGCGTACCGGTCTTGTCGACGGCGACGGCGGTGATCTTCGCGGAGGTCTCCAAGAACTCCCCACCCTTGATCAAGATGCCGTTGCGCGCCGCGCGGCCGATGCCGGCCACGATGGCGACCGGGATGGAGATCACCAGGGCACCGGGGCAGCCGATGACCAGCAGGGTCAGGGCCAACACCACGTCACCGGTGATCAACCCGGCAGCCAGGGCCAGGACCATGATCGCGGGGGTGTACCAGGTGGAGAACCGGTCGATGAACGCCTGGGTGGCCGCCTTGGCGTCCTGGGCCTCCTCCACCCGGTGGATGATCCGTGCCAGGGTGGTGTCGGCACCGATGCCAGTGGCCAGCACCTGCAGGAACCCGCCGCGGGAGACGGTGCCGGCGAAGACCTGATCGCCCTCGCCCTTCTCCACCGGGATGGACTCGCCGGTGATGGAAGCCTCGTCCACCGCACCGGTGCCGGCCACGACCTGGCCGTCGACGGGAACCTTGGCCCCGTTCTTGACCAGCACGATCTCACCCATCACCACATCCGCGGCCGGAACCTCCACCTGTTCCCCGCCACGGAGTACGACGGCGGTGTCCGGGGCGACGGCCACGAGCTCGGCCAGCGCCGAGCGGGTCTTGTTCAGGGTGGCGGACTCCAGGGCATGACCGACCGCGAAGAGGAAAGTCACCGCGGCGGCCTCCCAGTAGTTGCCGATGATGACCGCCCCGATCGCGGCGACCGCCACCAGCAGGTCGATCCCGACCGTACGAGCGACCAGCGCCCGGGCAGCCTTGACCACGATGTTGTAGCCGGCAACCACGGCCGCAGCGATCATCAGCACATCCGCCCACCGGACCGAGCCGATGACATTGGAGGCCGCGAACGAGGCAAGGATCAGCGCCCCCGCAACCGCGGGGATCGCCCACCGGCCGTACATCCAGCTCTGCACCCTGTTCATGGTGTCCGTCCTTTCCTGGAACTCCTCCGCCCCCGATGGGGGGCTTGTTCACGACGCTACGCAGAACCCACAGACCAGAACATGACGGGGGTCAATCAACCGCGAACCGCTGAGAAGACCCGCCACGACTCAGTGATGCGGACACAGCGAAAGCGCCGCTGCCGGGCCTCCTGGGAAGGTCGCGGCAGCGGCGCGGGCCGTGGTGATGGACCAGCTCAGAAGACGGCAGGGCGGGCGGTGTAGCCGGCCTTGGCAACAGCGGCGACGATCTCCTCCACACTCACGTGGGCAGGGTCGTGGTCGACCTCGATGCGGGCCGAGGCGAAGTGGACCGTCACCGCCGAAACGCCCATCAGACGCCCGACGCGCTTCTCGATCTTGGCCACACACGACGGGCAGGAGAAGCCCTCGGCACGCAGGACCGTGTGAGTGGTGGTGGCTGTGGTGGTGGTCATGGTCGGGGTTCCTCTCCCTGTTGTGGAGTACACACCTCATCGGGTGTGTCCCCAACCTATGCAGGGCCGGGTCCTCGAACCATGACGGGCGTCAATCAACCGCGAAGCTCGGAGGACCAGGCCTCCGTTCCGGCGATCTCCGCCAACCGGCGCGGGTCGCGCACAGCGGTCCAGCGGCGGCCGGCGTTGATGACACCGTCCTTGCGCCACCGGCTCATCACCCGGGAGACGGACTCCGGGGTCGACCCGGTCATCCCGGCCAGGTCCGCCCGCGACAGCGGCAGCTCGATCAGCGTCCCGCCCTCGCGAGCGGGCTCCCCGAACTTCTCCGCCAGGCGCAGCAGGACCGCCGCCAGTCGCTCGGCCACGGTGGCCGTGGACTGCCGGGTAACGTCGGAACGGGCCTGGGCGAGCAGCGCGGCGGTGTCCTCAAGCACCCGCAGCCCCACCACCGGGTGCTCGCCGAGGATCTGCCGGAACGCGTCATCGCCAACCCGCAGGGCACACACGGTGGTCAAAGCCTCGACAGTCTCGGCGTAGGCTTCCTGGCCGAGGGTGCGCAACCCGCCGAACAGGTCTCCCGGCCCTAGCAGCTCCACCACGACCTCCTGCCCATTCGGTGCCGTCCGGTAAGCCTTGGCCCGTCCCGCGGCCACGAGGTAAAGGTGTTCGGCAGGCGCTCCTTCGACATGGAGCGCGTCCCCCTCAGCCCAGGACAGGGAGGTCATCCTTCGGTCGATGTCCGCCAGCTGCTCCTCGACCAGCCCGGCGAACATCGGTGTCCGGGACAGCACCTGCATCCGCACCGGCGCCGGGCAGGAGTGGGGCTGCGCGCAGGTCGACCGCAACGGGATCCGCCGCCGAGCAGACACCGGGCTAGCATCCGGGGACATCCGCGCCGGCGACCCCTGCAGGCCCTCGGCGTGCGAGGAGGTGCTCATGCTGTTCCCTTCAGGCCAGGTAGGGGAAACGGCACCAGGTACGGGGCGCCCACCTGGTCACCGGATCGCGTCGTTCGAATTCCACCGTACTCCCACAGCATTCGGCCCCGGCCCCGCGTCCCGCTTTCACGGACCCCGGCCCGCATCAGCAACATGGCTTCTTCCCCCAGACCTTCTCCAATGGGGGTGCATCTCACAGACACCACCAGTGCGCGCAGAGCTTTCCCCGCTGACGTGTCGCTGGCGCCCGTTCGGCGTGGCGCGCGGGGAGTCCTGCAGCTTCCAGGAGGAGCGTGGACGCTGTGAACACCTCACGTCCCGAATCGACTCCTCCAGCCCATCAGCAGCGGAAGCCGCCCCGGGACTTCGCCGCCGTCCTGCCGCTGTTGATGGGCTCGGCTGTGGGCGCGGCCGGGGGCAGCACCTTCGTGCTGGCCAACGCCTCCGCACTGGTCCCACCGCGGCCCGGACTGACCCTGGTTGCCTGGGGCGTGCTCGCGCTCGGATGGTTGGCCGCGACACTGCTGCACCGGCACGACCCCGCCGTAGCACGGCCGCGCCGGCATGCCCTGACGATTTACGTGACGAGTGTGGTGGCGACGCTGGTGCTGATCCCACTCGCCACCACGGCCTTCGGCACCCTCGAGGCAGAGCCCCTGCGTCCCGCGGCCATCGCCGCGGCGGTGGGTCTTTTCGTACAGTCCCGCTGACCGCGAACCGACCGTGCCGTGGCTCGGGTACGGCTACGGCTTCTGCGGACGGGTGCGCGGGTGATCGTTGTCCTCAGGCCAGGTTCGACACGCCCGTGTAGGTCGCGTAGGCCGGGAGCCCGGTCCGTTCGTAGACCTGGAGGGCGAGCCCGCCCGGGGTGGTCTGATTGCTGACCAGCTGCAGGCGCGCTGGCGCGCCACCGTCGGGGAAGAGGCGGCGCCCGTGGCCGAGGACGACCGGGGCCACCACGAGCCGGAGTGCGTCGATCAGTCCTGCGGCCAGCAGAGACTGGGCCAGTCGAGCGCTTCCGTGGATCTGAGGCTCGGCCCCGGGCTGCTGTTTGAGTTCTGCGATCTGGGCCGCAACGTCGCCGGAGAGGACCGTGGTCGGCTTCCACGGGCCGGTGGTCAAGGTGTGCGAGGCGACGTACTTCGGCAGGCTGTTCATGAGCTCGGTGAAGGGATCGTTCGGGTCGGTGATCTTCGGCCAGTCCCTGGCGAAGGCGTCGTAGGTGCGCCGGCCCAGCAGCAGTGCCTCGGCCTGGCCCAACCACTGCGCGGCGCGGTTGATGAACGCCTCGTCCAGGTAGGGGACCAGCCATCCCCCCTGGGTGAACCCACCGCTGGTGTCCTCCTCGGGTGATCCCGGGCCCTGGGACACCCCGTCGAGACTCACGAACTCGGTGACGGTCAGCTTCATCGTCTTCTCCCTTCGGTGGGCGTGGGTCTAGGTCCGTGGCTCGACGAGCTCGGGCGGCAGTCTGGTGACGGTGCCCCAGCCCTCGTGGAAGCCCAGCCGTTCGTGCCGATCACGATCGGGTCTGCTGGCTTCGCCCGGTTCCTGTCGGAGGCCGGCACAACAGCCCGGTGATGATTCACGGCAGGAGTCCGGAGTCGCGCTGACCGGCCCCCCACCGCTTGTCGGACTGTCGCGCGACAGTTCCCATTGTCTGGCAACTTTCGCGCCCCGGGGCCCTTCGCTCCCGCAAAACAGGTCGCCGTGTCTGTTCACTATCGATTGACTCGGGTCGGGGCCTTGTTCCAGGCTGGACGAGTTCCCGGGCGGAGACGATTTCGCCCTGACCGATCGAGGAAGGAGTCACCATGGTGGATCTCGGAGGCTTTGCGGACAAGGCCAAGAATTTCGCCAGCGAGAACCCGGACAAGGTGGAGCAGGGCATCCAGGGCGGCGGCGACATGGTCGATGAGCACACCGGCAACAGGTTCCAGGACCAGGTGGACCAGGCCCAGGAACACGCCGGAGGTCTGGTCGGCGAGCAGAACCCTGAGGATCAGCAGAACTGATCCGCACGTGTTGTCGCGGGCCTCGGACCCCATGTGGGGCCCGAGGCCCGCGTCGTGACGTCGACCTTCAGTTCGAGGAGCCGGTTTCCCTTCCCGGCACGGGATGCGGCGCCCAGGTGTCCGACCGGCCCACTCGTGCGCACCCCTCGAGGCGGCCGCCACCGAGCACTCGACCGACCAGCCCCCTGCCCCTTGCGGGCCTCCACAACGGGTCGTTCCCACACGACTCCAGCACTGCCCGCCCCCAGGCGGTGGGCACAAGGCACCCAGGGGCAGGCGGCGCTGAGCATTCGGACCGATGTGCCGCTAGCAGCGTCTAAAAGGACATCGATACGGTCTCAATAGGTTAGGGCGGCGGGGTTCTCGGTGGGCTCAGCGCCGATAGTCTGGGCGCATGCTTAGAGGATTCAAAGAATTCATCATGAAGGGCAACGTCCTGGACCTCGCCGTCGCCGTGATCATCGGTGCCGCCTTCGCCCAGGTCGTCAACGCCCTCGTCGAGTCCGTGCTCATGCCCGCCATCTCGGCGCTGGTGGGCTCACCCAACTTCGACTCGTTCGCGATGATCACACTCAACGGCAACGACATCCGGTTCGGGGTGCTGCTCACCGCCCTGGTCAACTTCCTGCTCGTGGCCGCCGCCGTGTACTTCGCGATCGTGTTGCCCATGAACAAGATGATCGAGGCCCGCAACCGCCGCCTGGGCATCGCCCCCGCCGACGAGGAGGCCGACCCCCAGGTGCAACTCCTCACCGAGATCCGGGACGCCCTCAAACAGCGCTCCTGACCCTCTCCGCCCGCCAGGGCCCGTCCCGGATCTCGGGACGGGCCCTGCTCCTTTCCTCCCCATCCATACGAGAAGACGTCTCGGAAAACGAACCTCTACCGCAGCACGGTCCGCCGCTAACGGGCCATATGTAAAGCGCAGAAGGTCGAGCTGGCCCTGGTTGCTCTATCCTCCGGCCAACTGGCAGCTGTGCGGCAGGCCATGGGCCTGCCGCATCAGTCCTTGGGTCAGTTTTTACGTGCCGTCGACACCGAGAAGGCGCCGCCCCGGAAGATGCGGGCGGCGCCTTTCCCTGCCTATTTGGCAGGAACGCGTTCCATATCAGTTGGAGGATGCACGTGGTGCTCCCATCCCCCGGTCCACCTGGTGGGGTCCCGCGGCGGAGGGGCGGATGTCGAAGTCGAAGATCGCGGTGGGGATGTACACGGTCGCGCACGAGTTCGGGATGTCGACCACCCCGGAGAACCGGCCCTCGATCGGTGCGGCGCCCAACAGTAGGTATGCCTGCTCCGGGGAGTACCCGAACTTCGTGAGGTAGTCGATCGCGTGCAGGCAGGCCCGCTGGTAGGACAGCTGTGAGTCCAGGTAGCGCTGCTCGCCGTCGAGGGTCACCGAGGTGCCGGAGAAGGAGATCCACTCGCTGTACTGCGGGTCCGTGTTGCCCGGCAGGAAGATCGCGTTCTCGGAGACCCCGTAGGTCTCCATGCCGCCCTTGATGACGTCCACGTGAAAGTCGATGAACCCGCCCATCTCGATGGCCCCGCAGAACGTGATCTCGCCGTCGCCCTGGGAGAAGTGCAGGTCGCCCACGGAGAAGTTCGCCCCGTCCACGAAGACGGGATAGAACACGCGGGTCCCCTTGGTCAGGTTCTTGATGTCCTGGTTGCCGCCGTTCTCCCGGGGCGGGGCGGTGCGCGCCGCCTCCGCGGCGACCCGCTCGACGTCGGACTCCGGGACCCCGCCCAGCAGGGCGTCCTGGGGCTCCGGCGGCAGGGCGAGGGGCGGGACGCGTTCCGGATCGGTGGCGATGAGCGCTCCTTCGCGCGCGTTCCACCGGGCCAGGAGCTCGGCGGAGGGCGCGGTTCCCATCAGACCGGGGTGGACGATGCCGGTGAACGAGACCTCCGGGACGTGGCGGGAGGTCGCGGTCTGGCCGCGGAAGTCCCAGATCGCCTTGTAGGCGTCCGGGAACCGGTCGGTGAGGAAGCCCCCGCCGTTGGATCGTGCGAAGACGCCGGTGTACCCCCAGCCCTGTCCGGCCAGTGGACCGGAGTCCTCCTGCGGGATGGGGCCGACGTCGAGGATGTCCACGACCAGCAGGTCGCCCGGCTTCGCGCCCTCCACCGCGAATGGGCCGGAGAGCTTGTGCACGGTCGTCAGCGGGGCGTTGAGGACGTCCTGCGCGGAGTCGTCGTTGACGATCGCGCCGTCGAACCACTCCCGGCAGTGCACCCGGAACGTGTCCCCGGGCCGCACGGTGGCCACCGGGGGAATCTCCGGGTGCCACCGGTTGTGCCCGACGAGCTGCTGGTCCTCGAAGGGTTTGGTGGAGTCGAGGGGGAACAGGTTCTGTGGCATGGATACCTCCAGTGTTCAGGGTCGGGGCAGCTTTTGGTGGAGTGGGTTCCGTGTGACCGGTGCAGCAGGACGATGCCTTCCGGCAGGAAGCGAGGTGACGATGTCCGGGGACTCGGCCGAGGCCCGGGTCCGATCCATCAGCGCGGCGGCGGACCCGGTGACCCGGGACAGTCCCACCGCGCTGACCCGGCGGAAGGCTGTCTGCTCGCAGAAGCGGCACGGCACTTCGCGGATGGAGCTGGACATCGGCAATATCGTCTCGAACCGGTCCCCGGCAGAGCAGGAGAACTCATACAGCGGCATTCGCGCCTCTTTCTGCTGGGACGACCCAAAAATTACGCTTCACGTGTTGCGATTGCGCGATGCCGCAAAAATCGCCATTGGCCAGGTTCGAAGGTATCGACGGAGGGCAGACTCGCGGCATCATCGGCGGCGTCTTATTAGGGAGCCGGTCGCAAGTTCCCCCGACCAGGTACTCGCCTGGCCGAGGGAACTTACTGAGCCCCACGGACAGTCCTATGGACTTGATTCAGGACTGGGCCGGCAGCACGTACCGGCCGGTCCGGTCGGTAGCCAGGGCAAGGGAGGAGATGTACTGCTTCTCCCCGTGCGGGCCGGGCTCGGCGGAGAGCAACATGTCCGGGCGCTCGAACTCCAGGCCGCTGATGTGACAGAGGAGCTTGGCGTCGGAGGGGTTGCCGTCGGCGTCGAACATCGGCAGGTCGATGCCGTCGTCGGTGCGCCGCAGGTAGTACTTCCCACGGGTCGCCACGGCGAGCAGGGGCGGGCAGACCAGCGCCAGGCCGATCGCGAACATCGGCGAGTACGGCTGCACGGCGGCGCCGAACGCCCCGAAGAACACGGCGATCGAGATGCCCGCGGAGAGCAGCATCGAGACGAAACCGACTGGGTTGATGGCGTAGAGCATGCCGCGGCGGAACTCGGGGGCCTTGGGCGAGAGCTTCAGCAGGTACTTGTTCACGGCGATGTCGGTGGCGACCGTGACCACCCAGGCCATCGCGCAGTTGGCGTAGAAGCCCAGGATGGTGTTGAGGAAGTCGAACATGTTCGCCTCCATCAGTACCAGGGCGATGGCCAGGTTGACCAGGATGAAGACGAACCGGCCCGGGTAATGCTTGGTGATGCGGGTGAAGCTGTTGGTCCAGGCCAGGGAGCCCGAGTAGGCGTTGGTGACGTTGATCTTCAGCTGCGAGACCACCACGAGGATCAGGGCCAGGGTGAGCGCCAACCAGGTCGGCATCATCTCCTCGTACACGCCGAGGAACTGGTGCACCGGCTCGGTGGCCGTCGCCGAGGCGGCCGGGTCGAGCTTGGCGAGCAGCCAGACCGTGATGAACAAACCGGTGGCCTGCTTCAGGGCACCGAAGACCACCCAGCCGGGCCCACCCATGATCACGGCGGTCCACCACGCGCGGCGATTGGCGGCGGTCTTGGGCGGCATGAAGCGCAGGTAGTCGATCTGCTCGGCGATCTGCGCCATCAGGGAAAGGCACACCCCGGCGGCCAGCATGACCGCGGACATGCTGACCCCGCCGTCGCCACTCTCGCCCTGGTAGGCGAAGAAGGTCTCGACCGAGCCCGGGTTGGTGACCACGAGGAAGGCCAGCGGGAAGACCATGAGCAGCAGCCACAGCGGGGTGGTCCACACCTGCAGCTTGGCCAGGGTGTTCATCCCGTAGATCACCAGGGGGATCACCACGAGTGTGGAGACCGCGTACCCGATCGCCTGCGGGACGCCCAGCACCAGCTCGAGGCCCTGGGCCATGATCGAGCCCTCCAGGGCGAAGAAGATGAAGGTGAACGTCGCGAAGATGATGTTGGTGACCACGGACCCGTAGTAGCCGAAGCCTGAGCCGCGGGTGATGAGGTCCAGGTCGATGTTATACCGGGCCGCGTAGTAGGCCAGGGGCATGCCGGTGGTGAAGATGATGACCGCGGCCACGGCGATGCCCAGTAGGGCGTTGGCCGTGCCGTGGGCCATGCCGATGCTGGCGCCGATGGAGAAGTCGGCGAGGTAGGCGATGCCGCCCAGGGCGCTGGTGGCCACCACGCCCGGGCCCCACTTACGGTACGAGCGTGGGGCGAAGCGCAGGGTGTAGTCCTCCAGGGACTCCTTGGTGGCCTGGCTGACCTCGCGGTCGGGGGCCCCGGGGACGTGCGCGCCGGCGTCGAGGACGGTGACGCCAGGCGGCGCCTGGTCCGAACTTTCAATAGAGAGCTTGTCCGACATGATGTCTTCCTTTGATGAGTGTGATTGAGAGAACCGGGTCGCGAGGACCGCGCGGCGGGACGAAGTGGCGTTCAGGCGGTGGCGGCAACTCGTCGGCATACGATGCGGTCGCCCTGGAGCTTCAGGAGCAGCCGTGCCGGCGAGGTACTCGAGGCAGCGCAATCATGGAGGTGAGCCGACAGCGGAGCGAGCAGCTCTTGGCGCAGTACCCGCTCCAGGGCCCGGGCCCCGTAGACGTGGCTGAAGCCGATCGAGAGCAGGTGCTCGGTGACCGCTTCGTCGATGGTGAGCACGATGTGGCGGTGCTTCAGCGTTCCTCTGAGGGTGTCGAGATCGCGGTCGAGAATGGAGCGGGCTGTCTCGCGCCGGATGCCGTCGAAACGGACGATCTCATCGATCCGGTTGAGGAATTCCGGGTCGAAGAAGTCCTCCAGGGCTCGATGGAAGACGCGCTCGTCCCGCCGGTTCATCCACAGAGCGTGCCGAGCGGTTGCGCGGTCCCGGTCATCGGCAAGCCGGGGACGGGAGAGCTCGAGGGTGGCAGCCGTCTCCGCCCCGCGACGAGTGGCCCGTGACAGCCAGGAGTTGCGCTTCCGGGTGGCTTCCGCGACGCCGAGGTTGGAGGTCATGACCACGATGCAGTTGCGGAAGCTGATGACGTCCTTGCCGTTGGCCAGACGCAGGTACCCGTTGTCCAGGATGTGCAGCAAGGACCTGACGACGCTGCTGTGGGCCTTTTCGATCTCGTCGAAGAGCACGATGCCGGGGGTGCCGGGATTGGACTCGATCTTGTCCCGGTCCAGCACGGACAGGCCTTCCTTGCTCCCGGCGTACCCGGGAGGGGCGCCGCTGATGGCGGCCGCGTAGTGCTCCTGGGCCATGGAGCTCATGTCGACCCGGCAGAAGTCGTCCTCACCGCCGCGGATGGTTCGGGCCAGGGCCTTGACCGTCTCGGTCTTACCGACTCCCGTGGGGCCGACGAACAGCAGGTTTGCCAGCGGTCGGTCCGTTGGCATCAGGCGGGCTTGTGCGATGGAGACCGCGCGCACCACTGCCTCCACCGCAGGCTCCTGGCCGAGGACGGCCGCCTGCAGCTGAACGCGCAGTCCGTCGGTGAAGGGAGAGGCGCCAGCAGCAGGGGAAGCCTCGGTGACCCGCTCACCTTTTGTAGGCGCGGGCCCTGGAGCGCGGCCGTCGGTCTCCGGCCGCGCCCCGGACACGTCGTAGGACCCAACTGACATGGGGTGCGCCTACGCCTCAAGGACCTTCTCGTAGGGCAGGTCGTAGACCGGGCAGTCGGCGACCCCGATGGTGTCGCGGGTGATCGCCTCGACCTGTTCCTGGGCCTTCTGCGCGTCAGTGACCCAAGTCTTGTAGAAGTCGAAGGGGCAATCGGCGATGCCCTTGTCTCCGTCTCCGGCGTTCCACACCCCGGTGTAGCCGCGATGCAGGAGCTTGAACAGGTGGTTTTGCGCCTGGTCGTTGGCTCGTGCGTCCCGGATTTCCGGAACCGAGAGCTGGGCGTACTGGATGCCGTTGACCTCCTCGCCGGTTTCTCCCAGGGTGCGCCCGTCGAAACCGATGATCGAGGAGTGCCCGAAGTAGGTGTACACCCCGTCGAAGCCGGCGCAGTTGGCCACGGCGACGTAGCAGTTGTTGGCCCAGGCCATGGCCTTGGACATCAGCACCTGCTGGTCCTTGGCCGGGTACATGTATCCCTGGCAGCGGACGATGAGTTCTGCGCCCTTCATGGCGCAGTCACGCCAGATCTCCGGGTAGTTCCCGTCGTCGCACACGATCAGCGACACCTTCAGCCCTTTGGGGCCCTCGGTGACGTAGGTGGTGTCACCGGGGTACCAGCCCTCGATCGGGTTCCAGGGCAGGACCTTGCGGTACTTCTGCACGATCTCGCCCTGGTCGTTCATCAGAACCAGCGTGTTGTAGGGCGGCTTGTTGGGGTGGTCTTCGTGCCGCTCTCCCGTGATGGAGAAGACCCCCCAGGTCTTGGCCTCCCGACAGGCGGCGGCGAAAATATCCGTCTCCTCGCCGGGGATCGTGGAGGCAGTCGCGTACATCTCCTCAGAGTCGTACATGATTCCCTGGGTGGAGTACTCCGGGAACACAATCAGGTCGAGGCCTGGCAGACCACGCTTGATGCCCACGACCATCTCGGCGATCTTCTTGGCGTTTTCGATGACCTCCGCCTTGGTATGCAGGCGCGGGATCTGGGCGTTGACGACGGCAACGCCGACGGTGTCCGGGCTCGAGGTGATGTCTCCGTGACGCATGACGATCCTTTCGAAGTGAGCATGGGCGGAAAATTCCGCCCGCGAATTGCTTCCATTTGAAAGTAATCGGACCGTGATGCCGCTCGGTGTCGGCAACGTTTCCGAGCAGTAAAAAACGGTTACACAGACGTAAATTTCATTACGAATATGTAAGTAGTGGACGAGGTTGCGGAAGCCGAGGGCTGAGCCGCGGAGGTGTTCGAGCCGACCGTTCAGGGCCTCGGTGGGACCATTCGAGGTGCCGGGCCGGTCGAAGTAGGCGAGGATGTCAGCGGCCCGCTTGTTCAGGGTGCGGCCCAGCACGATAACCTCCTTCAGGGCGGCGGGGACACCGCTGCCGACGGCGTCGATGACGGCCTGCATGCGGATGCGTCCCGTGGCCCGGTCGGGTTCCCGGTAGGCAGCGATCATCTTCTGGTAGATGCCCCAGGTGGTCTCGACCTCGACGTGGTCATCGCCGGCGAACAGGGTCTCTAGGCGGGTCTTCTGTCGGGCGGTGAGCAGGTCCAGACCGGTGTGGAGGGTGCGGCGGGCCCGGTAGAGCGGGTCGGTGGCACGCCCGCGGTGGCCGTGGAGGTCTTGCTGGACCCGCCTGCGGCATTGGTCGAGGGCATCCCCGGCGAGGCGGATCACGTGGAATGGATCCATCACAGCAGTGGCATCGGGCAACTCTTCGGTGGTGGCGGTCTTGAACCCGGTGAAGCCGTCCATCGCGACGACCTCCACCCCGGCCCGCCACTGCTTGGGACGGGCAGCGAGCCAGGTCTTGAATGCTTGCTTGGAGCGGCCCTCGACCATGTCCAACAAGCGTGCCGGGCCGGTGTTGTCCCTGATCGGAGTGAGGTCGATGATCACGGTGACGTATCTGTCGCCGCGGCGAGTGTGGCGCCAGACGTGCTCGTCGACGCCGAGCACGCGCACGCCGTCGAACCGCTTCGGGTCATCAATCAGGACCCGCCGGCCTTCGGCCAGGACGGCGTCGTTGGCGGTGTTCCACGACACGGCCAAGCCTTCGGCGATCCGGGCGATGGTGAGGTGGTCGACCACGAGTGCTTCCAGCGCCCAGCGCAGCGCCCGCCGGGACAGCTTGGATCGCGGTTCGGCGGCCTTGCTCATGTCCTGGCGCCACACGTGCCCGCACTCGGAACACCGGTAGCGGCGCACCGTGATCAGCAGGACGGTGGGTCGCCAACCGAACGGCTCGTGCGCCAACCGGCGAACCACGCTGCCGCGCGGGGTTCCCTCACAGCCGCACCGTCGGCACCACGGGTCGGGATTGGCGACCCGGCAGGCCAGTACCGCCTGGTTCGGCTCCACATGCTGGCCGATGACCTCGAGGCCGAGCTCATCGAGGCGGGTGAACGTGGTCAGGTCAGGGCTAACGAAGGTAGCGTGGGGCACGTCGAGGTCTTCCGGATGGGCAGTGTGAGAACTTCCATCTTCGGGAGGCCTCGACCCCCATCCACGTACCGACGCGCCGCACAGCTCAAGACACCGCTACACCCTGCTTTGTGATGAGCCCAATTAGCTTCCCCATGTCTACTCCTCTGTCTCGCAACTAACGCTGAGTATCAAATTTTAGAGGCATAGAAAAGGCACAAGGATGCGAGACGTCCTATGAGAAAATCTCCGGCTGTTGGATTCCGAAGTCGCCTGCTCTGGCCATTAATGCGGTTGTCCGCTGAAGGAGGCGGGTACGGGTTCGTCTTGCTGATCAACTGCTGGACCAACAATCCAGTAATCGACAATCACCTCCACGCCGAAGGCCTTCCCCGCCATCAATGAGCCGTAAACGGCCGGCCCCATCGGCTCCAATGCCGATGAAAGAGTTTCCTTTGCGCCGGTCCGAATTTCCTCCTGAGTGGCACGGGTGAGAGCAGTTTTGATGCCAGGGCGGTACTTGATCACGCCGCCGAAGTCCGGGGGTACACCCATTGGATGTGTGATCAGGACGAGTGCGAAGACCGGGGCCGAGTGTCCATCGAGAAGTTTGAAGGCCTTCGCCATATCGGCTTCGACCATGCGGGTGTACTTGCGGACGTTGGCACGGTCCTGGGTAACTACGTCGAATGAGTACAGGGCTTTGACTTCCACCAATGCAATCGGTGTAGCCTCCGAGTTGAGAAGTGCCAGGTCGATGCGTTTCCCTTTACGATGCCATTCGCGAGCGACCACCAAGTCGGGCCTGCTCGTAGACAGACCCCAGGCAAGGCGGTCGCGCAGCGGCAGTTCCACTTTCGACGTCAACGCCAAGTAGGCAAGTTCCCCAGGGGCGAACGATGATGCTGCGGCCTTCAAAGTTCGCGCCAGATCAGCGGCAGTAATCTCAACCATGACCCTATGGTTACACTGCCGGACGCTCGTCCGTAATCCGGTGCTTTCTGATGTGGCGAATTAAAACCCATGTCATGGTGATAGCAGTAATGCTGATAACCTGATTTCACCGCGGCATGTGCATCGCAGGACCGTGCCAATCAAATGCGTTCAGGGCACGCTGCACGCACTGTTGCGCTGTCGATACTGTTTGAGGGCTCACATCAACCTCACCGTAGGACCCGTCACCAAGCGTTCCTCCGTAGCGATTGTCGTTCAGCATGTCGACCACGAGCACACCGCCGCCCGGCGCATGAATGGCTTTGTTCGCAAGAGGTTTTAATTCGATCCTGTCCTTGCGCCGCTTGCCTTGCACGCGATCTTCTGCGTGATGGGACGAATCTCGAGCCTGCACGAGATCAGGAAAAGCCAATTCGAATTCTTTCAACACTTCCGCAATGTCAATCGGCACATCCGGCACTTTTGTTAGCAGACGGAGCGTCTTCTGCAGCGTATCTAACGCATACACACAGGACTTCGCGTGAATGAAGGGGATCCGGTCTTGATATCCCTGTGGCAGATGACCTTCTCTCCATTTCATCCGCTTAGCTTCTCTCCGCGCTGATTCGCGTATGTCATCCATCTGCTGGAACCGAGATTCAGGCGTCAGATCGTGGGGTAGTTGACGTAATAGCTCTTCCTCGACAGCCCGTTCACGAACTCTGTCACTCTCCCAGGAAGACGATCGATCTTCTGCTGATTCATAGGCTCTGTCTCTGCTGTTCTCAAACATATTGAGCGCCAGGGTTGCATCCTCCACGCAAGTGACGAGCAGATGGAGTAATGACTCAACATCACGACGCACCTGATCATCGGTAATGCCCCTAAGCCAGCACCCTGGCTGCACCAATTCGAACACGTACATACTGGCCTGCTTTCTACGGGGGAGGGGGAGGGAACAATTTGGTCCAAGTGAGGACACCCGGTAGCCCAGGATCAGGCGCGGGAAGTTGAGCCCGCATGGCTCTTCGTACCTGCGGCGGGGGTCGATGACACGCCGGGGCACGGGGGGGGTGAGGTCGGGGTCGGGGCCTCCAGGATCGGAAGCGACCGAGCTGACCGATCGGAAGGCCTCGACTGTGTCCGAGCCTACGCTGTGCTGCCGTGCGCGCACGAGCATCTCCGCCCCGTATTGCGACAACTGCGACCTGCTCGTCGGTCTCGACGGGCTGCATGTGATCGCCGTGGGGCGTGATGAGGTGGGGCTGACGTTGACCGTGGAGTCGCCCCGGCCCCGGCCGGGGACCCGCTCTACCGGGTCCGGAACATCCGGCGCACCGGAGCGGAGAACCTCACCGACCGACAAAGAGCCCGCCTGGAGAGCGCCTTCGCCGCCGCCGACCGCCATGTCGCGGTCGAGGTCGCCTGGCTGTGCGCCCAGCAGCTGCGATCCGTGTACCACCAACCCACCCCGGCCACCGGGCGGGCCATCGCCGAGAAGGTCCTGAACTCGTTCCACACCTGCCCCGTCCCAGAGATCGCCCGTCTGGGGCGGGACATCAGAAAGTGGCGCAGCGAGTTCTTCGGCTACTTCGACACCGGCGGCGCCAACAACGGCGGCGCCAACAACGGCGGCACCGAGGCGATCAACGGGCTCATCGAACTGCACCGACGCATCGCTCGCGGCTTCCGCAACCGTGAGAACTACCGGCTGCGGATGCTCCTCATCGGCGGCGGACTCACCGACTGACCTGACCCCCACCGCAGGTACGAAGAGCCCCCAAAAAGTTGAAGTCCACCTTGAGGACGACCTCGATGGTGGCCCAGCCGAGCACAGCCTCACTTCCGCCCTGGACGGCAAGGACTACGAGAGCGACCTCTCCAAGCCCAACAACGAGCGGCTGCGCGCCCGTTCGTGGCGGCAGCCCGCAAAGCCCCCACCGGCACGACTGGGCAGCACAAGCGGGCCGCCGGCACCCCCAGCTCTGCGAGGGAGACCGCCGCGATCCGAGCCTGGGCCAAGGCCCACGACCACCAGGTCTCTGACCTGAGTTGGCTCATTCGTTTAGTGCGTGAGTTCCGCGCCGTGGATGGCGTCGAGGACGGCCTGCTGATCGGCGGGGATGGCCGGGGCGAAGGTCTGGGTCGTGCCGTTGATCGCGATGGTCGCTGAGCGCAGCGGCCGCAGCTGTCGGATCACGTTGCGGATGGCCAGCCCGGTGCGGTCCTGCACGGTGCGGGAGAGGGCCAGGGCGGTGAAGACGATGGTCAGGTGCGCCTCGATCGCATCCCGGGTGCGGTGGAACATGGGCCTGGCCCGCAGATCGGTCTTGGACATCCGGAAGGACTGCTCGACGTGCCACAACTCGTGGTAGGAGCTGATCACCTCACCGGGGCCCATGATGTGGGCGGGGATGTTGGTGACGTAGTCCTTGAGCCCGACCAGCTGCCGGGCTCGGGCCAGTGAGGCCTCGTCCTGGGCGCGCGCCCCGTGGGTGGTCTTCGCGAACCTGGGGGTCCGTGCGGCTTGTTCCCCGGCGACAACGGCGCGAGCCCGGTTCTCCTGGGCCGTGAGCGTCGCGCTGTCACGGACGGCGCGTTTGCGGGAGTGGGCCCATACCGCCCGCCACGAGCCCGGGAGCTGGGCAGGGTCTCACACAGGTTCGGCGCGCAGCAGCTGGTTCTTCTCGCTCGTGCGCCCAATGCGCGGGGTGATGGTGTCGATGACGTGCCCGTCTTCGAAGGCGTTTCCGTGCCAGCGGAAGTGGGAGGCGAGGTCAATCGGAGCTTTCCTCGCCCGGGAGCCGACGATGAACCGCAGGCCCGCCTCCTCGAGCTCACGCAGGTTGGCCGCCGAGAGCATACCGGCGTCGGCGATGACAGCCATGTCGGCCACCCCGTGCCGGGCCTGGAAGGCCTTGATGATCGGGACGATCGTGGTGGTCTCGGCTTTGTTGCCCTCGAAACACCCAACCTCCAGAGGGATGCCGGTGCGGTTCACCAGCAGCCCCACCACGATCTGAGGGTCCACCCGCCGTTCCTTGGAGTAGCCGACCTTCCGCAGCCCGTCTTCCTTCTCGGCCTCAAAGTACAAGGTCGTCACGTCATAGAGAACCAGGCTCATGACCCCGCCGGCCACGGCGTGGTCGAAGCAGGCCGTGGCGATCGTCTGCCGGTACTGATCGGCCGCAGCACGGGTCAGGGTGCGTTTCATCGTCAAGTAGCTGGCCGGGACCTGACCCAAATCCTGCAGCACCCGGGCGGTGTCTAGCAGCGAGGTCGGTTCCACGACCCGCGCAATCACCAGATCCCGGAACACCTCATTACCGACCGCGCCGAAACCGAGGTGGGTGAACAGCTGCGCCAAGGCGTGGAACAGCACTCAAGAATCGGTGGCCGCCACCGCCCCGGGCCGGTCCCTGACCACCTGCGGGCCCGGCTGGCCCGCTTCGAACAATCCCGGCTCACCGGCAACGCCCAGCAGCGGTACCACCTGCGGCGTTGGCTCCACTCCCAGCTTCAGTGTCGTCTGAGCGGGATGCTCCAGCAGCCGGCGGGCTTGGTCCAGCAACACACCCAGCTGCGCCTCCGTATGGGCTGAGCCCAGATGCTTCAGGATCCGCTGGCGAGGCCCGGAACACTGGGCGATCTGCACCGCGGTGGCCCCCGAGGCCGTTCTCACCCGCCTGATAAATGCCACACCAAGACTGTAGAACACCGTATTAGTGCGCGAAAACAACCCCCAGGAACCCATCACCCCACGTCACAGCGATGCCCCTACCTGAAAACTCGCCGCTTGAGCCAAGTCGGGTCTGACGTGGCGACCTTATCGATGCTCGTGTAGAACTGCGCGGTGGTTCCTTCAACCAGCTCACTGATTCCCCTGACCCGGAGCGACTCGCCGTCAGCCGTGTGATCGACGGAGGACACCAACCACTGCTCGTCCACGACAACAACGATGGCGCCCGGGGCGATCGAGCATTTGGTCGGTCACGGAGGTCCCCGAGGGGGTAGGGGCGCGCTAGGGTCAGTCTATCGACGCAGACTGACTTGGGGACCGTCGCGACGTGGGGGGGTCCGATTGAGCGGGGCGGCCCATCGGCATGAAACACCAATCCGCCAAACCAAATATCATGAATGGTTCGCCGGATTTTCCGTTTCTTCTCTTAAATTCTTGTTTCTCAGCTCGTGAATCAGTCGATTTGCATTATTTGCCACACCCGGGCCAAGAAGCTGGGATCTAAACTTGCCAAGCTCCAATCCATTAAACGATTGCTCATCTTCGGTATAATCTACTTCCGAGATGTCGCGGTGGTAGACGCTGTCATATAGAGCAGATGTGATTTGGTCTCTCGCTTTCGAGATTGTCAGGTCTGTGATTGCAAATAATACAATCAATAGTGCTCCAACCAGCCAAAAGACAGCAATCATACCCCACGAGTCCCCCCCATCTGACATGGCTAAAGCAAACAATCCCCCCACAATGGAAGCACTTCCCAAAATCAAAAACATAGCTTCAGTGAATGGCTGTGACCGTACTATACGTTTGGATATGTTTGCGATTGTCTCCGCCTGCGCTGCCACCAGCCAACCTTTAGCAATATTACTTGACCTAACCTCCTCGTCAGTCGCTTGCCTTTCCAGATAAATAATTTCTCGAATTTGTTTATTCCATGAATTAAATTGAGACTCACCCTTCAAGGAAGACCGCCAAGCCACCAGCGCACCTACTATCGTGGCCACAACGCTGGATCCGAAAAACGCGACGAGAATTGCCGCCAATGACTCCATGAAATATCATCCCCTTCGACCAAAACTTGCACATACCCTACGCCCGCAAGGGTCGGCAAAGTCCGTTGAAGGCGCGTTGACCTGCGGGTTTGTATGGCTGATGAGACGCGTGTTGTTACAACACGGTGTGAGACACGTCGTGATGATGGAGCTGTTCATACACCCATCCTCGCGCCCACCTTGCCATTTTGCCTCACCACCTCCCTATCGCGTCCACTCCTGGCCGATGTATTCGCCGACGTGCCGGGTTTATGCGACCGTATTCACGACCGAGTAGACAACTTCATGTGCTCATACGTCTAGCCAAGGCAACGAATCGATCCTCTTGGCGTCATTGACATAAAGCAACAGGTCATTCAGTTTCCTCACCAAACTCTACTTTTTAGTGCGGCGAACACCAGTCGCCCAGTGACAACGCGGCTCGGACCGTAACGGCACTTGCTGGAATCCTCTACCCCACTGATGAACCTCAAAGCCCCACACTCAACCGCTTATCAACCCCATGGATCTCGTTGGTCAGGCTGGTGCCGCCCGTACCGTCCAGCGGGGCGATGTCCACGACGATGCCCGTCTGCACGTCCAGATGGACGCGGTAGGTCGTGGGGAGTTCGCTGTCGCTCAGGGTCGGGTCCTGGGGCCCGTACTCCACCAACCGGCTGACCGCACTGTCCAGAAGCGGGCAGCAGCCGCACCGCGGGTCGTAGCCGCTCTCCCACTCCTCACCTTCGCCGGTTAGAGGCCGGCACGTGGCGGCCCAGGTTGGACGGCCACGGACCGTGGTGGCCTCGACATCATGGATTTCCACGCCATAACTGACTTCGAGGGGATCGAGCATTGCCGTCCACAAGTAGTCCTGCCACATGGGGTCACCGTGCTCGATGTGCCACCCCTCGGGACGCCGGGCGACCAGACCGTCCGGACGCAGCACCAGCTCCGCTGGCGGCTCAGACGTATAAGGAGGCGCCGTCGCGCTCTCGACCATGAGAACCGAACTGGTGCTGTAGGGCACGCCGTCGTTCACCTCGAGACCCCGGGGGGTCCGCACGGTCACCCGTCCGACGCTGCGGTCGAGCCAGCCCTCGACCGGTTTCCCGTCCGGGGCGCTACCGCCGGCCCGCTGGCGCCTGTGGGTGAAGTGCAGCGTGGTGAAACGCCACGGGGAACTGCGGGACAGCGCACGGAAGTCCTCGGCGCTGGGGGCGATGGGCAGGGGATCGACGTTCATGGGAACGAGTAGAACACGCGCCTCCCCGTCCGAACAGCCCTCACCGCCTGATATCAGTGCGGCGAGTTCAAGGGCTCATCTCCTGCGCCGTCACTCATCCCCGGCACCTCACCCCGCTCCCCCCGCCGCTGCTCGATCCTCGGCGGCCGCGCGGGCATACTCGGCGGAAACACGGCGGTACACAGGGGTAAGGAAGGCCAGGGCCGCAGCCAGGATCATCAACGCGCCGGCGCACAGGAAGACGAGCGCGATTCCCCGGGCGGCGCCTTCTCCCAGCAGCGGTTCCAGAGCCGCGGCCCCGGCGTTGCTGCGGGCATAGGGGATGATCCAGAACTCCGCCAGCGGCGCCACCACGAAGGCGGTAACGGGCGCGGCCGAGGACTCGAAGGCCATAGCGAACCCGAACACCCGGCCCTGCCGGGCCAGGGGCACCACGCGCTGGATGACGGTCTGCTCGGCCGCCTCCACGGCGGGGAACAGCGCCATGTACAGCCATATGCCTGCGATGTACAGCCACCCCCACTCCCGGATCGTGAACAGGGCACCCAGCAGACCCAGGACCATCACCACCAGCAGCATGGTGCGCAGGGGGTTGCTGCCCAACCCCACCTTCCCGATCACCGCGCCGCCCACGATGAACCCGGTGGACGCGATGGCGAACAGGACACCCCACATCTCCACGGAAAACAGCTCCAGCCCGTAGGGATCCATCAGGGCAATGTAGGCGCCTCCGATGAAGTTGTTGAAGGTGCTGAAGATGATCAGGGCGAACAGCCCGGCCACCGCCATGACCGCGCGCCAGGAACCGGCCAGGTCGAACCCGCCGTGGGCGTCCGACGGCGCCGGCACGGCCTCCTCGGGCATCCTCACCGTGAGCAGGTGCCCAAAGGCCAGGGCGGTGAGTGCCACGGCAATGACCACCGTGACGCCCATCCCCAGCAAGCCGATGGACAGCCCCGAGAGCACCGAGGTGACCATGAAGGCGATCCCCTGGACCATCCCCACCAGTCCGTTGGCGTTGGCGCGCCGGTCCGGATCCACGAGGATGGTCACTGTGGTGGACAGGGCAATGTTGCGCATGTTCTCCACCACGGCCCCGATGAGGGTCACGGCGGCAAACCCCCAGAACCACGGGCCGTCCAACCGAGCGACCTGGCCCTCCGGGGCGAGGATGAAGATCGCGCCGGCAAGTAGGAACATCACCAGGGTGAACAGCCCGGCAAAGCGCATCACCGCCAGCTTGCGGTACCGGTCCACCAGCGTGCCGAAGCTGATGGAACTCAGGGCGAGCAGCAGCATGTATATCCCACCGACCACCCCGGTGGCGATCACGTTGCGGGTCTCCAGGTAGATCCAGAACGTCAGGGCGAACCACAGGTAACTCGTGGTCAGGTTGGCCACGGCCGTGTTCACCAGGATGTTCACAAATGTGCGACGCCGCGACGGCTCGGATCGTGCCTCAGAAACCGGTGACGTTCGGTTCTCGGTCACATATTGAGCGTAGTGGAACTCGGTGCGAAAATCTCATGAGAAGTCGGGGGGAACTCCCATCGGCATCAGCAACACAACCGCCCCCGCAACCGAAAGCACCGCCCGCACATGGTTGGCCCGTGTCCAGGAGCGTTCGTAGCGCTGCCACAGCCGCACGTTATCCTGCGCCAGTTGGTTGTTGAGAGGAACATTGACCACCATGGTCAGGAATGTTCCGGCCAGAGACAACAAGGCCCCGATCAAGGGCCAGTCCGATGCCAGCTGCGTATAGAAGAACGCGTTAAGCGCGGTCGCTACACACAGCACAGCGGTACCGAAGAACAGGACCATGAACGGTGCCTGCGCCGCGGCGCGGTTGATCGCCCCCATGGTGGCGGTAGCTTCATCCCGCGGCCGCAGGCGGAGCGCCGGCATCACCACCAGGGAAAAGGCGATGTAGAAACCGCCCAGCACACCGGAGCCAATTCCGGCCGCCAGGACCAGCCAGGTGTTCACCGGGGTGGGGTGAAGGTTGTAGGGGTAGCTGATGCGCGCATGGTTCCAGTCTGCCTCACATACGGGGCTGTCGATTCACGGACAGGCCCCCTAGATCCACTGGTTGGAGTCCTCCGCAATGAGCAGGTCATCCGGATCGTGAGGCACGATGGCCCGGGCCAACAACCATTGAATGGTGTGAAGTGCTGCCCTCATCGATCAGCTCGTAATCTTCCATCCCATGCCCGGCAGGTGACCCGCCAACCCCTCCCCATCCAGCACACCCGCCGGATGCGGGCCCGCGGCCTCGAAGTACGCCGCCCACTCCCGCGGCAACGGACGCCGTCCGCCCACCAGGATCAGATTTCCCGCGTACAGACCGGTGAGCAGCTGCCGGTCGGCCAGGCACCACACGTCGGCGAAGACCGAGCGCATCACCCGGGCTTGGCCCGCGAAGAAGGTGAGGCCTGCGTTGTCGCCCACGTTGACCACCATGACCCCGTCCGGGGAAAGCAGCTGCGCGGCCTCTTCGTAGAAGGAGGCCTCCGTGAGGTGGGCGGGCGCATCAACGCCGGTGAAGACGTCGAGCGCCACCACGTCCACGGTTCCCAGTGCGGCCACGTGCGGGAGGGCCGCACGAGCGTCGTCGACGACCATCCGCACGTCCGCCCCCGCCGGCAACGGCAGCGCCTCGAGTACAAAACCGGGCAGCTCCGGCGCCACCTCCACCGCTACCTGCGCCGATCCGGGGCGCGTGGCCGCAATGTAGCGGGCCAGGGTCAGGGCGCCCGCACCCAGGTGCACCGCGATGATCGGGGTGCCCGCCGGTGCTACGACGTCCACCACGTTGCCGACCCGCCGCAGGTACTCGTAGAAAATCTCCTCCGGGTGCGCGAGGTTCACGTGCGACTGCTCCGCACCGTCCAAGGACAGCACCCACCCGCCGTCCGTGAACTGATCCGGGGCGATCTCCGCGTCCACTCCGGCCGCCGTGAGGTACCTGCGCATGCCGTTCATCGAGCCGGTGAAGCCGGGCCTTCCCCGCTCACTCCCCGTCGATCTTCTGGGACTCGGCCCAGTCCCGGCCGGGATCTCCACCCCACGCATCCCACGCCACACGACCCGGGGACGGGTAGCCATCCTCCCCGCCGTGAAAGCCCTCGGCGGAGCTGTCCACCGCATGACGTTTGAAGTACGCGCGCATCTTCTTGATGACCTCATCGTCCACGGTCTGGCCGTCGGCCAACTGGTGCGCGCGATGCTCACCGGTGTCCGTGAAACCCTTGCCGGCCTTGCCCTCGTCGATCCATTTCACGGCGCGCTGGGCCGCCTCCTGCACCTTCTGGGGTGGGCGGTGACCTGAATCGTCGTCCTTGTCGCCATCCGAGGCGTCCGACAGCACGGACTCGTGATGGGCGGCCTGGGAACCGGTCTTCTCGGATTCCACCACGTACACCGGATCGTCCTTGTCCGCCCGGAACGTCTGATCCTTGAACTCCAGGTCCTCCGTGTGTTTGGACTGCACGGTCCCGTACGTGGTGCCCTGCGCGGTGTTCCACCCGACCCGGTCACCCTTGCTTAAAGCCATGTGAACGCCTTTCTCGTCATCGACCGCGGAGACCGTCGAGCCGGGGTTGCGTTCCGGCCGGACCCGTCCGCGGGCCTTCAGTAGACCACACGGGGCGACACTGCGTCACCGGCGCGTACCCGCCGCCGACCCACCGATTTATGGTTCCCTATTCCCTTATAACGCCTCACAAAACGTGATACGGAACCTTAAACCTCGCGGTGGCCATCAGGAGACCCCCGCGCCCACCCCGGCGCCCGCTCCGGCCGCGGCCCCACACCCACCGCGAGCGCCGGGAACACACTCAACCAGGGCACGTGCTGGACGAGCTTCACGAACCACATTGGCGGCCGCAGTTCCCGCCCGTTGATCGCGGGCATGATCAGCCGCGCGTGCAGGATCCGCTGCAGGCCCTGAACCACAATGGTGGGCATCATGCGTCGGCGCTGGATCCGGGCCAGCGCCCTCTGCTCGGACCGCCCGGACAAAGTGCCGGCACGCAGCAGCGGCGCCAGCACACGCGCCGCGGCCACCGCATCCTGCACGGCCAGGTTGATGCCCACGCCACCCACCGGCGACATCGCGTGCGCGGCATCCCCGATGCACAGCACACCCGGGGCGTACCAGCGGCGCAGCCGGTCCACGCGCACGTCCAGGTGCTTCACGTCGGCCGGGGACTCGATCCCGGACACCCCGTCCGCCGCCTCGGGGAACAGCGCCGCGGCGTCGGCCCGGAAGGCGTCGAGACCGCGGGCGCGCACGGCGTCGTCGGCGCCCTTGGGCCCGAGCTGCGCGACCTGGATGTAGCCGTCGCGGGGAATGCCAATGGCCACGCGCCCGTGGTCGGTGCGCGGCAGCAACGACTCGCCCGCGTGGCGGGCGGCGGGGAGGCGGTACCACCAGACGTCGAACGCCACGGGAATCTCACGCGCGGGCAGGCCCACGTCCTGGCGGATCACGGACCAGCGACCGTCGCACGCGATCGTGAGGTCGGCCAGCACGCGGCCGGGGCCATCCTGGGATTCCACGACGACGCCGCTCACCCGCCCGTTCTCGCGCACCACCCCGGTGACCTCGTGCTCGGTGAGCAGGGTGAAGGTGGGTTCGGCGGCGGCCGCCTCGGCCAGCAGACTGAGCAGATCCCACTGCGGGACCATCGCAATGTAGGGGTGGCGCACGGGCAGGCGCGAGAAGTCGACCATGCGCACGGAAGACCCGTAGGGAAGGGGCAGGTCAACGTGGGTGACCTTGGAGTGCGAGATGGCGTTGAAAGTCTCGAACAGCCCGAGGTCCTCCAGCAGGGCCAGGGTGGTGGGGTGCACGGTGTCACCGCGGAAGTCCCGGAGGAAGTCCTTGTGTTTTTCCAGCACCGTGACCGCCACGCCTGCCCGGGCAAGGAGCAGGCCGAGCACCAGGCCCGCCGGGCCACCGCCGACGATGGCGCAGGTGGTGCGTCGTGTAGTACCGGGCGACGGCTTCGGATCCTGAGACATGTCAGCCTCCGTCGCGCGGCTCATCCCGTTCGCCACGCCGTCTGCGGCGTCGCGTCTCCCCGTGGCCCTCGTGGGTCGAGTAGATGGGCTGCCCAGCGGCCGTGGCGTCGATTGCCTGGATCTGTCCCGTGTCCGGTTCGGTGTTCTCCCGTGTGACCAGCGTGAACTTTTGGTGACCGTAGTCATCCACGGCGGAGCGGATCGTGCGTCGCATGACCGAATCGGACAGTCGTTGGCGAAGCCACATGGGATCTGCCCGCAGGTCGCGGGTCAGGGCGATACAGAGCACGAACATCACCAGCACGAACGGCAGCGCCGCCACAATGGTCATCCGCTGCAACCCGCCCAGCGCCTCGTCCGGGGTGTCGCCACCGGCCAGGAGCATCACGGCCGCAACACCGCCCATGAGTACGCCCCAGAAGACCACCACGGGTCGGGACGGCTCCAGGGTGCCCCGGGAGCTCAGCGACCCCATGACGATTGACGCGGAATCCGCACCGGTGACGAAGAAGATACCCGTGAGGATCATGGCCAGCACGGCCAGGCCCGCGGTGAGCAACTGCGGTGCGTCGAGCCCGTTGAACATGTCGTAGAGGGCGCCGTCGAACGAAATGGTGGGAACGCCGTCGACCATCGTGGCAATGCCGTCGTTGGGGTCGGAGGTGCCGTCCGCGGTGTGCTGGATGTTGATGGCGGTGCCGCCGAAGACCGCGAACCACAACAGGGACACCAGCGACGGAACTACCAGCACGCCGGTGACGAATTGGCGGATGGTGCGCCCGCGGGAAATGCGAGCAATGAACATGCCCACAAAGGGCGTCCACGAGATCCACCACGCCCAGTAGAAAATGGTCCACCCGGACAGCCACTCGCGCATGGCCTCGTCACCGACCGCCTCCGTGCGGGCCGCCATGTCCGGCAGTTGCTGGACGTACGAGCCGATCGCGGAGGGAATCAGGTTGAGGATGAACAGGGTGGGCCCCACCACGAAAATCACCACGGCCATCAGCACCGCGAGCACCATGTTGGTATTGGCCAAGAACTGGATACCGCGCTCGATTCCGGACACCGCCGAAGCCACAAAGCAGAACGTCAACACGGCAATGATCGCCACGAGCAGGGGCGTCGCAACCTCCCCGACCAGCCCGTTGAACTGCAGGCCGCTACCGATCTGCAACGCGCCCAGGCCCAGCGAGGCCGCCGAGCCGAACAGCGTGGAGAAGATCGCCAGAATGTTGATGATCTTCCCGCCCACGCCGTCCACGGCACGTCGGCCGAAGAGCGAGACGAACGCCTCCGAGAGCAAATTCTTGCGACCCATCCGGAACGTGCCGTACGCGACGGCAATACCGAGCACCGCGTACATCGCCCACGGGTGCAGCGTCCAGTGGAACAGCGACGTGGCCATGGCCGTCTCGATCGCCTCACTGGTCTGCCCGTCCACCGTGGCCGGGGGTGGCGAGATGTAGTGGAACAGCGGTTCGGCCACGCCGTAGAACATCAGGCCGATGCCCATGCCGCACGCAAACATCATGGAAATCCAGGACGTGGTGCGGAACTCGGGCTGCTCGCCGTCCTTACCGAGCGGGATCGCGCCGTACCGGCCCAGCGCCAACCACAGCACGTAAATCACGAAGAAGGACGAGCACAGAACAAAGATCCAGCCGGTGTTCTCCATGACCCAGTTCAGGGCCGTGGTCGAGGTGGTCGACAGGCTCTCCGTGCCCACGAACCCCCACACCACGAACGCCACGACGATCGCGCCCGTCACGCCCAGGATCACCTTGTCGAGACCTTCGAACCGGTCTCGGATCGGCCGACGACGCCGCTCCACCCCCTCTTTGAGGGCCGCCAGGATGTCCGCTTCGTTCTTTTCCGCGTGATGCAACTCGGTGGGGTCATCCACGGGACTGGCCGCTGTCCGCTCCGTGCCTGTCCCTAGACTGCCCGGCTCATCCGACGTGCCTGGATTCGAACGTTCACTGCTCATCATGGTCCCTTCGCATTGCCAGGGCTTCCGACTGTAGCCATGACCCAGTCGTGGAAGACTCCAATGTGGTGCTCGCTGGGCACGAGAACCCCGCCCTTGGCGTAGATCCTAGACCCCATGGCGGGCTGACAACGTTCGCATGCATCGAAATCCTGCTGGTTGACTCGGTGGAACAATTCCACGGAGGCAGAGACATCCTGACCGGATTCCACGACCGAAGGCAGGTACAACCAGTCGCACTCCACGATCGTGTGGTCCACGGCCAGGGGGAACATGCGGTGAATGATCACGTGGTCCGGCACCAGATTCACGAACACCGTGGGTTTGATGGTGATCGCGTAGTAGCGCCGGTCGTGGTCCTCGTCGACCCCTGGAATCCGGTCCAGACCCTCGGAGCCGTCCACCGTGAAGCCCTTGACGTCCTCCCCGAACTCCGCGCCGTGACCCACGAAGTACTGGGCCGCCAGCCCATCCGCGAACTCGGGGAGCACCTCGGTGAGCTCCGGGTGGATGGTGGCGCAGTGATAGCACTCCATGAAGTTCTCAATGATGAGCTTCCAATTGGCCTTCACATCGTAGGTGATCCGCCGCCCCAGGGAGAGATGGGCGATGTCGTAGGCCTGGATGGATTCGGAATCACCCAGCCGCTCCTCGATGGCACCCATGACGTCTTCTTCGAACGATGGCGGCTCGTCCGCCAGGCACACCCACACGTATCCCAGGTACTCGCGCACGGGGATGGTCACCAGGCCGTACTCCTCGCGGCCGATGTCCGGCATTTTGGTGAGGTTGGGCGCGGCAATCAGCTTGCCGTCAAAGTCGTAGGTCCACGCGTGGTACGGGCACTGGAAGGACCGCTTGGCCTCGCCGCTGTCCTCCGTGCACAGCTTGGCTCCGCGGTGGCGGCATACGTTGTAGAACGCGCGAATGCCGTGCTTGCGGTTGCGAGTGATGATGATGCTTTCCCGCCCCACCTGCACGGTCCGGTAGGCGCCGGGCTTGTCCAGGTCCGCGGAGCGCACGGCGCAGAACCACATCCGTTCGAAAATCTGCTCCTGTTCCGCCCGGAAGAAGTTCTGGTCGGTGTAGGTGCGGCCCGGCAACGTGGCAATGAGGCTTTCGGAAACAATGTTGGTGGACACGGGGCCCTCCTTGCAGAACTACTTCACACGAGGGAAGTGGGGATCGGGTGTCGTTTGCTGTGGTTCAGGCGATCAAGCGTTGTTCGGCGGAGGACACCGCCAGTTTGGCCAAGAACTTGCGCCAGCGCGTGAACTGTTTCGGCTGGTTCCAGCCCAGAACGGCCACGGGATCATCGCCGGCGTAGTAGACGGCCAGGAAGCTTTCCTCACCGGGCCCGCCGTGCTCGTAGATCACACGGTCCGAGCCGGTCATGTCCCCCACGAACTGCAGGCGCGCGCCGTACTGGCACGACCAGAAGTAGGGCTGCTCCACGGGCAAGTACGCGTCGTCGTGGTCGAGCAACGCACCCACCGCGACGGCCGGACGGCCCACCGCACCGGCCCAGTGCTCCACCCGGCGGTGCTGCCCGGTGCGGGTGTCCAGCCACGCCGCGCAATCGCCCACGGCCACGACCCCGGGCACGGTGGTGCGCCCGGCGGCGTCGCAGACCACGCCATTGCCGACGTCGATCCCCGAGCCTTCCAGCCAGGCCACGTTGGGCTGGGCTCCGATGCCGACCACCACGATGTCCGCCGGAAGCACGCGGCCGTCGGCCAGGCGCACGTGAGTCACAGAATTGTCCTCCGTGTTGAAGCCTTCAATGTCGATCCCACACAGCAGTTCCACGCCGGCCTGCTCGTGCAGCCGTGCCACCACGGAACCCATTTCGGCGCCGAGTGGTCCGCGCAGCGGGGTGGTCGACTTCTCCAGCACGGTGACCTGCAGGCCCAGGGAGTGCGCCGTGGACGCGACCTCCGCGCCAATGAATCCGGCGCCCAGAACCACCAGCTGCCCACCGCGTTCCACGAGGGCCCGCAATTTGCGGGCGTCCTCGAGCGTGCGCAAGGTCAGCACGTTGTCCAGGCCCGTGAGCTCCGGCAACTGTCGTGCGGAGGCGCCGGTGGCGATGACCAGGAGATCCGCGCGGACCGTGCGGCCGTCCTCGAGCGTGACCTCTCGGCTGACGGGGTCGAACGAGACGGCGCGCACGCCGAGCAGCCATTCGGCGTCGAGCTGCTCCCCGTCGATTTCCAACGTCAGGTCCGCCGCCTGGAACTGGCCGCTGAGGAATTCCTTGGAGAGCGGCGGGCGGTCGTAGGGGCGTTCCGGATCATCACCAATGATGACCAGGCGGCCGGTGAATCCTTGGCGGCGGGCGGCTCGGGCTGCGGAGAGGCCGGCGAGCGAGGCACCGACAATCACGAGGGACTCCATGATGGACCCCTTTCGAATAGCTGGTCGGGACCTCGGAACTGCACCAGGGAGTCGCCCGAGACCCATGTTCCTCACGACGCGCATTACGCAACACACTTCGTAATGCGCTTAAGTGTGAAGCGGGTCACGGAGGGGTGTCAAGGGGTGTGGAGGATCGGTTACACGCTGTTCACAACACGGCTGTTCCCTAACGCCCAGGCCGAATTTCCGATGGCTCAACCCCTTGACACTGCCTGAAACCGGCTCGGAGAATGTTGCGTATTACGACATGAGTTGCGCCACTCGCGATTTTGCTCACCGCTTTTTCGAGGCCCCTCATCCAGGACCCAGTGAAAGAACCGCGCCCATGCACAAGGTCTGCCCCCTCTCCGAACTCGAACCCGGTGACGCCATCCGAGTCGAGACGTCCCCGCCCATCGCCGTGTTCCACACCGAAGAGGGCGAGTTGTACGCCCTCGACGACACCTGCACCCACCAGGACGCCTCCCTGGCCGACGGCTGGGTCGAAGGGTGCGAAGTGGAATGCCCCCTGCACGCGTCCAAGTTCGACCTACGCACGGGACAGGTCGATGCACCCCCGGCCAAGTTGCCCGTGCGGGCACACCGCGTGGAGGTCGTCGACGGCGTCATCATGGTCGAGGAGTCCAACGAACGCCCCAACCTGCCGCCCGGTCTCACCGTGAGCGGCCACGAAACTCAGGACGCGTAGGCCGGGTGGTCCCCCGGCCGGGCTTCGCTCGGCACTCGTCCATCGCTCGCAGCCGGTCGGCGTGGCCCGCTACCTCTCACGGCACGCAAAGGCGCGCTGACTAAGATGGCAGGCATGGCCTCCCCCGAAAAATCGTCGTCTCAGCCGTCCTCCACACCGGGGGATGCGGCAGCCAGCGACGGCGTGACTCCGGGCGGCGTCCAATCCGTGGACCGGGCCATTACCGTCCTGGAACTCCTGGGGCGGTTGGGCAACGCGAGTGTCGGCCAGGTGGCCGAGGAGCTCGGGGTCCATAAATCCACCGCGTCCCGGCTGATCAGCGCGCTGGAATCGCGCGACCTGGTGATGGCCAATCACGAGTGGGGCAAGTACGAACTCGGTTTCGGAATCCTGCGTCTGGCCCACGCCATCCCCGCTCGGTTGAGCCTGGTTGCCGAGGCCCAGAACGAGGTCCGGCGGCTCGCCGACGAATACCGCGAGACCGTCAATCTCGCCGTCCTGCGGGAGGGCGTAGCGGTCAATGTCGCCCAGGAAATTGGGCCGACGTCGCTCGGCACCCACGACTGGATCGGTAGCCTCACGCCCCTGCACGCCACCTCGAGCGGCAAGGTGCTGCTCGCGGCGCTGACGTCCGCAGAGCGCGCGGAGCTGATCAAGAAGGCCCGCCTCAAGTCCTACACGGCGCGCACCATCACCTCTCGCCGTCAGCTCGAACAGCAACTGATCGACGTCGCCGCGCAGGATTACGCCACTGTCCTGGAGGAACTCGAGATCGGCATCAACGCCATTGCCGTTCCCGTGCGGGACCACCTGGGCTCCGTAGTGGCCGCGGTCAGCATCTCCGGACCGGCCTTCCGCTTCACCGAGGACATCATGCTGGCTATGAGTGAGGACCTGAAAGCCGCCGGGCTGACCATCAGCCAACGCCTGGGCTACGACCCGCAGGGCTGATCCGGCTCGCTGGTCTCCGGAGCTTATCCCGTCTCACGCTCGTCCCGGCTCCCACTCACGCCGGCCGATTCTTCTTCCACTCCGCTCAGCGCAGCACCACGGTACTGAGGCCCTGCAGAATCACCCGTCCTTCGCAGTGCCATTTCACGGCATCGGACAGCGCCTTGCATTCGGTATCCCGGCCGGCGGCCACCAGATCCTCGGGTCCGAACGTGTGATCCACCTGCACGGTTTGCTGGGCAATGATCGGGCCCTCGTCGAGTTCGGCATTGACGTAGTGCGCGGTAGCTCCCACGGTTTTGACCCCGCGTTCGTACGCCTGGTGATAGGGCTTGGCACCCTTGAAGCTGGGCAGGAACGAGTGGTGAATGTTGATCACCCGCCCGGACATCCGCGTGGCCAGTGAATCGCTGAGCACCTGCATGTAACGGGCCAGGACCACCAGATCCACTTCGAAACGATCCACGAGTTCCAGCAGGTGAGCCTCGGCCTCGGGTTTCGTGTCCGGGGTGACGGGCACGTGGTAGAACGGGATGCCGTGCCACTCGACCAGTCGCTGGTGGTCCAGGTGGTTGGACACCACGGCCACGATGTCCACGGGCAACTCACCCGTGCGGCTGCGATAGAGCAGGTCATTGAGGCAGTGACCGAACTTCGAGACCATCACCAGCACCCGCCGCTTGGCCCCGTGCACATTGAGTTGCCAGTTCATCTCGAAGCGTTCCGCCACCGGTTCCAGGTCTTTATACAGCGCGTCGCGATCCAGGGTGCCCCCGGCCATCGGCGCCACGTGGACGCGCATGAAGAAATGTCCCCGCCGCCGGTCATCGAACTGCGTGAGCTCCACAATGTTGCACCCGTGATCCAGGAGTACCCCGCTCACCGCGTGCACGATTCCCAGGGTTTCGGGGCAGTCCAGCGTGAGCACCAATTCCGACGACGCCGCTCCGGGCACGTTGGTTTCTACGATTTCTGTTGGCGCGGTCATCACGCCACCTCCTGGGATGCGAATTCGGTCATGGCGTCCATCAGCCATTGGGCGATGTACACGGCGAAGGACGAGCGGGGCATGATCCGCCAGGTCTGTTCATCGGTCTGCCACAGCAAGACCTGCACGAGTCCCAGCGTGGTGGAGACCGCGGTGCCCGGCCCGAAGACCCGCGGGTGCAGATCCAACGGGCACCCCTTTTCGAGCACGGCACGGGCTGAGGGGCCGGACAGTTCCAGGGTGGTCCGGTTGGCCGAAAGGTCCACCACGTGCGACCGCTGCTTGTGGCCGGCCATGGCCCGACTCAGCTCTTGCGTCAGTGGATGCGTCGACAAGGTCGGGGCCGCCCCGAGATTTTCTTGATCGGCACCCCCGGCCGGCCCCGCGGCGCTGTCGGTCGCGGGACGGGAGGCGACCCCGCCTGCCAAGGCGACCCGAGCGGCGTCGGCGGGAGCGGCGGCGTCGTCGGGAAGTCCGCGACGTGCCCCGGGAGGGTCGATCTCAGCGGCCAGTGCATCGGGGCTGACCAGCAGAAACTCGTCGGGTCCCTGCCACAGGATCGCGGCGGTGTCGGTATCGCCGGTGACCTGTCCGTGGCCGGAGGGCAGTGGCAGGCCGACCACGGAGGTGACGTTTTGAGCGGCGTCGGAGCCGGGTTGGACCCTGATGCCCACCATGTTCAGGAACGGGATCTCGCGGAGGCGCACACCGCGTTCGCCGGTCACGCTTGCCTGGGCCATGAGATCGGTCAGGTCAGCCAGTGGACTGCGGCGCAGTGGGCGGATATCGGTCAGGATTTGCTCAGCCATCTCGATGCATCCCTTCGGGGTCGTAGAGCACGGGTTCGGCAATCACGACGTCCACCAGTGCACCGTCCAACGGCGCCTGAAGCTTTTCGCCGATCCGGTTGCGGCCGTTTTTCACCAGCGCGAGTCCAAAGGTTCGGTCGAGGGCGGCGCTGCGGTAGCTGGAGGTCACGTGACCCACCATGGGAACGGGCGCGTCCTGCGGAGTAATGGGCGTCCCCTGGTTCACCAATTGGGTGCCCTCCGGCAATCGGTAGGTGGTGTCCACGGGCAAAACCGCCACCAATTGCTTGCGGTTGGGGCTGGTCGCACTGGGCCGGCCGTAGGAGCGTTTGCCGATGAAGTCCTTGGTTTTGGACACCACCCAGTCCATGCCCAGGTCCTGGGGTGTGACGGTGCCGTCGGTGTCCTGACCCACGATCGGGAACGCCTTCTCCGCGCGCAGCACGTGCATGGTTTCGGTGCCGTAGGGGGTGATCCCCAACTCAGCCCCGGCTTCAGCCACCGATTCCCACACGGACATCCCGTACCAAGAGGCCACGTTGATCTCGAAGGCCAGCTCGCCCGAGAAGGAGATCCGGCAGATCCTCGCCGGAATCCCTGAAGCCAGGATCGTTTCGCGGAAGGCCATGAACGGGAACGCCTCGGCGGAGACATCCAGCTCAGGGGCCAGCTTGGCGATCACCGCCCGGGACTTCGGCCCGACCACGGCCACGGTCGTGTACTGCTCGGTGACCGATGTGAACATGACGTCCAGCTCCGGCCATTCGGTTTGGGACCACTCCTCCAGCCAGTCCAGCACCTTGGCCGCCCCGCCGGTGGTGGTGGTCATCAGGTAGCGATCATCGTCCAGGCGCAGGGTCACGCCGTCGTCGAAGACCATGCCGTCCGGGGTGCACATCACCCCGTACCGACCCATCCCGGGCTTCAGCTTCTTGAACGCGTTGGTATAGACGCGGTTGAGGAACTCGCCCGCATCCGTCCCGCGGATCTCGATCTTGCCCAGCGTGGTCGCATCCATGAACGCGACCCCCGTGCGCGCCGCGATGCACTCGCGCAGCACGGCCGAGTCCATGTCCTCGCCGGGTTGCGGGTAGTACCGGGGCCGTTTCCACTGCCCGACGTCCTCGAACACGGCTCCGTGGGCGACATGCCAGGGGTGGATCGAGGTCATTCGGGCGGGGTCGTAGAGGTCGCCGCGGCGTCGGCCCGCGAGCGCGGTGAAGGCCACCGGCGTGTAGGGCGCGCGATACGTGGTGGTGCCGATCCCGCCCACGTCCGGGTCCTGCAGCGCCGCCGCAATCACCCCGATCGCGTTGACCCCGCTGGTCTTGCCCTGGTCGTTGGCGGTGCTGATGGAGGTGTAGCGCTTCACGTGTTCCACCGACCGCATGCCAGCGCCCGTGGAGCGCAGCACGTCGGCCACGGTCTGATCGCGTTGGAAATCCACGACGTGCCGCGTCCAGTCGGTGTCCTGCCCCGCGGGCGCGGGGACCAACCACAGCGGGCGGGCGGCGGCAGACGTTTCCGCAGCGGCGGTCGGTTCCTGTGCCGTGGTCTCGAATCCGGCCCGGGCCGCGGCCTCCGCACCCGCACGGGCGCCCTCGGCGAGGCACCCGGCCAGATCCAGGGTGCCGTTGAGCGCCCCGGCCGTCTGCTGGTCACGCACCGGCACGGCGGGCACGAAACCCGCCAGGTCATCGTCCCAGCGCAGCGCCCCCTGCCGTTGACTGTGCAGATGCACCACGGGACTCCACCCGCCGGACACGGCCAACAGGTCCGCGTCGAGTTCGATGGGTGCCTCGTCGGTCGGCAGGCCCGCCTCGTCGATCGCGCTGACGGACACACCGCTCAGGCGACCGCCCTCCCCGTCGCCACGGGTGGTGACGACGGCGCTCCCGGCCATGATCGGTACGCCCGCCGAGGCAGCGAGGCCGCGAGCGGCGTCGTCGATCTTGCCGACGTCGCCGCGAGAGTCGACCACCGCGCTCACCTCGATGCCCGCAGAGACCAAGTCGGCCACGAGTGGGTAGGCAGAATCGTTGGTCGTGGCGACCACCACGCGGGTGCCTGCGGCGACGGCCCAGCGGTTGAGGTAACTGCGCACCGCGGAGGCCAGCATGATGCCAGGGCGGTCATTGTTGTCGAAGTCGATGGGCCGTTCGTGAGCTCCGGTGGCCAGCACGACCTGCCCCGCGCGGACGTGCCAGATCCGCTCCCGCGAGACCCCCGGAGGCGGCGTGATGCCCAGGTGGTCGGTGCGACGTTGAACGGCCACAACGTAGTTGCTGTCGTAGCTGCCGAAGGCAGTGGTGCGCTGCAGGGCGGTGACCTCAGGCTCCCCCGCCAATTCCGCAACGGTGGCCTCGACCCAGGAACGGGCGGGAACGCCGTCGACCTTCTCATCGCGAGCCGAGAGCAACGAACCGCCGGGGGCGGGTTGCTCGTCCATCAGGATTACCCGGGCGCCGGAGCGGCCAGCCTCTCGGGCGGCCGCCAAACCGGCGGGACCGGCCCCGACCACGAGAACGTCCGTGTGAACGTACTTGTGGTCGTAGTAGGCGTTGTCGGTGGCCGGATCCAGCTGACCCAGCCCGCGCAGGTAGCTGGCGGACAGGCCGTCGGTGAGTTCGAGCGTGGTGGCCGGAAGCATGGACTCGGCGACGTCCACGTCCGATCGCGCTGCGACCTTGACCAGGGCGTTGGGCTCCTCGACCCCGGCGGCCATGATGCCGCGCGGCCGACCCAGGTACATGGAGTCGGCACACGTGATGCGTCCGGCCGCCAGCAGCGCAGAGGCCAGGGTGTCCCCCGCGTATCCGGTGAATTCTTGGCCGTCCACGGTGAACCGCACGGGCCGGGTGCGGTCGATGCCGGGCGCGGCCACGCGATCGTCGGGCAGCCGGAATGGTTGGGCGCTCATGAGGTGCCCCCTGTCGGGGTGGTGCTTGAGGTGCCAGTGGTGGAGGTGCTTGAGGTGGTGCTTGTGGTGGTCTGGGCCGGATGGTCGTCGAGGGAGGGGCGGGGATCACCGACCCGGTAGACGGCCTTGACCTCGTACGTCACGGTGTCCCGCACGGCGTTGAACCAGCGGCGACAACCGGCGGAATGGACCCAGCGTTCGGCGATCAGACCCTTGGGGTTGCTGCGGTAGAACAGGTACTCCGCCCACTGCTGGTCGGTGAGCTGGAAAGGATCCTGCGGGTAGGGCACGTGAGCTTCCCCGCCGTAGTGGTACTCGGTTTCGTTGCGTGGCCCGCAGTGTGGGCATTCGATCAACAACATATCGCGGCCTCCTTGCCTAGTGCGCCACGGCTGCGGCGCCGTGCTCGTCGATCAGGGCCCCGGTCTCGAACCGCTCCAACGAGAAGGGTTCGTTGAGGGGGTGGGGTTGGTCCGTGGCGATGGTGTGGGCGAAGGTGAAGCCGGCCCCCGGGGTGCCCTTGAAACCGCCGGTGCCCCACCCGCAATTGACGTAGAGCTGATCCACCGGGGTCTTGGACACAATCGGCGAGGCGTCCAGGGTGACGTCCACGATCCCGCCCCACGTGCGTAGGACGTGGGCGCGCGCGAAGATCGGGAACAGCTCCACGGCCGCGGCCATTTGCTGTTCGATCACGTGGAACGCACCGCGCTGACCGTAGCCGTTATAGGCATCCACTCCCGCGCCCATCACCAGCTCACCCTTGTGCGCCTGAGAGACGTAGACGTGCACGTGGTTGGACATCACCACCGTGGGGTGCACCTGTTCGTGCAGCTCCGAGACCAACGCCTGGAGTGGATGGGACTGGATCGGTAAGCGGAACCCGGCCAACTCGGCCAACACTGAGGAGTGCCCGGCACCGCACAGTCCCACCTTGCCCACGTTGATCCGACCGCGGCTGGTCTCCACGGCAACCACCCGGCCACCGTCCTGGACGAAGCCGGTGACGGCGCAGTTCTGGATGATGTCCACGCCCAACTCGTCGCATTTGCGGGCGAAGGCCCAGGCCACGTGGTCATGCTTGGCGATGCCGGCCCGGGGTTGGTAGGTCGCACCCATGATCGGATACCGGATATCGTCGCCGATGTTGATGATGGGGCACAGTTCCTTGACCTGCTGCGGTTCGATCCATTCCGCATCGATGCCGTTGAGCTTGTTCGCGTTGACCCGCCGCACGCTTTCGCGCACGTCCTGCAGCGTGTGGGCCAGGTTCATTACGCCGCGTTGGGAGAACAAGAAGTCGTAGTCGAGTTCTTCGGGCAGGCCTTCCCACAGCTTGAGTGAGTGCTCGTAGATGGCTGCGGACTCATCCCAGAGGTAGTTGGAACGGATGATCGTGGTGTTGCGGGCCATGTTGCCACCGGCCAACCACCCGCGTTCCAGGACAGCGATATTGGTGATGCCGTGCTGCGAGGCTAGGTAGTACGCGGTGGCCAGGCCGTGGCCTCCACCGCCCACAATCACCACGTCGTAGGAGGATTTCGGCTCCGGGTTGTGCCAGAGGAAATCGGGGTGTTCGGGAAGAAGTTCGGCCATGTCAGCCCCTTCGGTTTTCTGATCTCTCAGACGCGGTGCGTGTGGCGGGGTGCTCAGCCGCGCAGTCGGGTCATCTCCGGGTCGAAGAGCGGGTCCGCGGTGACGGTCGCGGGGATGCGGGTGCCGAAGTATTCGATCTCCACTTCATCCCCGAGTTGCACCGACGACGGCAGGTAGGAGTAGGCGATCGGCTTGCCAAGGGTGTACCCGTAGGCCGCGCTGGTGACGTATCCGGCGGGTTGACCGTCATGAAAGACCGGTTCCTTGCCCAGCACGATGGATTGCGTCCGGTTGATGACCAGGCACCGCAGCCGCCGGTCCACGGTCTCTTCGGTGAGTCCCTCCAGGGCATCCTTGCCGACGAAATCCCCTTTGTCGGGCCGCACGGCAAAGGCCAGGCCGGCCTCGTAGGGGTTGTATTCGGTGGTCATGTCCGTGCCCCAGGAGCGGTAGCCCTTCTCCAGGCGGAGGGATGAGAATGCCGCCCGTCCCGCAGGGATGATCCCGTGGGGCTGACCCGCCTCCCACAGCACATCCCACAGCCGCTGCCCGTTGTCCGCGCTGGTGTAAATCTCCCAGCCGAGTTCTCCCACGTAGGACAGCCGCATGGCGGTGACCGGCACCCCGCCGATGCGCGCTTTCTTGGCGCGGAAGTAACGCAGGGCGTCGTTGGAGAAGTCGTCGTCGCTGACGGCCGTGACCACCTCGCGAGCAAGCGGTCCCCACAGGCCGATGCAGCAGGTGCCGCCGGTGGTATCCCGGACCTGTACCCACCCACCGGGCGCAGCGCCGTCGGTCTGGGCCTTGGCTTCGCGCGTGAGGTAGGCCAGGTCGATATTGCCGTTCGCCCCGATCTGGAACAGGTTCTCCTCCAAACGGGCGACCGTGATGTCGCTGCGGATCCCGCCCTGGCCGTCCAGGAGCAACGTGTAGGTGACGGCGCCGGGTTTCTTGTCCAGGTTGTTGGTGCTCAACCGCTGCAGGAGAGCCAGAGCACCGGGCCCGGAGACTTCCAGTCGCTTGAGCGGTGTCATGTCGTACATGGCCACAGCGGTGCGGGTTTTCCAGGCCTCGACCGCGGCAATGGGCGAGTGGAACATTTGCGACCAGGCATCCCGTGCGGGCGGTTGCCACTCCGTGGGCAGTTCTTTCAGCAGGCGGGCATTGGAATCAAACCAATAGGGCCGCTCCCAACCGCCGGATTCCAGGAAGTAGGCCCCCAGAGCCTTGTGGCGCGCGTGGAACGGAGTGACCCGTAAATCCCTGGGGGACAGCCGAGGCTGCAGGGGGTGGAGCACGTCGTAGATCTCCACGAAGTTCTGCTGCGAGGTTTCGCTGACGTAGGAGGGGCTGAGTTGGATTTCCTCGAAGCGGTTTACATCGCAGTCGCTCAGGTCGGTTTCGGACCTGCCGGTGGTGATCAGTTCCGCCATGGCCTTGGCGACTCCGGCCGAGTGCGTGACCCACACGGCCTCTGCAATGTAGAAACCATCCACCTCCGAGGACTCCCCCATGAGAGGGCCGCCGTCCGGGGTGAAAGAGAAAATGCCGTTGAAACCGTCCTCAATCTCGCTGTCGCGCAGTCCGGGCAGGAGCTGTTGAGATGCTTCCCACGAGGGGATGAAGTCATCGGGTGTGAACTCCAGGCGGGAGGGCATGTGGCGCTCGCTGATCTCATCCGCGGCGTACTCGCCCAGGTCATCCGGGTCCACGGGCATGGGTCGGTGGGCGTAGGAACCGATGCCGTAGCGATCACCGTGCTCGCGGTAGTAGAGGTCCTGGTCCTGGAAGCGGAGGATCGGCAGGCCGGCACCGTTGGGCTGTTCATTGCGGCCCTCGAGATCTGGGACCGGAGTGGTCTTCACGTACTGGTGGGCCAGGGGCAGCAGGGGCACATCCATGCCCACCATCCGGCCGATTTTTGGGCCCCAGAACCCGGCGCAAGAGACGACGATGTCTGCCGGAACGACGTCGTCCGTGGTGCGCACGCCGGTGACCCGACCGCCGGACTGTTCGATGTCCACGACCTCGGTGGAGCCGCGGTAGGTGACCCCGGCCTCGGTGGTGCGTTGGATCAGAAGTTGGACGGCGCGGGCCGCGAGCGCCAGGCCGTCGGTCGGGACGTGCAGGCCGCCCAGCACGAGCTCCTCGTTGAGCAGGGGGTAAAGCGCCTTGCATTCGGCGGAGTCCAGCAGCCGGCCTTCGAGTCCCCAGGAGGTCGCGTAGCCAAGCCGACGATGCAGGTCAGCCCAGCGGGTTTCGGTGGTGGCCACTTCCAGCCCGCCCACCTGGTTGAAGCAGGAGGCGCCGTCCTTCTGAAGGTCCTTGAGCTTACTCGCCGTGTAATCGGCGAACCGGGTCATGGTCTTGGAAGGGTTCGTCTGGAACACCAACCCGGGCGCGTGCGACGTGGATCCGCCAGGCATGTTCAGGGGGCCTTGGTCGAGAACCGTGATGTTGTCCCAGCCTCGGGCAACGAGTTCGTCCGCCAGGTTCGTGCCGACAATGCCTGCTCCGATAATGACGATGCGCGGTGTGGACATGTGGCACTCCTGACCTGAACAACTTATATATTAGAGTTTCATGTAGCGTAGATAACACTTGTTCACCGGTCAAGGGTGCACTGAAAATCACTGTGGGAGGTCCGGCGGACGTGAGCATTACGGGTACGGAGCAATCGGCATCCAAGCGATCTTCGCTGGCCGACACGGCCTACGAGGCCCTGCGCCAGCAGCTACTCACGCTGGAGATCCGCCCCGGCGACCCGTTGAACGACGCCGCCCTGGCCGAGGGCTTGGGCATGGGCCGAACACCGGTGCGCGAGGCCCTGAAAAGGCTCGAAGCCGACAAGCTGGTGGTGAGTTACCCCAAGCGAGGGACTTTTGCCACGCGAGTGGAAATCACCGATCTGGTCTATGTCTCGGAAATCAGGATGCAGCTGGAGCCGATGGCCGCCTCCCGGGCCGCGCGCGTGGCAACCGCGGCTACGCGGTCGGAGCTTGTGGACATTCAGGAGCAGCTTCGCGGTTTCGATATCGAGCACGCCAGCGTCACGGAAATCCTGACCTGCGACTCCATGGTGCACCGGGCCGTCTACCGGGCCGCGGGTAATCCTTATCTTGAGGACACTCTGATCCGCTACAACAATCTGGCCACCCGCATCTGGTGCATGGTGATCGATCGATTGCCCCGATTGACGGAGCATGTTCAGGAGCACGTGCAACTGCTGCAAGAGATCATCGACGGCAACGAAGAACAGGCCTCTGCTCTGGCTCGCCGGCACGTCGAAGGATTCGAAGCGGCTGTGCGTTCAGCGTTGTTCGCTGCCTGACCTAAGTCTCGCTGGCGCCCGACGGAATAGCTGGGATCACCCGCGCCGGTAGGTCACCAACAGCACCCCGGCGGGCAACGTGGCGCTATCGACGAGGTGGCGCATGCAGAGTTCCAACCACTACAGGTGGCCTGGTGCACCCAATGTACGCCTAGCACGTGACACCGACTACTGGTACAGTCTCGGCCCGTGGGAACGATATGCACTGCGCCCGTGATGGGGCGCTTCTTCACTTACCGCGACCGCCGTTACTGACGGCGCGATCGCCCTCTTGCGCTAGAGCGCGCCGTCACCACCGAGATGCCCTGCACCTCGGTGGGGCCACTTCGGTCACTCCGTTTCGTGATCCCACACCCACCGAGGTGCTCCACACTCTTTTCGATGGAGCGCACTCATGTCTCGTTCTCAATTCGGCGGCCGTCACGAACTCGGCCAGAATTTTCTCACCCATAAACCGACCATCAGCCACATCATTGGCCTGGTTGCCCAAACGCAGGGGCCCATCCTGGAAATCGGTGCCGGCGACGGCGCGCTGACCCGCCGTTTGGCCACACTGGACCGGCCTCTCACCGCGATCGACATTGATGAGCACCGCGTCCGGACATTACGCAACAGACTGCCGGGCGTTCAGGTTGAACACGCTGACGCCATGATCTACCCCCTGACTACATCCGTTGTGGTCGGCAACATCCCCTTCCACCTGACTACGCCATTGCTTCGTCGCGTGCTCAGCAGCCATGAATGGCACTGGACCATTCTTCTGACCCAGTGGGAAGTGGCCCGTAAACGCGCCGGCGTGGGTGGGGGCACCATGATGACGGCGCAGTCCTCACCGTGGTACGAGTTCTCTTTGCGAGGGCGTGTTCCTGCGTGGGGATTCTCGCCCCAGCCCACTGTGGACGGAGGGATCCTGGAGATCATTCGCCGTGGACCGCCGCTAATCCCAGCCACTCAGAAGGAGGCCTACGAGCGTTTTGTGAAGGCGGTCTTTACGGGTCGTGGAAGAACCCTGACACAAATCATCCAGAATGCGTGGCGGAATGACCGCGGTCGGGTGAAGTCGGCGCTCGTAACAGCGCGCGTGCCACAGGGGGCGTTGCCCCGGGATCTCACGGCGGAACAATGGGCTGCACTGTGGAAGCAACTCAACGCCTAGGTAAGTTCAGCTCGCCACAGCGCCCGGTCACCCGCTGTAACGGGGTCTCGTTCCACATCATCCAGGTACGAGACCCCAGCAGCGGATTACCGCGCCTCGTACGCCGCATCCAAGAACTCCTTGGCCAGCGGTGCACCGGTGACGGAACCGTAGTCCCCATCCTCGACAAACACGGAGAACGCGAGGTCGCCCTGCGCCACGATCACCCATGAATGAGTCCGAGGAAAACCACCCCGAGCCGGGTCCGGTTGACCGAACTCCGCGGTGCCGGTCTTGCCCAGGACCTCTCCGCCCGGATGATTGTTCAGTCGGTCAAGGTGTCCTTCTATGACCACCGCGCGCATGAGTTCACGCAATTGCGCCGCTTCCTGCTCGGTCAGATCCGATGGCAGCTCTCGGGCGGGCTTCTCTTCAGGCACGAGCTGCGGACACACCGCACGCCCCCGAACCACGCTCGCGGCAAAAACCGCCATGCCCAGCGGAGAGGTCTGAATCCTGCCCTGGCCAATCATCGACGCCGCATGCTCGGTGCCTGCATCGTCACGCGGGATGTTGCCCGAGTACGCGGGAATGCCAATATCCCATTCCGCCCCAATGCCCAGTGCTTCGCCGGCGGTGGCGAGATCCCCCTGACTCACGGAATCGTGTTTGTCGATCAACGCGGTATTGCAACTCTGCGCGATCGCCTCCCGGAGAGAAATGTCGCCCAGATGATCCGGCAGGTAGGTTCCTGCGTTCTTGAAAGTCTGGCCATCCACGGTGATGGACTCCGAGCACTGCACAGTGGATTGAGGCGAGTCACCGTGACGAAGCATCGCGAGCGCCGTCGCAATCTTGAAAGTGGACCCCGGCGCGTACTGGCCGATCGTGGCGGTCGGGTACGCGTTGTCCTCCGGACCGGAGGCCGCCGCGAGAATGTCGCCGGTAGAGGGTTGCACCGCCACGATTGCGCTGGGGCTGTCGGTGTTCTTGATGATGCGTTCGGCCGCCTTTTGCAGATCCACATCGATAGTCGTTCTGAGGGGTGTCTCCTCGGGCATCTTTTGTTCCCATAACGGCCCCTGGGACATCGGCGGTGCGGAGCCGTCCAGTTCCCGGATCGTCACCCGGAACGACGGCGCCGCGCGAAGTTTTTCGTCGAAGGCCTCTTGGAGCCCTCCCGCACCGATCCATTCGGCATCTTTTACCGCGTCACCCCGCGTCTCAATGTCCTCCGCGGACGGTTGGCGCACCGTTCCCAACACCGCGGTGGCGAAACCGCGGTCGAGCGAAAGCGGCATGGTGGTTGTCATTGCCTCATAGCCGGTAATGGTCTTCAGCGCCGCAGAGTCCAGCTTGAGGAAATCTGACCGTCGCAACGTCAGGGCATCGACGAACGCTTCCGGGCCGTAGGCAGCGACCTTCTCCTGATAACCCTCGGGGTCGATATCGAGTACAGCGGCGAGCTTCTTAGCGGACGCCGCGGCCTGCTCATCCGTCAAGCCCTCCTTGTTGATCCCGGGGAGGTGAACGTGCTGGTTGGACACCAGAGCGACGTCGTTCTGGCCAAGTATTCGCGCGCGCTCACCAGGAATGGTGGCCAAGGCCAAGCCCTGCCCCTCCTCAAGTTCGGGGTGCAGGATCGAATCCTCCCACCGAACCCGCCACTCACCGTCAATCTTCACGAGCTGCGCTTGCGACTCATAACTCCATGACTGCCCAGGGTCGAACGACGGCCAGGTGAAACCGAGCCGCGCGCTCGCCCCTTCATCGCTTTCATCCGCCCCAAGGACTTCAACGTTCGGGCGCTGTGAGCCCTTCATCCGCTCAGCCAGGAACGCTCGAGTGTCCGGAGGGGTCGACACCATGGGCACCCCCGCGATATCGCCCTCGTGCAGCGCCGTGGCCAACTGATCCGCAACCGTGGTGGGGCTAGCTGATCGCGCTGCGGAACAAGAACTGAGCATCGCGGCGGAAACGGTTGCAAGCCCCAGCCCGGACCATGTGAGGAAGGTTCGTCGGTTGGTGGATTCCATGCTTCTGAACCTAGGATCCATCGCCTCCATAGGTCCAATATGATGAGAGGCCAATATCCATAAGTAGGGAGTTATCGTGGCGGTCAATATGACTCGGCTCGCTTCGTGTTTCGTGGCCGTGAGTGAGCACCTGCATTTCGGCCGCGCAGCGGAGCAACTCGGAATGAGTCAACCAGCGTTATCGCAGGCCATTCGACAGCTTGAAACCGTGCTGAGATGCCAACTGTTCATTCGATCTGGCTCCGGCGTGACTCTCACCCGAGATGGCGAGACGACTCTGATGCGAGCTCGCACTCTGATCAGGGCCGAGCAGGACTTCGTGGCCACCCGCGATCGAGCGGTTCCGTTGCTCGGGATCGCCCACGAGGTTCCCCAAGAGCTTGCTCTTGCACTCATTCAACGTCTGCAACCAGTGACCGCCGTGCGCGGCTCGAGCGCCCAGTGCCTAGCGGACGTGCGTTCGGGAGCGTTGGCCGCCGGCGTCGTCGTCACCCCAGCCCTGTTCACCGGTGTGAAGCCGCTGGTTGGCGCAGCAGCGCAGGTGACGCTGTGGACTACCCGGCACGGGGGCGCCATCACCACGGCCGCGCAGTTGCGCACGGCGGCGGGGGCCGAACTTGGCGTTTCACCGCGTCGCTGGAACACAGCCGCAGCGCAAGAAGTCCAGGACAGTCTGCGGCGTGCCGGGGCCGCGGCAGCCCTCACCGAGGTCGAGGACGATGTAGCCGCGTTCAATGTCATCGCCCGAGGCGGGTGCGTGCTCAACCTGGGCCGCGAGGTTCCCGGGTGCACAGGCCGGCGCGTTGATTCCGCCCTGCTACGGGCTGGATTTCAGCTCGTTGTTCAGCCCACCATTCGGAACGACGCTGGATGGGCGGAAGCCTTCACTGCGGTATTCGACCACCAGGATCACTCATGACGTGGCTCGAGGACTCACTGGAACAGATCGCCGACGTCGCCGCTGTCGAGTTCACCGTCAGTGCCCGTCACCTTGGCACCGGCGCACGGTTCGACGTGCGCGCCGATGTCCCCTGGACCGCGGGTTCCACGTACAAGCTCATCGTGGCGGCGGCCTGGCTGGAGGCGGTTTCGGAAGGGATTGCGGATCCGCGCCGCCGAATACTGGTCGACGAACACGTCCGCCGGGACGGGCCAACGGGACTCTCGCTCAGCGATGATCCTGTGGAACTCAGCTACCGGGATCTGGTGCGGTCCATGCTGATCGTCTCGGACAACACGGCAGCCCACTGGATCTGGTCCGATCTAGGGGCCGAGTACATCCAGGAGAAACTGAACACCTGGGGCGCCGATGCCACAAGCATCGTCGACACCGGGCGGCAGGACTTCTCCCGCAGGGAACTGACGACAGGCGACGATCTCTGGCCCAATGAATTGGAAATGTTCACGTCAGAGAAGACCGACCTGCAGCTCTTCAGCGTCACCTCCGCCTCTGACCTGCGCTCAATTCTGGAGCGGCTGTGGACCAATCAGCTTGCGACTCCGGAGCTCTGCTCCTGGATGCGGGCCGTCCTGGGGCAGCAGCTCTTTCGACATCGGTTGGCGAGCGGGTTCGATTACGACGGCGTGGAGGTTGCCGGCAAGACCGGCACTTGGGGGCCGTACCGCCATGAAGCGGGCGCGGTCACCCATCCCGGTGAGCCTCCGGTGATCATCAGTGTGATGACCCGCTCCGCACGCGCTGCCCAGCAGCAGCCCCTCGCTCATGCTGCCGTGGGCCACATCGCGGCCGTGATCGTTCAGGCGATGAGGCAGGGGTGGACAGGGGAGTAATCGCGGGCCCTGGGGCGGCCCTTGATCCCGCCCCGCGCTCGTTCGGTGAGGCCCGCGAGGACAGGGATTCAAGAAGGCAGAGATTCGTAGGACTTTTTCAAGACAGCCGCCGCTGTATCGTTCGCCCGGCACGTCGACATGGGCACCTGCCCGAACTCCGCCCGTGGGATCGGCTCGCGGCACAGCTGAGCCGTCCGATTCGTATCCCAATTGACGTATACATACCAGCCATCAGCCTCCTCGGATACCGACCGCACCACGCCGACGGCGCACACCTCCTGCCGCTTGGACAGGTACGCCCAGATCACATCACCGGCCCGCATGCTCCGATAACCGCTCCGCAGACACCACCGATCGATCTGCTGCGAGCACCCGATGGCCTCCCACACGGCGGTGGCATCGGAACGGGTCAGCCAATCCGTCGGCTGGAACTCCAGGTGCGCGGCCGGATTAATCGGCAGCAGCCAGTGCACCGTCACGCAGACTCTCCGGAGGACAGCAGCGCGTCATACCCTTCGCGGTAGGTGGGGTACCGGAGTTCCCCCACAAATCGGTGCATCAGAGATGCGTCCAGCACTTTGCCCCGAGGCGCGCCGCCAGAAGTTGAGGAGCTGTCCGGAGGCACGGGGACACCCAGCAACCCGGCAATGTGCGCGGCCACATCGCCCAGCATCGCGGGTTCGGTGTCCACGGCATGCAGCAACACGGGTGGCTCGGGAGACTCCAACACCGACTGCAGCACAGTCACCAGATCGTCCCGATGGATCCGATTAGTCATGCGGTTATGAGCCAGAGCATCGCCCCGGCGCACTCGGTCGATCAACGACGTCCGTCCCGGCCCATAAATCCCCGCCGGTCGAACGATCACCAGACCGGGGAACAGTTCCGCCGCCAGCTCTTCTGCCGCCAGCAGCACACGGGCGGTGTCCCGCTCAGGTGAAGGCGGCGTCTCTTCCGTCACAACCTTTCCGTCACCGCCACCCAGCACCCCGGTCGAGGACACCAGCACTACGCGCTTGGGCGCACTTTCACCGGAGCGCAGTGCGCGATGCAAGCCTCGCAACGCGCCCAAATATGTACGTTCATAGGCATCTACGTCGCGACCGTCGGCGGTCAGAGTGATGACCACGGCATCAGCCGACGGCAACGCAACTGTTCCCGGATCCATCAGATCCAGAGCGAAAGGTGAGATCTCCGCCGGAAGGTGATCGGGGCGGCGTCGTACCCCCGTGGCGCGCCAACCGCGCTGCACAAGTCGCTGCCCCAGGGCAGTGCCGAGATCACCGCAACCGGCCAGAAGTACGTGGTGAGTCATGACTCAAGCCTTTCATTCGCGACCGAGAAGCAGCTGCCCGCGATCACATTCACCGGACGTCAGAAGTTCAGCGGTCACTGTCGAACGCCTGAGCAATGTCCCCGAGCTGCGCCATCAGCTGGTGATAGTCCTTCCCCTGCATGGGGAACCGCGCCGCAATCTTCTCGGGAACCTTCTCGGCGAGCGCGCGGAGATCGCGACCGGCATCAGTGAGGCCGATCAAGCGGCGTCGTTCGTCGTGCTCGTCGCGGCGCCGAACCACGAGCCCGCGCTGCTCGAGTCGGCGCAGCACCGGGGTGAGGGTGCCACTGTCCAGGCCGAGGAGGTCTCCGAGCTGGCCCACGCCCTGCGGCTTGCTTTCCTGCCAGAGCGCGAGCATGACCAGGTACTGCGGGTACGTCAGACCCAGTTGGTCGAGCTCAGATTTGTAGGCGCGCACCACGGCATGGCTGGCGCGGTAGAGGGCGAAACACAGCTGGTTGTCGAGATCCAGCGGAGAGGTCGAGGCGGTCACAGGGGAATTTTAGCAAGAACCCTGGACACATTTAGATTGTGCGCAATATAGTTGTGTCATCTCAACAACAGAAGGAGACATCATGGAACCGATGTACACCGCAGAAGCCCTGAGCACCGGCGACGGCCGCTCCGGCCACGTCAGCACCAGCGACGACCGCGTCTCCATCGACCTGGCCCCGCCCAAGGAAATGGGTGGCAGCGGCAACGGCAGCAACCCCGAGCAGCTGTTCGCCGCCGGGTACGCCGCGTGCTTCCACTCGGCCTTACAGATGGTGGCCAAGTCCGCGAAGAAGGACCTGGGCGATTCCGCCGTGGGCGCCCAGGTAAGCATCGGCAAGGAAGGCGAGGGCTTTGGCCTGTCCGTGGTCCTCGAGGCCGTCATCCCCAACCTGCCCGAAGACGAAGCTCGGGAACTGGTCGAACAGGCGCACCAGGTCTGCCCGTACTCCAATGCGACTCGCGGCAACATCGAGGTCGAGCTGCGCGTCACTGACGAGTAAATCTCTCAATGGAGTTGGGCGGCGCGGTCTCGCTCTGAGCGGGCACGCGCCGCCCGCCGCCGCTCCGGCCTGCCTTCCGACCCACGTCACCTTGCATCCGCTCCCCCACCACTCGAAGTAGGTTCGCTGTATGTCTTCTCTCCGCCGCCGCTCCGCCCGCGAGCGCTCCCAGACGATCACCCGCGTTGTCCTCGGCTCCTTCATGACGTTCGCCGGGATCTCCCACATGACGTTCGCGCGCGATGAGTTTCAGGCGCAGGTTCCGGACTGGATGCCTGTGGATCACGACCTGGTGGTGCTGGGTTCCGGAGTGGTGGAGATTTCGCTCGGTGCGGCCATGTTGGCCCTACCCAAGCATCGTCGAGTGGTGGGTATCGCGCTGGCCACGTTCTATGTGCTGATCTTCCCGGGCAATATCGCGCAGTACGTGGAGGGCACGGATGCCTTCGGGCTGGACACGGACGGCAAGCGACTGGCGCGACTTTTCGGGCAACCCCTGTTGATTGCCGGCGCATTGTGGGCCGGGGGCATCCCCGGTCGCCGTCGGCGAGTCGCATCGCGAGACGACATCTGAGGCTTCGGTTCGCGAGATCTGGGCCTCCTGAGAAGCGATCCCCTGCCATAAATGTCACCGAGGCTCCTCACTGACATCTACGCATTTTCGAGTGCCATGGACGAAGACAGCTCCCGGTGCGCCGCCACCTGGTCCAGTAGCGTCTGCGCCTTCTCCTCGACGCCGGCCACGACGTCCTCACCCGCAACGAATCGCAGCGGAGGGGTCTCCAGGTTCGCCAGCGTGACGAGCGCGGCGCCGAGCTTGGCGGGATCGCCGGGCTGCTGGCCGTTCATGCCCTTCCAGTTCTCAATGGTTTGGGCCGTGCGCTCCTTGTAATCGTCGATGGACAGCGCCGGCCAGTTCGTGGAGGCCTCCTCGACCAGGAGCTCGGTTCGGAAGAAACCGGGTTCCACGATGGTCGTGTGGATGCCGAACGGCTCCAAGTCGAAGCGCAGCGATTCCATCCAGCCCTCCAGCGCGAACTTCGACGATGCGTAGGCCGCGCAGAATTCCTGGCCGATGATGCCCGCGGCAGAGGTAATGGTGAAGACGTGCCCACCACGCTGCTTGCGCATTACCGGAAGAATCGCGCGGGTCACGTTCAGCGGGCCGAAGAAGTTGGTCTCCATCTGACGGCGCATCTGCTCATCGCTGATCTCCTCGAAGTACCCCGCGTAGAAATTGCCCGCGTTGTTGACCAGCACGTCGATGCTCCCGAAGCGTTCCACCGCGGCCTGCACGGCAGCCTCGGAGTCGGACGATTGGGTGACATCCAAGGACAGGGCCAGCAGATTCTCGTGCTCACCGATCGCCTGGGTGACCCGGGCGGCGTCGCGAGCCGTCCCGACAACGTTGTGACCGGCGTCGAGCGCGGCCTTGGCCAGGTCGATGCCCATGCCGCGGGCGGCTCCGGTGATGAACCAAACGTTGCTCATGGTGATGCCTTTCGGTCGGAGAAGTCGCCTGGTGAGCGACCGGGTATCCCAGTCAACCGGTGCGCGCCCGAACTAACCAGACCCCTATAAGAGGTGCCCCGCCAGGACCCCTCTGGTTCGGCAAGCATGGGGTACGTTCAATCTCGTGGACCAGCAGGATGACCTTACCCAGTTCCTCGTCTCGCGGCGGGCCAAGCTCAATCTCCAGCGGGCGGGCCTCCCGGACTTCGGGGGACGACGCCGCGTGCCTGGGTTGCGACGCGAAGAGGTCGCCTTACTCGCAGGCATCAGTTCCGAGTACTACAAGCGCTTGGAACGGGGCAACGTCAAGGGCGTCTCGGGGCCCGTGATCAATGGGATCAGCCGCGCACTCCAGCTGGATGATGCGGAGCACTCTCATCTTGAGGCGCTCATCCGGTCGGCAACCATCCGGGCTCGCCCGCCCCGCAGACGCCCGGAACGGACCGTTCCTTCAGATCCTGTCCTGCAGCAGACCATAGACGCAATGTCGACCGTTCCCGTGTTCGTGCAGAACGGGCGGCTGGATGCGGTGGCCACCAACCGCTTGGGTAGGGCTCTGTTCTCGGAGATGTTCATGGACGACCAAATCCCGGTGAATGCCGCGCGCTTCCTATTTCTCGAGCCCAAGGCTCGGACGTTCTATCGAGATTGGGACGCCAACACCCACCAGATCGTTGCGCTGCTTCGTGCCGAAGCCGGGCGGTCCCCCTATGACCAACAGCTACGCGAGCTTGTGGACGAACTGTCATTCCGCAGCGATTTGTTCCACGAACTGTGGGGGTCCCACGACGTGCGCGAACATCGCACTGGCCTCAAGAGCGTGCATCACCCGAGCGTGGGGGATCTCGATCTTTCCTACCTCGCGATGGATCTCACTTCTGAGCCGGGTCTGCAAATGCTGGTGTTCTCCGCAGAGCCGGACTCGAACACTTACCTCCGGTTGCAACAGCTGTAGGAGCTGAAAGCCCCCTCATTACGAGGTCAGGTGTACACCACTAACCCAGACACCCGTTAGGCCACCCCTAAAAACCTTGGCAGTCGGACTCGACAGTTGTAGAGTGATCGTCATCACTCGCAACCTCTCCAGGGTGCCCTCTAGGGCTTCTCATCTTTGGGACCGAGAGCGTGGAGTGCACCCTGGAGGATCCAACCATGCACCCGATTCAGGGTCCGGGGTCCATGAAGGCAGAATTCACCAAATCAACGGCGATCCGTCCACACCTCTTTGTGGGAAATGTCAGACGTCCGCTCTCAGGGTTGGGTTCAGGGCCACGTTGCACTCGTCGGCGACGCCGTCGTCCTCGAGCAGAGGCTGCCCAGGCGCAGTCGTGCCACTTCGCGCGACTCATGTTCGTGGGTAACTCAAACCCCGCGGCTCCTCGCGGCCGTGGGGACACCCACTAGGAGCAACACATGATCGATGAGACACCGTCCGAGCAACGTCAATCCGTACGACCGAATAAACGGAGGAAAACGTGGCCGTTGTGGCTACGAATCACGGGAACTGTAGTCGGTACAGCGCTCACCTTGCTGGGTCTCCTGTGGGCACTGCAAGGTGCCGATCTAGTTCGGATCGAACCCATCGGGTGTGTGGCGAACTGCGAGCCGATCACCGAAGGATCGATCGGGTGGCTTGTTACCGGAGTTCTGGCCGCGCTGGTGGGTCTGTGGTTGGTATATATCGCCATCCGTCGACGCCGCTGACTCACCTTCCCGGCCAACCTCTGCGCATGGAGCACTACGCCGAGGGGTGGCGAGTGCATCGGCCAGCCTCTGGGTGGAGTTACTTTGGGCCGCGGTCACCGGTCACGCAGTGAAGGCTATTCATGTGACGTTTCGACCCCGAGGTCGATGAATCTGGCCAGCCGACACTTCAGTTCCACCGCGGACTGTCGCTGCATCTGCGGGCTGGTGATGTTGGACAGGAACAACCCGTCCATATAGGCAATCACGTCTCCTGCCAGGAGCCGCGCCTCCTGTGGGTCAGCCAACGGGAACAGGGAGGTGAGTTTGTCCCTAAATCGGTTGGTTCCGGCCGTGAGAGCAGCATGGATCTCAGGGCGCCGAGCCGCCTCGAGCATCAGCTCGTAGCGGGCGAGAGTGCGGATCCGACCGACCCCGGACAGAGACTCGTCCAGAATATGCCCCATGAAGGAGGCAGGGTCATTGCCGCCCTGATCCACCAATGCGATATCGAGTTCCGCGAGTCTGGGTGCCGCGGCACCAAGCAACTCGGCACGGGAGCGGAAGTAATAAGACGTGGAGCCTTTAGGTAAACCGGCCTGCGCATCCACGGCTCTATGCGTGAGGCCACGACTGCCCTGCTCTGCCAGCAAGGTGATCACGGCATCCGCAATCCGGGTTCGACGATCCGACACCGGGGGCATCCATACATCCTCTCGACCCGAAAACTCAACAGGCGTAGAGTATCAGGCGGACGCCGAACCCTCCCTCTCGAGACGGAGATGACCATGGCGGACCTGGTAACCATCACCATCTGGGCACTGTTCGTGGCCAACTCACTGTGGCTGCCGCCTATCCGGTCACGCGGGTTTCATCAGGTTTGTCCTCGCCATGGCGGTCAATGAAATCCCACTGGTCTTCATAGTGGTGATCGCGGTGAGTCTCGCCATCAGCCGGCGAGGCGATCTACCCACCGGATGGCTAGGCAGAGCCTGGTGGCTGTCTTGGGTGTTAATCGGTGCGGCCCTGGTATGGATATAAATTCGGGCCCGCACAGCTCGCCCCGCTTTAGAATCCGCGTTGTCTAAATCCCTCGGACAGAATTGGCGTGCTGAGATCCGGCCAGAGCTGGCAGGGCAACTGAACACACGCGCGCGTTGGTGGCCCGGCATTCTTCTCCCCTTCCAGCGTCACCGCCGTGATGTGGAGCGGATCCGGAACCTTAGCTACGGGCCCGATCCTCGATTTCACCGGCTCGATATATACCGATCCCGACATATAAAAAGGCCAAACCCTGTTCTCATTCATCTTCACGAGGGCGGATTCGTACAGGGCGGCAAAAGCCGCGAAGCCGTCACACTACTGAATCTGCTGGCCGCCCACGGGTGGCTGTGCATCAGCGCCAACTACCGACTCCGCAGAGCCGCCGAATTCCCGAACCCCCTGGTGGACGCCAAGCGAGCCATCGCCTGGGCGCGAGACCACGCCAATAACTTTGATGCTGATGGCTCGCAGGTCTACCTGGTCGGCTGCTCCGCAGGAGGACACCTGGCCGCTTCCGCCGCGCTCACGCCCAACCAACCGCGGTTCCAGCCGGGTTTCGAGGACGCCAAGACCGATATCGCCGGTGTCATTTCCATCTACGGATACCTGGGCGCACGCACGGATGATCCCGCAAGTTCACCCGTTGCCCTGGCCCATCACGAGGCCCCGCCCATGCTGGTCATTCAAGGCGCCAACGACTCCATGCTTCCTCCTGGGGCGCGTGGAGGGTGGGCCGACAGCCTGCGCTCGGCCTCACGGTCGCCGGTGGTCTACGCCGAACTTCCCAACACACAGCACGCCTTCGACTACCTGGCCTCGGTCCGCGCACGGGCCACCGCCGACGCCGCCGAGGCATTCCTCGCGTGGGTGCGTTCAAGGGAGCAGCCAGCCAAAACGATGGAGCACCGTATCGACCCGCGCCTCCCCTGAAACGCTAGAGCTGTTCTTCCGCGCGAGGACCGCGCACGGAGTATCTGGCGCACAAGAACGCTCGGTTGCGGTCAAACTCTTCGAGTTCCAGGTTGAACGCGTCGGTGAACAACGGGCGACCGGAACCGAGGAAGACCGGAGCGATCGAGACCATGACCTCGCCCAACATTCCTGCTCGGGCGAATTGAGTAGCCAGGCCGCCGCCGCCCACAATCCACACATCCCTGTCCCCGGCTGCAGATACCAGTTCTGCGCGGTGCTCCCCCGGTGTGCCGGAGACCGTTTGGATGGTGTCAGCCACGGGCGTCAGGTCCCGGTGCGTGAAGACGTAGGTGGGCACCTCGTACGGCCACGGCTCACCACTGGTCATGTTGTGGTCCACGATCCATTGGTAGGTGGTGTGCCCCATTGCCAGGACTCCGATATCGGCCATGAAGCGGTTGTAGTTCATGAAACCGTGCGCATCGATTGGCTGAGTGACTAGCCAGTCGAGACTGTCGTGGTCGTCGGCGATGAAACCGTCCAGGGAGGACGCAACGTAGAAGCGGTAATTGGTCATGATTCTCCAATCCTCCTGCGATGCCACAGGATGGGGTCCGGGTCGAGCTGGCCCGCGCCGGCGTCAATACCGGCGCCGGCGAGCATCCACCGAACTAGTTGTCGGCGGTGCGTGGAATAGGTGAGTTCGTGCGCCACGATCTGTGAGAGCAAGAATGACTCAGGTGGATCGCAGAGTGCATCGAGCACCCTGTCTTGCCACGCACCGCGACGGTCGATGTCACGAATCAGAGCGATCCATCGAGGGCCGGTGACTGCGTGCCGCTCGGCAAGTTCGGCGACGCCGTCGGGGCCAGTGAGGTCCGGCTCGGTCTCTCCAGCAATGGAAGCCAGCCATGGTTCTTTGCTCACCACCAAGTGACGAAGAACCTGAGCAATCGATTCATCCGGCCCGTCCCAACTTCGCGGGTGGCTACCGGGCAAGCGAGTACGTCGATACTCCAGATCGCTCACGCCGCGCGCGGCTACCAGGAGTGCATCGATGTCGTCCAGATCGTGCCGAACGAGTAACCCGACCACATCACCGGCGGGCTGCTCATGCGCCTCACCTGCGTCGACATACAACGCTGTGGGTGAGTGGAAGTGAATTCCATTGGGCGCCGGCAGCCAATGCCCCCGCTGAGATTGCGGTGGCATCCCCGTGGGTGGACATCCGAAGGCACGATGGAAAGCCCTTGAGAATCCTTCGACCGAGTCGTAACCGGCACCGAATGCGGCATCGGTGACGTTCTCACCGCGTTGCAATTGCCACGCAGCTTGCTCCAGAACAACTCGGCGGCGCAACGCTACCGGCGACTCACCACTTCCCGTTCGCACCTGACGTGCGAAGTGGAACGGGGAAGTGTAGGCGCCCGCAGCCATGTCTCCAAGGCTCCGATGCTCATCATCGAGCACCGCATTAAGAAGTCGATGCAGCGGATCGGGTGTGGAAGTGGACATGGTTCAAGTATTCGCCGCCCCGGCCGCCGCGTGCATGACCGTTCTTGCGCGATCTGCGGTACGGGCGCTGCGCAGGCGACCAGAGCGGCGTCGTCCCCCGCCCAGTCCGTTAAACAGAACTGGCCCCGAGCGAACGAATCGCTCGGGGCCAGAACTCAAAAGGGGAACTATGCGCGTTCCGTCAGCTCGATCGAGGTCACGTTGAACTTGGAGTTCGCCGTTCCCTCCACGGTGTAGTCGCAGGAACCGAAGTTGCCCGAGACCGTCATGGGGTAGGAAATGGACGTCACGTGATCGCGGTTGGTCGCGCCGTTGGCGGAGTCGCGGTTCGAGTCGTCCAGGCGGAAGCTCGGTGCGAAGGCTGCGCCGCCACCCGGGAAGATACCCGAGTTGGTGCCGCCGGCGACCACCGGTGCGTTGTAGGTCTCGCCGTTGAGCAGGGTGACCTCTGCCGGGCCGGACGCCGTCAGCGTGGCCTGGGTGCCGGACTGCACGTTACCGCCGGTCCAGTACGAGCCGAAGGTGATCTGCTTGTCCAGCAGGTTGCCGGCCGCCTCAGTGTGGGACGGCGCGGTCAACGAGAAGTCGCTGGCCGACGGGCAGGACTCCGCTGCGGCTGCTGCGGGGGCCTGAGGTGCCTCCGGAGTGGGCGCTGCAGAAGCGGCCGGTGCCACAGTGAACGAGAGTGCTGCCACGGTTGCGGCGGCCGTCAAAATGCGGTTGGTCTTCTTCATCATGCTGATTCCTCCTTTGGATCAGCAAGCCAACTTACTAGCACGTAACCCCGGCTCGTCAAGGCCGACGACGCCGCTCGCCTCCACAAAGCCCCTTCTCACCTGGGATTTCAGGCGATTTTCAGGCGCCCTGCGCCTGTAGGATCGCGATCTTTTGCCACACCTTGCGGGCCATGTCTGAGGTGAGGGTTTCGATGCCTTCAACGGCATCCAGTACATCCCCGTCGGTGGTGTCCTCGGCGAAAAGGGCCGCTGTCTTGCCGACGAGCGAGAGCATTTCCGTACAGTAATCGAAGTAGTGGGTGAGCTGTTCACGAGTGAGGTCCAGCCCTCCGTCCTCCCGCGATCCTCGCTGGAGCCTCTCGGGCACCTTGGTGAGCTGGTGCATGTCGATCACGTGCGCGAGTGATCGCAGCCGGTGGACGAGTCGCAGCACACGAGCGCGCTCCAACCGTTGCGGCACGGCTACCAGGAAGAAGATGGCGATGCCCGCGAAGACCAGGTTGTTGACCACGGTTTCGAGTAGCGGGAGCCAGTCGATGGGACCCAGGGCATCCGGACTCGACCAGATACTCGCTGCGGCGAGAACAATGGCACCGCCAAAGATCGCGAGGACCGCAATGATCCCCAGGCGAGAGAGTAGCCGGGCCAGCCTGATGCGGCGCCGGCTGATGCCGCCACCACTGGTGACCTCATCCACGAGTCCCACCAATTCACCGCAAACCTCCCACAGTCCGCGATCCGGGAAGCGTGAGTAGATGCGCTTCTGCAGAGCGGCTGTGGATTCACGGACGGCGGTGCTGTCCAGGTGTTGGTAGCGAGAACCGGCCGGAGGAGCGTCGTCGTGATCGTCGGGCCGGGCGGGGAGTTCTGCGGGATAAGGCACCCATTGAGGATACGGGACGAGCAGTTCAACCCCGTAGGGCTACCCGGCGGTGAGACTTGGCGATCGATTGAAATTTATCCGCGGGAACTGAGTAGATCGACACCAGATCCCGCAAGATCGGCGCAAGCAGCCTTTCGACCCGTGATGGCCATGGCGAGCGCCTCCGGGGTCCCCGTCACTTCCAGACCTGCTCCAAAGCTCGTCTCCCAACCCCGAGGACGGAACGATAGGCCTCTGATACGCGCTGGCGTGGTGAGGCTGGCCGCCGCTTTGCCAGACGTCAGGTAGGGCAGGAGATCCAGCCAGTCCTCACTTCGGACATCAGCGGCAAGCCCGAGAGGGCGCGCGATATCGCGCAGGTGGATGCAGGTCTCCGCGAACGGGCCCATAGGGCCCACCCTCGGCGGGCTGACTTCATCGCTGGCGTGCTGGCGCAAAAGGGCCACGAGACGCGCCGGCTCAATAACTGCGTTACGGCGCGTGATGTGGTCGATGGTGGCGGCCGTATTCCCCCGGTAGCGCAGCGACGTCACAAAGAATTGCCCGAATCCTACGAGCATGGGCTGAAGGAAATGAGCCGCCATATGTCGCACGGTCCAGCCCTCACAAAGTGTCTCTGCACCCCATTGGACTGGGTCGAGAGACTCGAGGACGTCGGCGATCTCACGTCTGTTGCGGGTGGTCCGCGCGAAGATTCCGTTGGTATTCATGACTCATGTCCTGGTTCCTGCCGCCGAGGCTGCGGCTCGTGCCTTGATGTCGTGGTTGAGATCCCCGAGCACCCTGATGGTTGTTCTCAGATCCTGCTCGCTGCACTGCGGACCAAGAAGGGCGAGTTGGGCGCGTTCACGATCGTGCAGCCCCCTGAAGGCTCGAGAGCCTTTTTCAGTGGGTTGGATGAGCACAGATCTACGGTGTGCCGGGTTGGGCTTGGACTCCACATGACCCAACTTGATCAGCTCATCTACATGGCGTTGAACATTCTGACGAGCCAAGGACAGTCGAGACGCAGCCTGAGGCACCGTCATGGGCGCCCCGTCCAGCAGCACCTCCATGACCGCCCGAGACCCTACGGTCCAGCCCAAGTCACGCACCTCCGCCTCAACGACCCGTGCAGAATTGAGCACCATTGGGCGAACAGCTCTGAGAATCTCATACACGGTGTCTCCACGCTCCATCATGACATCAATGATGTCATGATGGAGCGTGGACGGCAAGAGATGCTCTGGCCACATCCGCGATAGCACATGAAAAGGGCCGCCAATCCTTTCGAATCGACGGCCCTCCCCAGCTACAACATCAACTCACCAGTCGAACCGCGCTCCCGCAGGATTCGGCGGCAGCAGGTAGAAAACCAACAGAATGAGCGGCCCGAGGAACGGAATAAGACTCAGTAAGTACAGGAATCCGGACATGTTCACGTCGTGCAGTCGCCGCACGGCGAGCGCGATGCTCGGAATGATGTGGGCCAACAGGAACACGAGGAACAGCAGCGACAAGAAGATCCCCAACCCGTTGGGCTCACTCCTCACCGAGTATGAGTAGGACGTCGCGGATGTGACCGTATTGCTGTTCACTACCTCGCTGCCAACCGTGCCGATGAGCACCATGAACAGGCCGTATACCAGGAACATGAAGAGTGCGACCCACCAGTACTCGGATCGGCTGGCGCGCCCGGAGAACTGTGCGTATTTCTTGTAGAACCGCTTGATGGCTTGGCCGGGACCCACGGGAACGCCCGGCTGGGAACCTCGTTGCTGGTACCCGCCCTGGTCGTAACCGGGTGCGTCACCGGGCCGATACTGGTCGGTGGCCGGAGCGGCGTCGTAATGGGTGGAATCGCTGGTCTGCTGGTCTCCTGGCTGGGAGCCATAAGAATGGGGGGTGCTCATGTCATGCCCTTCACAATTGCGAACGTTGTGATTAGAGACACTATCTCCTGAGGAACAGCTGTAGCACTACCTCGCGCCAGAACGTTATGAATTCGATGTCCGGCGCCGCCATTACCCGACGACCGCCACCAGCAACAGCGGACCCCACAGGAACACGGGCGCGCCATTGCCGATCATCAACCCCAGCGGTGCCCCGGAAGGTCCAAATGTCACAGGCTGCCACAGGGGGGATGTGGCCGAAACTCTTCTTCGTTGAGCGGAGCGACCCACGCGCGACGTTTGCAGATCAACCCGTCCCGCATTGGGGATTTCTCACATATCCGGGCCCCTCAATAGCGGCGTCGAAGGCGGTTTTATCTTCAAGATGGCAGGCACCGAAGCCGGTCCAGGTGCGCCCTCAGGTCACCACTGGCGACCCCTCATACACTGCAAACTCGGGACGGCCCTGGTTCTTGTAGGTCTGAATGGTCAGCCCGCCCGGGGTGACTCGACAACTGACAAGGCGGAACCCAATCGGATCCATGCCATCGGGGAAAAGGCGGGCGCCCCTGGCCCACTACCACCGGCGCTATAACCAGGCGCAGCTCGTCGACCTGGTCCGCAGCAAACAGACCTTGGGCAAGCACCGAGCTGCCATGGACCTGCAAGTCCCGGCCCAGCCGTGATTTGAGTTCGGCTACCTGCGCCGCGAGATCTCCCGAGAGGATGGTGGTGGGGTTCCATTCGGCACTGGTTAAGGTCTTAGATGCCACGTATTTCGGCAACCCGTTCATGAGCTCGGTGAACGGGTCGTCCGGGTCGGTGATCTGCGGCCAATCCCGGGCGAATGCCTCACAAGTACGCCTTCCGAACATAAGGGCATCGGCTTGTTGGAGCCATTCGGTGCATTGCTGATTGAATTCCTTGTCCAGGTAAGGAACGAACCAGCCACCCCGTTCAAAATTCCCGCTGCGGTCCTCGTCCGGAGATCCCAGTCCTTGCGAGACACCATCGAGACTGACGAATTGCATGACAGTTAGTTTCATCGGTCAGGGTCCTTCCAAGTCCTACATTCTGTGAATTCACGAGCCGACCCGCACTTGCGCAGGATCTGTACAACGCCGCCGCAGCCAGTAGCCAACCACTGCTACCAGGAGCAGTGGACCCCACAAGAAGATGGGCGCGTAGCAAACAATCATCAATACCCGCCAGAGCGCGGAGGGTACGGTCACCAGAAAAGCGGCCCAGGCCGCGAATTTGGCCCACGTCTGCGGAGAAACCGCGGGGCCGGGTTGCGCATTGATCAGATTGGATGCCTGGGTGGGCATGTTCTCAATCTAGTCCTGAACCGCGCCATTAATAAGGCCTCATGCCGCCCTCGAGACCAACCAGCTGTTGGGGGGAGGTCCCCGGCTCATTACGCGGGTTCGTAGACGACTCCAAGCAAGGAACCCTCACCTTAACTCCAGGGAACGGGTAGGTTAACGGTATTCGTTTTCTGTGAGCCCGGGTCGAGTACGGGCAGATCCCACAGGTGTTCGGCGACCGCACGGACATCGCACGCGAGGAGTTGTCATGGCCAGCCGGGTTCATCCTGCAATCCGACAGGTTGGCGTGGTCCTGGGGTACCTCGTGGTCTACGTCATGATCTGGGCGGGCCTTGCCATGCTCATTGCCGCCATCGGCATTCGCTACTACTTCGGCAAGATCTCATTCGGTCAGATGCGCCTCAACATCGTCACCGTGGAGACGGACGGCGGAGGTGGCCCGCTGGTCTGGATGGGGATCCTGGGTATCGGCGTGCTTCCCCTGGTCATCACCATCGGCATTGCCGTGTGGCAGTATTTCCGGCGCCGCAAGCGCCGTCGGCTGGGCTGTGACACCCGGCCCCAGGCCAAGAAATGGGCCATGCGCGGCCTCTCGACCGCCTTGGTTGCCGCGGTCGCGGCCGGCGGCACCACGGCGTTCGCCTCCACCGTGGGCATCGGCGACTACATTCGTTCGGCCAGTTCGCCCTACAACATGGGCGACTACTACGCGGAACCCACGGTCACCGGCGCGGAGGCAAAGCGCAATCTGGTCACGATCTATCTGGAGTCCGGCGAGCAGACGCTGGCGAACGACGAGCACTTCGAGAAGGACGCCTTCGCTCCCCTGAAAGACGTCACCCGCCCCGAAGACGGCTGGCAGAGCATCGAGAACTTCAACCAGTACGAGGGCGGCGGCTGGACCATGTCCGGGCTGGTGTCCACGCAGTGTGGCGTGCCGCTCAAGGGCGTGGGGGCGTCCGTGGACAGCGGTTCCCCCGACCAACTCGTGGGCAGCATGAACAGCTACCTGGGCGGTCTCACCTGCCTGGGCGACATCCTGGCGGAACAGGGTTACACCAACGTGTTCCTGGGCGGTGCCAACCCGTCCTTTGCCGCGAAGGGCACGTTCCTGGCAAACCACGGGTACACCAAGGACGTGGGTCTCGACGACTGGCGGGCCGCCGGGGAGCCCGAAGAGAGCTTTCGTAGCGACTGGGGCCTGAGCGACGAACGCCTGATGGCCAACGCCAAGAACGAGATCGACCAGCTCCACGCCACCGCACAGCAGACCGGTCAGCCGTTCAACCTGTCCATGCTCACGCTGGACACCCACGAGCCGGTCCACATCTACGACTACTGCACCGTGGACACCGAGAGCGAAGTGACCTCCGCGTTCTTCTGCTCCATGACCCAAGTGGCGGACTTCGTGGAATATATGAACCAAATGGGATATCTCGAGGACACCTCCGTGGTGATCATGGGTGACCACCTCAAACACATGAGCGCCGGCGACGCGTTCCACGAGCAGCTGGGCGGACACACCAACCGCACGATCTTCAACCGGATCTGGGTTCCGGGCGAGACCGGCACTCCCGAGACCCGCTCCGACGCCGATCAGCTCAACATGTTCCCCACCCTGATCGAGGCCGCCGGGCTGACGCTCGAGAATCGCGAGGCCGGCCTGGGCGTCTCCGCTTTCTCCCCGGACATCCCCGGGGATTCCGCGCAGAGTTTCGAACCTGATCCGTACAAGGACCTCTTGGAGTCCCGCTCTGAGCAGTTCTACTCCGAGGCCTGGGCCGCACGCACCGCGCCGTAACGCGGTCCGTTCCGGATCCACCGACGACGCCGCTCGCGTCCGCCGGCGTTAAGGTGCCGTTGACGCCGGGCGCAGTCACATCCGTTGGTAATGCCGCTCGCGCCCTTGGTCAGGCGTCCGCGCCGAGCGCCTCCAGCACAGCGTCCCCATACTCCGCGAGTTTCTTCGCGCCGACGCCGCTCACGGCACCCAACGCCCGCACGGTCTCCGGCTTCGCTTCCACGATGCCCACCAGGGTGGCATCCGAGAACACCATGTAGGGCGGGATCTGCTTCTCCTTGGCGACTGAGGTGCGCCATGTCCGCAATGACTCGAACGCTTCGCGATCCGCGGTCTCCAGACCCTCGGCGGCCGATGCACGAGCGCCCCCGGCGGGACGAGGGCGCCCGCGAGCGGGCGACGTCGGCGCCCTGTCCACCGCCAAGTCCAGGGTGACCTCGCCGCGCAGAACGGGACCGGCGTTCGGGCCGGACACCAGCACGCCGTAGTCGCCCACGGCCTCCACGATCCCGCGCGCGAGGAGCTGCCGCAGCACCGACCGCCATTCCCGCTCGGTGAGCTCCGTGCCGATCCCCCACACGCTGAGCTCGTGATGGCGTGACTCGACGGAGCGTTCATTCTCGCGGCCGAGGAGCACGTCGAAGATCTTGCCCGAACCGAACTGCTGACTGCGTTCGCGATGCAGCCGAATGAGCGTGGACAGCAGCTTCTGCGCGGGCACCGTGGCGTCCCACATCTTGGGTGGTTTGAGGCATGTATCGCAGTTGCCGCACGGCTCCGACTCCTGCCCGAAATACCGCAGCAGCTGCACGCGGCGGCACGAAACGGTCTCGCACAGGGCGAGCATCGCGTCCAGGTGCGAGCGGGCGTTGCGCATGTGCAGTTCGCTGCCCTCGCCGCGGTCGATGAGGCGGCGCTGGTTGACGACGTCGCCCAGGCCGTACGCCATCCAGGCGGTCGACGGAAGCCCGTCGCGTCCCGCGCGGCCGGTCTCCTGGTAGTAACCCTCGATGCTTTTGGGCAGGTCCAGGTGGGCGACGAAGCGCACGTCCGGCTTGTCGATGCCCATGCCGAACGCGATGGTCGCGACTATCACGATGCCCTCTTCGCGCAGGAACCGCTCCTGGTTCTCATGCCGGACGGCGGCGTCGAGACCCGCGTGGTACGGAAGGGCGGCGACCCCGTGCTTTTCCAGCCACTCCGCGGTGGTCTCCACGCTTTTGCGGGAGAGGCAGTAGACGATGCCGGCGTCGCCGTCGTGCTCGGTGCTGATGAATTTCAGCAGCTGGTCGCTGCCGCGGTCCTTGGGCTCGATCCGGTACTGGATGTTGGGGCGGTCGAAGTTGGAGACGAAGTGCGCGGCGTTCTCCATGCGCAGGCGCTCGGTGATCTCACGGTGCGTGCTGCGGGTGGCCGTGGCCGTCAATGCAATCCGAGGGACGTTCGGGAACGCGTCCGCCAGCACAGACAGACCCAGATAATCGGGGCGGAAATCGTGGCCCCACTGGGCGACGCAGTGTGCCTCATCGATTGCGAAAAGGGCGATCTGAGCCCGGCGCAGTAAGTCGAGGGTGCGCGGCAGGATCAAACGCTCGGGCGCCATGTAGAGCAGGTCGATCTCACCGGCGAGCAGTTGCTGTTCGACCGCCTGCGCTTCCTGGAAATCCAGGGATGAGTTGAGGAAGGCCGCGCGGATTCCGACCGCCTCAAGCGCTGCGACCTGGTCGGACATCAGCGCGATCAGTGGTGAGACGACGATGCCGGTGCCTTCACGCAGGATCGAGGGGATCTGATAGCACAGCGACTTACCGCCACCGGTGGGCATGAGGACCACGGCTTCTCCCCCGCTCATCACCTGGTCGATGATGGCGGCCTGCTCACCGCGGAACTCGTCGTAGCCAAAAACATCGGAGAGGACGCTCAGGGGTGTGGGGGCGGCGTCGACGGTCTGCGTAGCGGTGTGGTGGTCCTGCATGGTCTCCACACTATGTCCGGCGGGGAGGTCCTCGTTACGGTGCGCCGATATGCTCTTGGATCAGCGCAGCAAAGCGCACGCGACTGACGTTGTTGGGCAGCTCGATGGGGCTGCGCCGCCGTGTGATCTGCTTCCCCAGCGGTCGAAGAATTCTTGCTGTGTCCAAGCGGCGTCCAATGAGCGGTCGGGAGTCAAGTCGCCAAGAGAGCTCCGGATGCTCTTCTCGGATTTCCAGCAGTGTGTTGAGGTCCGCAAGATCCTTTGTCGAATGCCTGCTACTCCAGCTGTGAGCCTTGAGAATCGCTGCCACCTCCACAGACGGCACACGTGTTTGATATTCAATAATCTCTCCTCCCAGCAGACGTGCCTCAACATCGATGACTACCGCCGGAGAGTTCAACGCAAATGAGAGCTCTGAAAGAGTGTCCACCTGGCCAACACTTTGAACATTGATGGACTTGATACCAGTCTTGTAATCGTCACGCGGGAGAAGAAAGTTAATCTCCACATCCTGGTCAGGGGCCACAGTCTTCTTGAGGACATTGCCTCCTACCTTGATGAAACCATCCTCCTGCAGCTGTCGGGTTACGACGCCTATGACTTCAACATCCCCAAGCGCTGTATCGGCATCCACGGTTGACCGTGGCACAGCCCTCTCGCTGGGATAAACGTGCAGCAGTAGTCTCACCATGTGTCCGCCAATGAGACGATAATCGCTGCGTCCCGATACTGTTTGAGATACTGCCAATTGCCCCCGATAACCCAAGTCATCCGCGACACTCAGAGCGTGCACTCGAATGTGTGACGGATCGGTCTCGTTGTCCACAGTGCTTTACCCCGTAATGTTCCGCGCTAGTTTCTGAGCAGCCTCCAGACTGTCCACGTCTTCTCCATGGAGGACGTCCCAATAGACGATTACCGGGTCGGCAAGAGGTACGTCTGAACTTGTCATTCCGTGTGCGACATCCACCAACTTCCATATCGTTGGATCCTGAGGAACACAGGTGACGAGGGTAGCCTCAACCAGCGGGGCCGGTACGAATCCGTCTCCAGCAAGATCAATCGGGTTCTTCACGTAGATTCTGCCCACACTCGGCAGCTTCCATGGGGCCGTCTTATCGGCGGCCACGTCTCCAGTGATGAGCGGATCAACGTCATACAAGGCAGCGACTTTAACCGCTTGTTCCGTCTGCTCGACCACAGGATTCAAGCTGTACCATCCGAATCCTTGCCCGTTGGGCCCCTCATAGTCGATTAACCATTCTTGAAGCAGCGCCTGCTTGTCGTCGGCAAGGAACCCAGCTTCTGTCTCGTGGACCAAGCCGGCAAGTTGCTTAATCGCGAGGGACACGGCCTGTTGGCTACTACCCAAAACCGCGGCGATCTCGGATTGCCGCAGCGGGCCTGACGCGAGCAGGAGACACCGCATCGTTGCCCATCGAATCCAGGCGCGCCTACCGCGGCGCGGTCTTGGGAGTACATCGAGTGGGCGAGAGGCTACCTCGTGAGCGTCGTCGGAATACACGCGACCGCGAACAATCAGCTGCAGTGGTCGCTCGGTAATGACATCCAACTCACCCCTACTGGCGCGTTCCAGCATGTTCGTAGTGATCGTTCTACCAACGAGTAGTGGACGCACACGCCGGGTTTCAGATGAACCCGTGAAGAAGCGCGCGGCTTCGGATGTGATCCTGTCCATGGCTGGAAGAGGCTTGCACGGGTACCGACCCCCATCTGGTGCCCGTAGTAGCCAAGACCCCATGTCCCACGGGTCTATTTCGAAGTTGAGCTCGCGAAGCAGGTCCACGACATCTACCATCGCTAGTCCTCCAACAAGCTAAACCAGAAAAATTCGATATTACTTGTTGGACATTAGAACACACCTTCGTGTAAAAGCGTGGCCCTAATCCGAGCTACTCCGCCCTATCGAGGGGTTGCGGGTCCCTCCGCCGGAGCCAGGGGCACGTCGATGGTGACCGTGGTGCCTTCTCCCTCGATCGATCGCAGTTCCACGGTCCCGCCGTGTTGCTCCACGATCGTGCGCACGATGACAAGCCCCAATCCCGTACCGGGGATCTGCTGGTCCGCGGCGTTCGAGGCACGGGTGAAGCTCGTGAACAATGAATCGATCTCCTTGGCGGGGATCCCCATTCCTGTGTCTTCGCAGCTCAAGCGGACTCCGTGGCCGTCGGCCGTCCGGGACAGAGAGAGGGTGACCGTGCCACCCGGCGGAGTGAACTTCACCGCATTGCCCACCACATTGGTGATGGCCCGTTCCAACCGGTCCCTGTCCCCCAGCACCGGCCACGCTCCTGCGATCTCGCCCCGGAGGGAAACCTGGCCACTCGTGGCCTGCGGAACAAGATTCGTCATCACCCGGGACAAGCATTCGGCGAGATCCAACACCCGGTCGTGCTTGGAGTGCCCCTCCTGTTCCTGGTCAAGGCGATTGATGAGCAGGAGGTCTTCAATGAGCAGTTGTAGCCGGTTGGTGTTGCGCTGTACTACTCCCAGCACGCGATCCTGCTCCGGGGTGATTTTGCCGTAGTCCCCGTCCTGCAGCATTTCCACATACCCGCTGATGGAGGTGAGCGGGGTGCGCAGCTCGTGGTTCGTGGTGGATACGAAAATGGATTTCTGCCGGTTCAACTCGTGCAGTTGCTCGACCGTCCGCTCGCGTTGAGCCGCCACTTCCCGGGCCTCCCGGGTGAACGAGTTGAAGGACTTCGCGAGGTCCACGACCTCCAAAGCACCCCGTGAGGTATCCGCGACGGCGTCGGGTTCACCGTGCCGCTGTCGGCTCACGATGCGCTGCAAGCTCAGCAGGGGAGCCGCCAAGAGGTGATCCACCCGGCGTAACGCAACCAGAATGACGATCGAGGACAACAGAGCAGCCATGATCAGCGCCACGTTGGCCACCGTCATGGACCGGTTCAGTTCCGCTTGACTCTGCGCTCGAAGATCGGCGACGTCGTCGCTGAGACTCCGCAGCTCGGCCAGGGCCTCGTTCATTGCCGCTGAGGTCTGCCGCAGGTCGAGCTGCGGGCGCGGGGAGGTACTGTTCGGCTGGCGGGTGAGGTCCAGCCATTCGTCCACTACCTCGTTCATGTGTTGGATCTGCGGCAGGCGGCCGGCGGCGAGAGTTTCGAGCCGTTCACGCGCGTCAGACAGGTCCGCCACTGCTTCCACGTAATCCTGGGCGAAGACCGAATCTTGGGTGACCACGTACCCCCGCGCGGCGGTCTGGGCACGCAGCAGCGTCCCCTGCATTTCGTGGGCCGCGTCCACGAGGGGTGTGATGGTGGCCCGGGTGGTCTCCACGTGCTCCCGCACGGTTGCGAGTCCCCACCCGGCCGTGACTCCCGTGATGAGCAGTGCAACGAACCACAGGGCCACCAAGCGCTGCAGGATGACGCGTACCTTACGGTTGCCCGCCTTACCGGCCCCTGTGCGTACGTGGGAAGCTACGGAGCTCATGAGTCGACCTCGGTGAAACCCGAACGCGTCATGGTGCCCCACTTCTGCTCGCGTCGAGTGAGCGCGGCGAACCAGCCCTCCAGCCGCCACCACGCGGTGAGTTGCCGGTATCCCAGGTTCTCGAGCACCGCGGCCACCAGGGTGATCCCCAGATCCCGCCAGCGGGGGTACTTGTGGAAGCTCAGTTCTTCCACGGTCACGGCGGCGAGGGTCACGATGATGGCGTAGGCGTAGGCCACGAGCATGAACAGCAGGAAGTACTGCCAGGACACCAGCCCCAGCGCGAAGCCGAGGGCGATGAGCACGAGTCCCACGAGTTCCAACAGCGGGGCGATCAGCTCGAGAATCCAGTAGTAGGGCACCGCCACGAGACCCAGTCGACCGTAGCGGGGGTTGAACAGCATGCCCCGGTAGGCCCACAGCGTTTCCCATAGACCCCGATGCCACCGGGTCCGTTGTCTACGGAGCACGGGAACGGTGCTGGGCACCTCGGTCCAGCAGATCGGCTCGGTCAGGAACGTGACCCGGTAGGGCTTGCGCTGTTTCCTCAAGGTCCTGTGCAACCGCATGACCAGCTCGAAATCCTCACCGATGCTATTGGCATCCAAACCGCCCACCGAGGTCAGCGCGTCACGGCGGAAGACGCCGAAAGCCCCGCTGATCAGCAACAGCGCATTGATGCGGGACCACCCGGCTCGCCCCAGGTGGAAAGCGCGAAGGTATTCCAGGACCTGAATGTCTGCCAGAGGGCTTCCGGGCATGCGGACCTCCAGGACGCGCCCGCCCTTCACCCGGCACCCGTTGACGGCGCGAATCACCCCGCCCGCTGCAACCATGGTGACCGGGTCCTCGATGAACGGCCGGGACACCGCAAGCAGTGCCCCAGGATCCAAGATGGAGTCCGAGTCAACGAACAGCACCAGATCCTCGCGGGCGAGGTTCACGCCCACGTTGATCGAATCGGAGCGGCCCGAGTTGGCTTTACCCACCACCGTCAACCGGGTCCGCCCGTCACGGGGCACGTGGATACTCGTGGGCGCTTCCCGCACAGCCACATCCTGGGGCATCCGGCGGGTCACCGGGACCAGGTCGAAGGCCTTACGCAGCACTTCGAAGCCGTTATCGGTGCTGCCGTCGTCCACCACGATGACCTCGTGACGGGGATGTTGCAGGGAGAGAAACGATTCCACGGCCACGCGGATCCCCATCTCCTCGTTGTGCATGGCGGTCACCACGCTGATTCCCGGCATGGTCCGGGACCGCATGAGTTCCTCGCGACCAGCAAACGGGATCCGCCGACGGTGCGATACGAAGTCCACCGTCGCGAGCCCGATCATCACCAGGTAGGACGTGTTGATCACCAGGAAGTAGATGAGCACGGGCCACGCCACGAACGCGAGGACGGCAGCGACCGCAGTGCGCAACAGCTCAATCCAGTCCACGGGTGGCACTCCTCATGGCGGTCAGTTGCAGGGCGTAGGTGGCGGGCAGCTCAGCGGGGCCGGGTGCGTTCGCGAACGCCAGCAGCCGCTCACGGCCTCGCGAACCCAGCTCCGTGAGGGCCACGGCCGCGCGTTCGGACAGCCTCGGACGGGAGTCCGCCACGAGCGGGGCCAACGCTTCCACCGAGGAGTGCAGCCCGATCCCTTCGAGAGCGTCCACGGCGGCGAGCGCCACGGTCTCGTGCGGGTGGTGCGCGAAACGGGACAGTACCGGTAGATCGGTCGCGCCCCCGATCCTGCCGAGTGCAGCCACGAGCGATGCGAGGGTTCGGGGGTCGTCTTCCACGGCGAGCCGTTCCCGGACCACCGGGGCCGCCTGCGGCAAGGGTCGGGTGCCGATGACCGTGGCCGCGACGTGGCGCACGGAAGGTTGCGGGTGCGCCGTCGCCTCCGTGACCACGCTGGCCGCGGACTCGTCGAAGGCGCACAGGCACTCGACGGCCACCCAGCTGGGGAGTCCGCGCGGACGACGTCGCGGCGCCACCGCGCGCACGACGGCCCGGGCCGCTTTACTGTCGCCGATGAGCGTGAGGGCGCGCGCGGCGGCGACCACCACGTCGATGGAACGATCCTGGAGCAGCGGGATGATCTTTGACCCCGATTCGCGCTCCCGCATCAGCCCGAGGGTCCACGCCGCGTAGGCGCGCCGGATCGATCTCTTGGAGTTCAGCCCCCGCAACGCCCAACTCGAGCGGCCGTGCGAGCGCAGCACCTGAGCCAAGGCGCGCGCGGGTTCACCCTTGACCTTGGAAAGCATGGCGGAGACCGCGTGATCCACCACGCGTGCCCGCCGACGGGTCACCGTGGTCAGTTGGCTCAATGCGGCGGAATCCTCGTCCTCCCCGGAGGCCACGGCGAGCATGGCGGGCCTCAGCTCGCCGATGAGCTGGCGATCCCTGCGTTCGCGCCAAAGCCGGCCGGCCCGCGATCCGAGGATCAGGGCAAGCAGGAAGATGGTGGCCCACACCAGGACCCACAACACCACGGACAGCAGTTGCGCGGCTACCACTGTCTGCGTTGCCACGGGTATCTCACCGCCCCCGACCGAGGAGCGTGTTGACCCGGTGCAGCAGTTCCCTCGGGCTGAAGGGCTTGGTCACGTAGTCGTCCGCGCCGGTGGTGTAGCCGTCATCCACGTCCGTATCCCGGGCGCGCGCGGTCAGCAGGAGCACTTTGACCGTCTCGAGACGTTGCTCCGCCCGAATTTGTCGCAGGACGTCCAGTCCGCTGAGCCCCGGCATCATGACGTCCAGCACCACCAGGTCCGGCGTACTGTCCGTGAGCACCTCGAGAGCTGCGTTCCCGTCCGCGACTGAGTGAACGTCGAATCCGGCTTGTTCGAGTTTGAAGACCACGAGCTCTCGGATGTCGGGATCGTCATCCGCCACAAGGATCGAGGGCTGGGCAGGGGTCACGAGGGAACTCCGTGTGCTGGGGGGTGAACACGCTCCGCGGGGGCAGCGGGCGAGGAGCTATGGCTAAGAATATGCGAGTTCATAGGAAAGGCCGGGATTCCCGTGGCTGGCCGTTGCGCACTCGGCGTGCGCCGGGACTCGCACTCGGGGGGCGGTTCAGAACACTGGCCGTTCGGCCACTGTGCTCCGTGTGGAGTGTCGGTAGCGTGAGGGGACGGAAGGAATGAGGTGCATCGACAGTGAACAGGATCATCGACTTCTTGGGTTTGAGGAGTGACTCCCCCGAGGACAGCTTTTGGTACGGCTTCGACCGCAAGCTCAAGGCCAAGCTCATTGCCATGTCCCTGATACTGGCGGTCGCAGTATTTGCGGTGGCCCACTTCTTGTTCCGAGGGATCGACATGTTCCCCGTGATCTTGCCCTGGGCCCTGGCGCTACTGGCGTTCACCTGGTCGCTGTCCGTGGCGAAGAACAAGCACAGGGGCTCCAACGGCCAGGTCTGACGTGAGGAAAACGCAGCACCGGAGTCTCATGGGAGGCAACAGCACGGATCCGGCGGCGAAACGGCATCTTCCTCACATGAGACTCGAGCGCTGCAGTTCCTTCACACAGAATTTCCCCGCTGCACTTAACTCACATGAGGCTCACCGAAGGGATGGCTCGGAACTCGGTCCAGCATCCTGCCCACCAGGACGCTGCCGGCCAGCAATCCGACCGACAGGAGCGCCGTCGCCACGAGCGGCAAGGCCTGCGTCAGCATCAGCACCACACCGATGATCGCCATCAGAACCACGAACACAGCCCCGGATCCCCGGGCGAATCCAGACGAAAGACGCACACCGACCACCTTCCGCGCAGCTACTACGGAGACGAGCCGCCGCTCAACCCGGTCCAGCACCGGAACCACCACGAACAGCACTAAAGCAACCGCCACGAGCCACGGAAGCCTGGTAGCCCACCACGCCCCGGAGTGGGGTTCCGGTAGCGGGAAACCCAGAGTCCACAGCACGAATACGAGACCCAGCACCACCGGCATGTGCCAGAGGTAAATGGTCATCGCACGGGCACTGATGGTCGCGCCAATGGACGCGGCGACCCGGGACGCGTCCAACCTCGGCTTGAGCAGCCGCAGCGCGAAGAACTGCGCGGAACCCAGCAGCACGATCGCGGCGGTGGGCGGATTGAGGTTCACCAGCATGTCAGCCGAGTACGGACCCCAGGTCACCACCGCGAACAGCGTCAGCAGAGACACCGCAAGGCCGACATACAGACGGCCGCGCGGCCAACGAGCGGCGGCGCCGTCGTGGAACAGGAAGCCAAGCTGCTGCATCAGCAACCAAACCAGGGCGAGGTTGAAGAGACCCAGGGCGGGAGTGTCCAGGACGAACCGTGCGGCGTCGACGGCCACGACGCCGAGGCCCAGGGCAGCGACGGTGCCGCCAGGTCGTTTCTCGTGCCAGCGTGCCATGAACGGCACGAGCGCCGTGACGCCCAGGTAGACGGCCAGGAACCACAGGGGCTGCCCGACACGCAGCCGCACTTCCGCCACAAGCCCCGCATCGAGTCCGGAACCGCCCGCCATGACAAGCACCACGCCGACGACGCCGAACAGTACCACCGCGGGCACGGCCAGTCGCTGCGTCCTACTGATCACGTAGTGCTGCCAGGACGCTACGCGAGCGCGCATCCGCCGCCATTGAGTCAGGGAGGCGAAGCCGCCGGCAATGAAGAACAAGGGCATGACCTGAATGAACCAGCTAACGGGGACGAACCAGTCGGTGCCTGCCAGGGCCACGCTGGTGAGCAGGCCACCGTCCGATGTTCGTTCGACGCCCGCCATCATGGTGTGCAGTGCGACGACCACCAGGAGACACAGTGCGCGGATGAGATCCACGGTGGAATCCCGGCCGGTCTTCGTCGGAACGCTCGGTTTTCCCGGACGGGATGACAGGCCCAGACAAAGCGGCGGGGATGGGGTGCGCAGTTGGACTGACATCGTGACTCCTCGTATCAATGCGTATCGATTACGAGGAAGCTATGGCGCAGGTTCGCCCCGTTTCATCACTCTGGGGAGCGGTTCCACACCCCTACGCGAGAGGTAGCCACCGCGGTGCCAGAGGCGTCAGCGCTCGGTGCTCACCAGACCCGATTCATAGGCTGCCACCACGATCTGCGTGCGATCACGCAGCCCCAACTTGCTGAGGATCCGCGAGACGTGGGACTTCACGGTCTGTTCAGCCACGAACAGTTCCTCTGCGATCTCCGCATTCGATTTGCCGGTGGCCACGAGCTTCATGACCCCGAGCTCCCGTTCGGTCAGCGGGGACAGCGCCGCCGTATCGCGCCGCGTGCTGGGCCGGCGGGCGTAATCGGCAATGAGTTTGCTGGTGATCGACGGCGCCAGCAGCGACTCCCCCGCGGCCACGATCCGCACCGCGGACACCAGGTCCTCCGCCGTGGCGTCCTTCAGCAAGAAGCCGCTAGCCCCGGCGCGCAACGCGGAGAACACGTACTCATCCGCGTCGAAGGTGGTCAGCATGATGATCCGCGGATGCTCCAGACCGGGCATCGCCTTCACCGCTCGCGCGGCATCCAGGCCGTGAGCTTGGGCATGCGGATGTCCATCAGGATCACATCAGGGCGAGACCGGCGGACCAGTTCGACCACCTCGCTGCCATCGGCGGCGCTGCCGACCACGATGATGTCCCGCTGCGCATCGAGTAACGCCCCGAAGCCCTGACGCACCATCGCCTGGTCATCCACGATGATCACCCGGATCGCGGGATCATCGTGGTGCGCCTGCGGCATCTGGTTCTGGGCCATGCCTTGAGGCTAGCCCCGGTGCACCGCACCCGCAGCATGTCTCGGGCGGGTCGCCGCGGATATCCCTCTCAGGTATCAGCACGGATCACTCCGCAGGGTGATGACCGGACCACGAGCGCAGCCCCACGATCAGGGCATGTTCACTTTCGCCATTGGTATCGCCCTTGTCGCGGCTCTCTGCCTGGCCCTCGGCACGCATCTGCAGCACCGGGTGGTCGCGGGTCGCTCTGCCGACGCCGCCGCTCCGGCAAGCCCGACGACGCCGCGTGCCCATGTTGTCCGCCGCATCTTCCGCAGCCCCCTGTGGCTAGTGGGACTGGCACTGCTCGTGCTTGAAACGGTGCTCAACGTGATTGCCCTGGGGCTCGCTCCCGTGGCGCTCATTCAACCGTTGGGAACGCTCTCCCTGGTGGCCGCCGTGATTCTCAGCCTGCGAGCGGCACGTTCGAAAGGAACCGATCAGGTTAAGACCCAGATGCCCAAGGGCGTCATGGCGGGGATCGTGATCACGATCGTGTCCGTGGGTCTGTTCGTGGCTGTTTCAGCGAAATGGTCGATCGACCCCGAGGCCTCACCCGGTCGCCTGCTCACGCTCGGCTGTCTGCTCGTGGTGTTCTCCGCCGTGGGTGCCGCCGTGGCCAACAGCTCAACCGGTCACCTGGCTCGCATTGCGTGCGCCGGTGTCTTGTTCGGGACGGTGGCCGCGAGCACCCATGTCCTTCTGTTCACGCTCCTGCAGGCGTTCGACGGCGCTGTGCTCGGTCCCGATCTCCTGCCCGTCATCTTCGGGGCACTATCAGCGGTGCACTGGTTCTTGATCACAGGATTGATCCTCGGTTCGATCACCGGAATGTGGGTCGTACAGACCGCCTACCTCAGCGGCCCACCGGAAACCGTGCTGGCGGGGCTCACCGTGATCGACCCGCTCACCGCAGTGGGAATCGGGGCGCTGCTGCTCGGTGAGTATGCGCCCATGCCGACCCCCGTCCTGATGACCTTGGCCGTCGTTGCTGTGTTCGCCGTACTCGGCGTCTTTTTGTTGGTGCGAGCGCACCCTTCGGTACTGCGACCCGCGCGGGCACCCCACGAAGCCTCAGTCGGCCGGCCGGCCCGAGCGCCGTCGACCCTCGCCTCGTACAGATCTACTCCGGCGCGCCATGGTGCCGCCGTCACTAATGAGAGAAGCTGGTCCTGATGTCATCATCATCCGCCACACGGGCCCCGTTGTGGGTTCGGCTCCCGCGGCAGCTCGGCCGCGACTACGCCTATGTGCTGCCGGGATTCTTCATCTCGGTGTTCGCTTTCGTACTCCTCATCCCCATGTTGTCCGTGTCGCTGGGCACGTTCATCGTCTGGGTGGGCGCGCTGCTGCTGCCCCTCACCCTGGTGCTTGCCGGGGCCTTCGCTCGACTCTCCCGCTCGCGATTGCGCCACTGGGGAGTCGATCTGCCGCGGGCGCGGTACCGCACCAAACAGCCGGGGATGTTCGGGTGGATGAAAACCATGGCGGATCCGCGGTTGTGGCTCGACTTGGTCTTCGAAACCCTCATTGCTTTTCCGCTGCGCACGTTGACCTTCTCGGTCGCGGTGTCCTGGACGGCCACCGCCCTGGGTGGAGTGACATATTTCTTTTGGGGCATGTTTCTCCCAGAGGACAATAACGGTCTGGTCGAACTCGTTCTCGACGCGACGTCGAACGGCGCGATCCCGTCGTCGATCTCCGGCAGCTTTGCGCTAGAGGCCGCATTCAATTTCGTGACGGGCTTTGTCTTCCTCGTCTCGTTGCCCGCCGTCCTGCACGGCCTCGCCAGCCTCGACGCCCTGGTCACCAAGGCTGCGCTGGGAAACGGCGGCGGCCCCGCCTCCCGCGAGGTGCAACCCGGTCAGCCCGACCTTCCACCCTGGGCCTCTCACCAAGGCCCGCGCACGGACAGCATTGCCAACCGAGCCACACGAGAAACCGAGCACTCCGAACCTCATGTCGCGCGATTCGCCTCTGCGAACGGCTGGGCCTGGCTCACCACCGCCTTTGCCGCCGTCGTGTTACTGGCGATCTCCTGGCCCCTGTTCGGAGTCCTCTACGCCGTGCCCGTTGTCCCGGCGATGGTGGTCGCGATCGTTCACAGCGCGTCCCTGGTGGTCGCCGTGAGGTGGCCTGTGGTCGGGATGGTGGGGAACGCCGTCGCCGTCCTTGCTACCGCCGTGGTTACTGCCTCCGCGCTGGGCCCACCCTGGCCGTGGCCGGTAACCACGCTGATGGTGCATGGTTTCGTCCTGCTGCTGGTGGCGCTCCGCCAGCCCTGGCCCTACGCCGTGATCGGCTGGCTGGTGGCCAGCGCTGCGCCCCTCCCCGCGGTGTTCCTGTTGCGGACGGACGTCTCGGGCGGGGCGCTCTCCAGCTTGATCGTCGCGGCGTCGGTCTCGGCCGGTGTCCTCGCCCTGGGTATTCTCGTGCGGCAGCAGCTGCTGGGCCGTTCGGCGCTTCAGGCGGCGCGGCGAGCAAGTGCGGAGGAGAGCGCTCAACGGCGTGAGCTTAAGGAACGCAACCGGATCGCCCAGGAACTGCATGACGTGGTCGCTCACAGCATGTCAGTGATCAGTGTGCAGGCCACGACTGCGGAGTACCGACTCCCGGGGATGGACGAGCGAACTGCTGGCGAGTTCACCTCGATTGCTCAGTCCTCCCGACGCGCGCTCACGGAGATGCGCGGGCTGCTCACCATTCTGCGAGGCTCCGCGGACGCGCAGCTGGTCCCGCAACCCACGCTCGCAGACGTCCCGGCGCTCATTGAATCCACTCGGCAGTCTGGCGCGCGGATCGAATTCGACGTGCGGTCCGGACGCGATTCACTGGACACCGACGTACCCGCGGCGACCGCTCTCACCGCGTACCGGGTGCTGCAGGAGGCGCTCAGTAACGCCGTGCGGCACTCCCCTGGCTCCGCAATCACCGTGGGGATGGACGTTTCCGACCGCGGGATCGTCATGGACGTGGTCAACGGCCCCGCCGACGACGCCGCCTCGGGTTCAGCCGTTCCCGCTGCCCCGGGTGCCGGGCTGGGTCTTGCGGGAATCCGCGAACGGGTCGAGGCATTGGGTGGTTCGGTGCATGCCGGACCCACTGGCGATGGTGGGTTCAGGGTGCGCGCGGAGCTGCCTGTGGGCTGACTCGCCTCGTGGGGAGTTGACGTCGGGTATACGATTCCCACGTACATCTTCGGCATCCACTTCGGTGGTGAGTGAGCCTTCGGGCGTCAGGGGGTTGTCGGCTTGTCAGATGCCGGCACTAGATAGAGCTGCGTGACTGCGACGCCCGTGTGAATTTCATCCACGGTCGCAATCCTTTATGCCCTTTGAGGCATTCGTTCTGTCATCCCATCTACTGCCTGCCACTTGTGACACCAAGGTCCGGGTTCTTAAACATGCCTTCTCAGTGGTGAGGCGCGCGGGCAGAGTAAACCGAAAGCTTTCAACCATGCATTCACACACCGAATCCGAGATCCGCAAAAGCTTCATCAATTGCTCCAAGGGCGCTTCACAGCGCATCAACATTCCGCAGGACCTGTTCAGCATCGACTGGGAATCCCAGATCTTCCTCAGCTGGATCGACCCGAAATCCCCACGCACTGGATATGTAGTTGCCGAGACCGAGAATGGTTTGCGCGGGTTGGTCCTGGAGAAAAACCCTCATAAGGGCAAAGGTGGCGCACGCATGTGCCAGATCTGCCTGACCCTGCACCCCGGTAGCGGAGTCTCCCTGGTATCGATCCAGCGCTCGAAATCCGCCAAGGATCGCTACAACACTGTGGGGACCTACCTCTGTTCCGACCTTGCATGCAGCGACTACACGCGCGGAAAAAGGAAGCCCGAGGGCATCCGTCAGATGGAGGAGACCATGTCGCTCGGCGATCGCGTGGACAGGACTCTCACCAATATCAGGGGTCTGATCCAGCGCGTGGGCGACGGCATGGGGAAGTAACCCCAGCCGTCGGTGCCGCTGGAGTTACTGGGTGAACGGCTTGGAGAAGATCGGGACCATGATGTCGCTGAAATTCTCCTCGTCGGCCATCTCCTTGCGGAAGGCGCGGTCCGGGTGCTTGTGGGTGAACTGCTTACGGCGGCTCGCCCACAGCGCCTCGGAGGCGAGGTACTGACCCAAGATGCCGCCCATGGACAGGCAGAACGCGGTAATGGAGGCTTCCAACAACGAATCATTAGCGCCGTCCATACCGAAGATCGTGCCCAGCACGCCCTGGTAGACCAACATGCCAGGGAACAACGGTAAGAGGACGACCATCAGTGAAGCGTTGGAGGCCATGTTGAGCGCACGCGTGAGCACCACACACACGGCACCCGCTGCGATTGACGCGACCAAGATTGCTGCGAAGGAACTGATGCCCGCGGTAGAAAGGGAAAGCATAAGGAGCATCACCACCCCGCCGAACAGGCCCAAGGCACCGAGCTTCCACCCGCGACCACCGGAGGCGAGCGCGAAGCCCGCCGATACCAACGTGGCGCCGAGCACTGAGAGGCCCCAGCGGGTGTCATCCATCTCGAGCGTCTCGATGAAGTTCATGTCCTCACCGAAGATCGGCTGCATCAAGTGGATACCCAGAGTCACACCGGCGACCAGGCCGGCGGTACTGGTGAGCACGTCAAGGATCCGGCCCGAGGCCGAGAGGTACCAGCCGGTGATGACATCGTGCACCGCGCCGTAGGCGGCGATGCCCGCCAACCAGGCAGCAAGGGAGGCGACGATGCAGACCGCAGGCTGCGACGTCGAAAAGAAAAGTCCGGAAATGCACGCGCCGATAACCGCGGTGAAACCGCCCGCGGCGAGGCTGAAGATCATGGGTGCCTGAGTGCGTACAACCAAGGCGTAGACGGTGTACACGGCCGCCGCGATGAAGGCGGCGCTGATAGTCGTGACCAGTCCGCCGCCAAGGATCAAGGAGAAGCCGACACCGAACATCGTGAAGCCCGTGGCAGTCAGCCGGTGCCCGACGACACGCGACTTGGCCGTGACTTCTTCCATCTCGCGGATGGCTTCCTCGATGGTGAGCTGATTGAGCACGAACGCTTCGAGGACCTCACCGGTCTCGGTGCGCAGGCCAATATCCAGCGTGCCCGGTTCGGATTCGAGTATCCGGGTGCTGGGCGCGTCGTCGGGCTCTTCCTGATGACTGATTGTGACCTGGCCCAGGCTGACGCTGACGGTCACATTGGGCATCTCGGTCTTTTGGAAGATGGACAGGAGAGATTTGGTGGTGCTGGCAGATCCCGAGCCGCTTCGGATCAAAGCGTCCGCGATCAAGAAGGCGAGTTTATAAGCCGCCTGTTCAGTTGAAAGCATGCGGTCACCCTAACCACAGAACTCGGGCTGCTGCCAATGATGCTAGTGGCGGAGGGCCGGTGTAATGCCCGTCATGGCGGGGATTTTGGGCCCGCGGGGTGAGTTTATTCACTGGAGCTGCCAGCCGTGGAGTAGCTACGTTCTGCGGACTTCGCTACCGGAGGCGACCGCCTCACAACTGAACGGGAAAGTACTTGGTTCGTTCCATATCTTTGGGTAGTTGTTCGCGGCCGAAACCGACCAGTAGGGCTTGCTTGTCAGTCATCGAGTCCGGCAGATCCTGACCAGCCAGCGCCTCCACGGTGCTCCGGCCAAGGTGGGCCCCGACCGGTGCGACATCGATGTTCAAATCCAGTAGGTGAATGGCGAGCTCAACGATCCACGTGTTCACGAAATCGGCGGCCATCAACGTCTTACCTTGGAACTTCACGGGTTGATCGTTCAACGACTCCACGGTCATGCATGCCCGGTCGACGGCGTCTGCCAAGTGCGTCATCGACGAGGACGGGCGTTCGTAGGCCGACGCCGTCCGTCGGAGCCACATGAGGGCTGGGATGGGATCTTCACCCAGATCATCCGCGTACGAAGACCAGTAGGTGATGTAGTCGTGACTCACGGGGCATGAGGAGTTGGCCTGAACAGCGGTCGCCATTTCATCCAGCCCCATCCGGACGTGGACGATCAGCTCGAGCCTGCTCCATCCTCTACATAAGGAGGGATCCAAGAGAGCCAGGTCGTCGAGGGCACGAGTCGTTTCCAAGAACTGATGGGCCTGCTCCACGAAAAGTTCTGTCGTGGCTTTGAGACTTCCGAGTGGGGTTCTCATTTCTCGAGTCTATTGAGCCTGATGAACGGGGCGGTAGGTTCTGCGGAGAACCATTCGGTTTCTGAAGTCACGATGACTCCGGCGCCTCCGGAGTCCCGGACGAGCCGGTCCAGATCAGTAGCCTCACGTGGTTGCGCCCGCAGGTTTAGTCCCTGTACGGCATGTTCTACTCGTGATCGGTCAGGAAGCTGAAATAGCAGACCCACTGTCATTGTTCTACGAACATGGCTACGCATGTGTTGTTCGAAGGAGACACGGGCGTCATTGTTCGAGAGGACGGACTCACCGTGGAAGGCGTTAGCCTCACAGGCCTCATCGATGCCGCGAAGCGGGCTGCCCTACTCGCGGATCGCATCGAACTGTGCGGCGGTCTCGGTGTCGAAGATGCCGCAAAAGTAATTGTTGCCGTCGGCGCTAACGCGAATGTGCGTTTGAACCGGTACGGGTACGAATCACTCGAACAAGTCGCCGCCTATAAGGTGGCGTTTGAAGATGGCAAGGTGGGCGACGGGGCATTCCTTTACGGTTCGGCGCAATCAACCCCGCTCAAATACCACGACGGCATTATGACCGCCGGAGTCGCTGACGAAAGTTCCCTCATTGAGCGGGCACGAGAGGCGCAGGCGACCTGTGCGGGGATTATCGAACTCTACGGAGGGCTCGGCGCTCAAGCGGCTGCTACCGTGCGCCGGGTTACCGGTGAGGCACTGCCGGTGGGGTTCATTGACTGAGCTCTTCCGTTCGCTCGGATCACTAAGTTTGCTATTCACATAATTCTCACTCCACACGGGGAAGCGAACGAAGGAAGCCACACGATGGAGTTCTGCCGCAGCACTGCGCTTCCTCACCTCGAGGGCCGACGGTCATGTCAAGAGAACGCCTGCTACCGGCCGCACTCTCACGACGTTTTATCGATCGGCGTGATCGATGCGGGAAGCTCCGTGTTGACCACTCCCGCCAGCGACCCCGTCCAGCTAGAAACCGGCAATGTCATCGTCATCCCCGCCAATCAGGTTCACGCATGCAACCCTCACGAGGGTCAGTGGCTCTACCAAATGATCCATATGGATCAAAGATGGGCGGCCTCACTCGCTCCGAGACGAGAAGCCAGTCATTTCCTCGCCGAAATCAACGTGTTCCATCACCCAGACTTGCATCGCCGAGTCAGCGCATTGAACACCGCTATCTACAACGATGAGACCAGGGAACAGATCGAAGCCCAGGTCAAAAGTCTACTTGGGGGGCTTGATATAGCCTCCTCCGCTTACCTCACGACGAGCAAAACCGACCCCGAGCTGCTAACCCGCCTCGCACCAGTCATGGTGAGGCTGCGCGACGACGACTCGAACCCAGCATTGGATGATCTAGCAAAATTGGTCGGTATGACGAAGTACCAGCTTGTTCGCGCAGTACGGCGTACCACCGGACTCTCGCCATTGGCATGGCGTCAGAACGCCCGCATAACTCAAGGTCGTCACAAGCTCCGCGAAGGTTTACCCATTACGGAAACCGCCCATGATTTGGGGTTCACAGACCAGAGTCATTTCCACCGGGTCTTCCGCGCTCATGTCGCCGCGTCGCCGGGCACCTACCAAGGCTGACTGCAAGAACGTACAAGACCCGGCGCGACCAAACCTCGATGCTTGACAGGATCACCGTCATGCATGAGGAGAGAGATGGAACAATTCGCCGCCGTCGCAGTCGCACACTTCTTGGCGCTGCTGATTCCTGGGGTAGATTTCTTCCTCATTGTCCGCACCGCGCTGACCCATGGCTGGCGAAATGCCACCGGAGCTTGCTTGGGTATTGCCATCGCGAACGGGGTCTTCATCGCAGGCGCGTTCGTCGGTGTCGCACTGATTTCGAACCCGGTAGTCCTCGACACCATCCAAATGGCTGGCGGCATATTCCTAATTTTCATTGGCATCGCTTTCCTAAGGTCGAACCCCGTGATCGCTCCGGACCGAGGTACTGGTGTGAAATCCAGAACTTGGCTCCGGAACTTTGGACTTGGCTTAGCCTCGGGACTGTTGAACCCCAAGAACGCAATGTTCTACGTCAGCCTGGCCGCCGCAGTTTCAACCGCGACGCCTCTTTCCTTAGTGCTCTACGGCGCCTGGATGTTCGCCGTCGTCCTCGTCTGGGATGTTTTCGTGGCTGTCGTCCTCGGCTCCAGGCATTCTCTCGGCTATCTGCAACGCATCCTCCCCTGGATCAGTAGATTCGCGGGTGTATTCCTCGTCCTTTTCGGCGGCAGCATGGTCATCGGCCTTGTCTTGAAATTCCTCGGTTGATCAGCATGATCCGTAAGATCGGTCTCTACACGAGATAAAAACGTGAAGAGCCCAACTGAGTGAGACGCCGCTAAGCGCAGAGGTCGGCCGTCACTCCCCCGGATACGACCCCATGCTCCATTGGTTGCCTTCGGGATCTGCAATCGTCGCCGAGCGGCCTCCGTAGTCCTGGTTGGTGGGCTCAGCGATGGCAGTGCCGTGTGCGGCGAGCGCACGGTGGAACACTTCGTCGACCTCGGCGTCGGTCTCGACCACCAAGTAGCACTTGGCGTGTCCGACCATCTCGGAGCGCGCGTGCGGATTGTCTTCGCGCACCGATCCGAACATCACGCCGCCGTTGTCGCGCCATCGGTATTGGGCGTGTTCGACGATGTTCGGATCGTTGTCGTTGGTGTTCACCACTACTTCTTCGAACCCCAAGGCCCGCAAGAACTCTGCGCCGCGAGCGGCGTCGGCGAAGGTCAGTGAATGGAACAGCTGTGGTTTCGTGTTGTGTGTCATGACTTCATGCTGCCGTGTCCGGGTACTGCAGGTCTTGAAGAAATGGAAACTCTTGTTCCTTGGTAGGAGACTGTCCTGCCAGCACGTGCCACTCCCTCGACAAGTGGGACTGATCGGCGAAGCCGGCGGCATAAGCGGCGTCGGCGAGACTGCTGCCTTCACCGACCAACGTTCGTGCACGCGAGAACCGGGCCAGGCGACTGAGTTGCTTGGGTGAAATACCGATCTCGCTATGAACTCTGGTGTTGAGATACCGACGCGACCACCCGACGTCGGCGGCGGTTTGGGCTACTCCACAGCCGTGACACAACAACCGCCAGGCGCGGCGGATGTCGGCGGGCATCGAGAACGCATCCAGACGGTTCAGAAGCAGCGATTCAAGAACAGCGAACCTCTGAGGCCATTCGGTTTGTTCGGCGATCCGGGCGTATTCATACTCCGTAAGCCCGCGGGGCAGCTCGACCAGATCTACGCTGTGACCGGCCAGTTCCGCTAACGGTGCCCCGAAGAGGGAACGACAGCCCAACGGTGTCAGCTGCAATTGGATACCGCGTTGCAAACCGTGGGTGCGGATCAGTGCGGGAAACAGGTGCAGCCCGGAGGCCGAGGCCCACAGTTTCTGCGACTCACGCTCGCCGAACCAGCCGACGTCGAGCGGGTCCTCGAAAGCAATGATCAGCGTGGCCGTGGCCCTGGGGACGCCAAGGTGCACCTGATCTGCGCTGAGGGTGATGTCATAGCCGACCATCGGCCCAGCGAGGTAGTCCCGCAAGACCGGATGCGGCTGATGGATCGCCCCAGTCATGCCGCCAAGCTAGCACGGGAGATGCTTTAGGAGGCAGGCCTATCCAGGCCAAGTGTGAGGTGAGGGCACCCGGAATCCCGGGTGACGATTCAGTTGGCTTGCCTACCCGTGGCCACGCTGGCGACAGCCATATAAAAGAACACCCTTGGGCCGACCAACTACCTCCCGTAGCATCGGTGGAACCCGCCGCCGATGCCGAGGAGCTACGCCCTTGAAACTTTCTATCGTTGACCTCGGTACGGTCGCTCCGGGAACTTCGGAAAAAGAAGCCCTGGCCGACTCCCTCGATAACGCTCGACACGCTGAACGGCTCGGGTACCACCGGGTCTGGTTTGCCGAGCATCATTTGAGCCGGTCCGGCGCATCGCATCACCCCGAGTTGCTGATCGCCGCGGCAGCCACGGTGACCTCGCGCATCAGACTGGGCTCTGGCGCGGTGTTGATGAATCACTACAGCCCGTTCAAGATTGCGGAAATGTTCAAGCAGTTAGAAGCAATGGCGCCCGGCCGGATCGATCTGGGCATGGGGCGTGCCACCGCGGGCCCCGTGATCGATGCCGCGTTGCAACAGAACCGTGAGCACCCGGCGCAGGCCGATCATCAGCAGCAGATATTGGAAACTCTGGCCTGGCTGTACGGATCATTCCCCGAGGGTCATCCCTTTGCGGGCCATCCGCTCATGCCCACCGTTCCGGAAGTTCCGCAGACCTGGTTGCTGGGGTCCAGTCCGAACGGGTCAAACTTGGCGGCTGCACTGGGCATCGGCTACACCTTTGCCGGGTTCATCAACCCTCGGAGCGCAGCTCCAGCATTGCGCCAGTACCGTGAGAACTTCACACCACAAAATTTCGGGCTCGACTCTCCTCGCGCCATCCTCGCGGTCAATGTGGCCGTGGGCGAGAACAATGCCGACGGTCTTCACCTGGCAGGATCGCCCAAGGGCTTCTACGCGCGGTTGAGCCGAGCAGGCCGGAACGCGGGGGTGGTCATGGTGCCCAGCCCTGAAGAAGCCGCCCGGGAGATGACCCAGGCAGAGAGGGACGAGCCGGTCACGATCACCGACGGGCAGTGGCCCAAGTTCGTCGCCGGCGGTCCCGACGAGGTGCGCGCCACGCTGGAGCAGATGGTCGAAGAGAGCGGGGCGGACGAGCTCATGATCCAAGACCTGATCGCCGATCCAAGCGCCCGCCGCCGCTCGCACGAGCTCCTCGCGCAGGCCTTCGAACTCACGCCACAGTCGGAGCCCTAAACCTAGAAGCCCTCCAACGCCATATTCGCGAACCGCGAGTAGTGGCCCTGGAACGCCACCACGATCGTCTTGGTGGGACCGTTACGGTGCTTCGCCACGATCACGTCCGCCTCACCGGCACGCGGTGACTCCTTGTCGTACACGTCCTCACGGTGCAGCAGAATGACCATGTCCGCGTCCTGCTCGATCGAGTTGTGAACGGTCACGCCATTGGCCACGAAATTGTGCGCGCCAACCACGGTGGCATCGAAGACTTCCTCGACACCGTCCTCCTCGATGGACACGATGCGATCCCAATACAGATCGTTCATCGCCATCATGTCCAGGTCGTGGGTGTCGAGCGCTGATATGACCTCTTCAAGCCGAGATTGCGGCGGTCGAGTCATCGTCACCGTCCCGCCGTTAGCCACAGCGGATAAAGAGGAATCATCGCCCACCGATACGCGGTTTTCCAGAAGACCACGGACTTCATCCCACGCGTTGTACATCCCGCTGGAGCCAGGCGCGGCTTTCTCGGCCTTCGCCGCCCGCAAAGCAGAGCGCAGCTGCGCCGCTGCCACAGCAGACTCGCCATTTACAGGAATCTGCTCGAGGAACATCAGCTGATCCTCGAACTCGTCGATCGACACGGCAGAAGAGGCAGCAGCAGAATCGTTGGAACAGGAAACAGCCCCCACGATCCCGAAACGCAACAACAGGCGAGCCACGGCGTTGGCCGCCGCGCGCGACGTCGTCGTCGTCAATGAAATCTCGCCGCACTCTGCGGAACCCGCCTCCGAAACCGAACCGGAAGAAGACCATGCCGAGCTCAGCAGCAACCGCACCTGATCCTTGGGCAGCCCGAACACGGACGCCGGCACAGTCGACAGCCCAGCCAACCGAGCACCCAGGGCGGACACCTCAGCATCACCCATGGCCATAGAAGAAGTAGGCGCTCCCACATGCCGCGGAATACCCAAGCGATCCCCCACGCCCAGATCGCCGAGAGCCCTCCAGCCCGAATAGGTGAAGAACTTGTGGTTCGCCGTCGCCCGCACCTCGCGACCGGAGGCCAAACGCAAGCGGTAGACAGGCTTCACACCCGTCGAGAACACATGTGTCATGGGCCGCTGCACGTAGCGCAGGTCGTCCGCGAGCGCCCACACCGGAACGTCCTTCTCACCCGACTCGTACAGGTCACGCATGGTCGTCTCCGCGCCAGTGTCCGCGCGCAGAATCCGAGTGTCACCGGTCAGGCAACCGGACTCACGCAGATCACTCACCTGCGGCTTCTTGTCCGTGCGCTGCTCGGAGCCACGGTTCAGCTGGGACAGCGCGATGACCGGAACCTCGAGCTCCTTGGCGAGCAGCTTGAGTGCACGGGAGAACTCGGAGACCTCTTGCTGACGGGACTCGACCTTCTTGCCGGAGCTCATGAGCTGCAGGTAGTCGAGCACCACAAGCTTCAGGTCGTGCTTCTGCTTCAACCGCCGGCACTTCGCGCGGATCTCCATGAGCGACATATTGGGCGAATCGTCAATGAACAGCGGCGCTGAATCCATCTTGCCCATGATCTGCGCGATCTTGGCCCACTGCTCGTCCTGCAAGGTGCCCGCGCGCAAGTCCTGCATCTGCAGTGTGCCCTCTGCGGACAGCAGACGCATCGCGATCTCGTTGCGGCTCATTTCCAACGAGAAGATCACGGACGTCATGTTGTGCTTGATCGAGGCAGAACGCGCGATATCCAGCGCAAACGTCGACTTACCCATTGCAGGTCGCGCCGCGATCACTATCATCTGGCCGCCCTGGAAACCGTGCGTCAGCTCGTCCAGTTCGATGAAGCCGGTGGGCACGCCCTGCATGCCCTCCCGGTTACCGGCCGCCTCGATCTCGTCCACGGCGGATTCCATGACCTCGCTGAGCACCACGTAGTCCTCGGACGTGCGCCGCTCGGCGACCTGATAGATCTCGCCCTGGGCCTCGTTGACGATGTCATCGACTTCGCCGTCCTGCGAGTAGCCCAGCTGCGCGATCTTGGTGCCGGCCTCGACCAGGCGCCGCAGCACCGCACGTTCGCGCACGATCTCCGCATAGAAACCCGCGTTGGCCGCGGTCGGCACAGACGCGATCAGCGAGTGCAGGTACGCCACGCCACCGATGCGCTCGATCTCACCGCGCTTCGTGAGCTCGTCGCCCACGGTGATCGCATCGGCAGGTTCGCCGCGCCCGTAAAGGGAGATCACGGCGTCGTAAACGGATTCGTGCGCCGGCTTGTAGAAATCCACGCCGCGGAGCACTTCCACCACGTCCGCAATGGCGTCCTTGGAGAGCAGCATGCCGCCCAGCACCGACTGCTCCGCCACGTTGTCGTGCGGCAGCGAGCGCCCGTACTCCTCGCGCGATCCGGACGTGTATTCCGACACCCTCACTCACTTCCATTCCTCAAAGACTGCGTTCCATTGTCGCACTGAGCCACGACACGGATAACACGCGTTCGCCCTTGGGGAGTACGACGCCGCTCACCCCCTGGAAACTCACGGGTTCCGCCTGTAGATTTGTTCCGTTTTATACCTCGCGGCACACCGAGCGCCGCTCGCACCAAGATACGGAGACCATGAGCGCCCCTAGCGACGCCCCCTGTAAAAGACCCGGTTTTCTGAGTTGTAGCCAGGGGTGGTGGAGCTAGTGGAAGTCGTCTCCATCATCATCGGACTCGTGCTGATCGCAGCGTGTGGCGCCTTTGTCGCCGCCGAGTTCTCCCTCATCACCGTCAATCGCAATGACGTAGAAGCCGCCGCCAAGACCGGCGACCGCCGCTCCCAAGGCGTGCTGAAGGGCATGAAGACCCTGTCCACGCAGCTCTCCGGAGCGCAGCTGGGCATTACGGTGACCAACCTGGGCATTGGCTTCCTCGCAGAACCCGCCATTGCCGCCCTCATCGTGGGGCCGCTCACAGACGCCGGCCTCTCACCCGTCGCGGCCCGGTCCACCTCCATCACGCTGGCCCTGGTGCTGGCGACCGGCTTGACCATGATCTTCGGCGAGCTGGTTCCCAAGAACCTCGCGATCGCCAAACCGCTGGCCACCGCGAAGGCAGTGGTCGGATTCCAGCGTGGTTTCACCAAGGTGCTGGGTTGGCCCATCCGGTTGTTCAACAACAACGCGAACAAGATCGTACGCGCATTGGGTGTGGAACCTCAGGAGGAACTGGCTTCGACCCGCTCTCCCGAAGAGCTCGCCGGACTGGTCCGGCACTCCGCCAATCAGGGTGCACTGGCCTCCCAGACCGCGGAACTCGTCGAGCGTTCATTCGCGTTCGGTGACCGCCGCGCGCATGACGCCATGACCCCGCGCGGTCAAATGGTCACCCTGTCCCCGGACAGCACCGTGCGCGATCTGCTGCGCGAATCCAAGGCCACCGGCTTCTCCCGTTTCCCTGTGCTGCACGAGGACAAGGAGCACGTTCTGGGTCAGGTGCACGTGCGTCAGGCACTGGCTGTGCCCTACGCCCAGCGTGAATCCGTCACCGTGGATCAGATCATGGGCGAGGCGCGCTTTGTCCCGGACACCGTGGAACTCGACGACCTCATGGACGTCCTGCGCACCGGTGCCCTGCAGATGACCTTGCTCGTGGACGAGTTCGGCGACATCGCCGGCCTGGTCACCCTGGAGGACCTCGTGGAGGAACTCGTGGGCGAAGTCCGCGACGAGCACGATCCCCAGGACGAACCACACGCCGAACAGCACGACGACCTCTGGACCTTCTCCGCCGCCCTGCGACCGGACGAGGCCAGCGAACACCTGGGTGTCACCGTCCCCGAACACGAGGACTACGAGACCCTGGCCGGCCTCATCACCCTGGATCTGGGCCGCCTGGCCGAGGTCGGTGACACCGTCACGGTCGAGTCCGATCCGGATCCCGGTGAGGATCCCTCGCTCATCACTTTTGAGGTCATTGCCCTGGACGAGCACCGCATCACCGAGCTGACCGCCCGCGTGAGCGAGGTGCCGTCCGAGGATGAAGCCGAGCACGAGAGCCGGGAGCACGAAACAAGGGCCACCGACCACCACGAGGCCCCAAGCGGCGTCGTCGACCAGGAGGAGAACCGATGAGCGACCTCGCCGGACTGCTGCTCACCGTGGTGCTGCTGGCAGGCAACGCATTCTTCGTGGGTGCGGAATTCGCCCTGATTTCCGCACGCCGCACCGTGATCGAACCCAAGGCACTCGAGGGGAAGTGGGCCGCCAAGGTCACCCTCAAGGCCATGGAGAACGTCTCCCTCATGATGGCCGGCGCGCAGCTGGGCATCACCATCTGCACCCTGGCGCTCGGCGCGATCAGTGAACCGGCCATCGCGAACCTGCTCGAGGTTCCTTTCGCCGCGATCGGCGTACCCGAGGCCCTACAGCACCCGATTGCGTTCGCGATCGCGCTGTCCATGGTGACCTATTTGCACGTGGTGATCGGCGAGATGGTTCCCAAGAACATCGCACTGGCGACCCCCGAGCGCAGCGCGCTGGTGCTCGGTCCCATCCTGGTGGGCGTGGTCACCGTGCTGCGCCCGCTGCTGTGGGCCATGAACGGAATCGGCAACCTCATCCTGCGCATGATGCGCGTGCAGCCCAAGAACGAGGTCACCTCGGTCTTCACCCGCGACGAAGTGGCCGCCCTGGTCGCCGAATCGCGCCACGGCGGGCTGCTCGAAGCTAACGACGAGCGTCTGCTCCTGGGCGCCCTGACCTTCGAGGAACGCAGCGTCAACGGCATCTTGATCCCCATGAGCAAGGTGACGTGCCTGCCTTCGGGCGTCACCACCGCCCAGGCCGAGATCATCGCCGCGGACAGCTACTCACGCTTCCCGATGCTCGCCCGCGACGGATCGCTGGCCGGTTACGTCCACATCAAGGACCTGATCGAAGAGGACGACGCCGCTCGCGACCTTCCCATCGAGGCCTCCCAGGTGCGGGCACTGCCCCGCATCAATGCGGACATGCCGCTGCGGCAAGCGCTGACCATCATGCAGAACTCGGGTGCCCACCTGGGCGCCGTGATTTCCGCGGACGGTCACGTGGACGGCATCGTGACGCTGGAGGACATGCTCGAGGAACTCGTGGGACAGATTCGCGACGACAGCCGCATGATCCGTCAGGCTTAACGACACACGCTGTCCACGGATTGTGGAAAACCTGTGGACAGCGTGTGGAACACGCCGTGCGAACTTGTGCACGGATTGTGGACGGATCTGTGGATAACTAGAGCACGGTGGCCATCAACCCAAGCCAAAGCAGGGGCGAGAACACCAGCGACAGTACCAATACAATGATGAATCTCCCTCTGAGCAGGGGGAAAGCAACCAGCCCGGCGATGCTCAATACCGCGGCAATTATGGACGCGATAATGCTGATGACCAGCCCGATCACCAGCACGAACACGGCCCCCTGAGGGTCCAGGGAATTGCCCATGGCAAAACTCCCGGCAAAGGCGGCCACGGCCAGGCCAAGGCAGCCCAGTCCAACCCAATAGAGCTGGGACCCGGTGAGTCCCCTGTGTGCCTTGATCTCCATACCGAGAATCATCACACGTAACCCCCTGGCTCGTCCGGTCGTGACACTTGGGAAAGTCATAAGTGCTGGTCAGAGCGTGCAAACGCACAGAAAGGAACCCCGCAGGTCAGCGACCTGCGGGGTTCTTCTCAATCACATTCCACGGACATCTCGAAGGATGTCCAGGGGATGAAATCAGGCGGGGACAACCTCGAACTCGACGTTCGCGTTGACCTCTTCGTGCAGACGAACCACGGCCTGGTACACGCCGGTGGTCTTGATGCGCTGGGTGAGCTCGACACGACGCTTGTCGATGGAGCCCAGACCCGAGGCCTCAACAGCCTTGGCAACGTCGTCAGCGCGCACGGTGCCGAACAAGCGGCCCTCAGCACCGGACTTGACCGGAACGGTCAAGGTGGTGGAGGTCAGCTTGGCAGCCAGAGCCTGAGCGTCCTCGAGGGAAGCCAGGTCACGAGCGGCACGTGCGTTCTTGATGGATTCGATCTGCTTTTCAGCGCCACGGCTCCAGGGGGTTGCAAAACCGCGCGGGAAGAGGAAGTTACGGGCGTAGCCGTTCTTCACGTCAACCACGTCACCGGCTGAACCCAGCCCGGAAACTTCGTGGGTCAGAATGATCTTTGCCATAGATTCTCAGTCCTCTCAGATCAGCGGCCGGCGCCGGAGTAGGGCAGCAAAGCAACTTCACGAGCGTTCTTGATCGCCAAAGCGATCTTGCGCTGCTCCTGAACGGACACGCCGGTCACGCGGCGTGCACGGATCTTGCCGCGGTCGGAGATGAACTTGCGAAGCAGAGCGACGTCTTTGTAATCGATCTCGGTGACGCCTGCCGCCTTGAGCGGGTTCTGCTTTGGTTTCGGCTTGCGAATTTCAGCCTTGGCCATCGTGGTGCTCCTTTTCGGATGCGGAGCCCGCAGGCATTCCTGCGGGATGGGTTGGATAAGTGTGTTTAGAAGGGGGGCTCGTCTTCGGAATCGGTACCCCAGTCGTAATTACCACCGGAGGACTGACCCCAAGGATCGTTGCCCTGTTGCGGACGCTGCTGCTGACCACCACCGCGGCTGGCGTTGGGGTTACCCCCGCTGAAACCGCTTTGCTGGTTGCCGCCACCGGCGCCACCAAAGTTGCCGCCCTGGTTTCCACCAAAGCCGCCGCCCTGCTGGCCGCCACCGAATCCGGAGTCGCCTCCGAATCCGCCACCGCCGCCGGAGTTACCGAAGCTCTGGTTGCCGCCGTAGGAGTTGCCTCCCTGGCCGCCACCGCGCGAGTTCCGGTTGACCTTGGCGGTTGCGTACCGCATGGAAGGGCCGATCTCGTCGACTTCCAGTTCTTGGCTGGTGCGACGCTCCCCTTCCTTGGTCTCGTAAGAGCGTGCCTTGAGCCGACCTTGAACGATCACACGAGTGCCCTTGGTCAGGGACTCGGCCACGTTCTCCGCGGCTTCACGCCACACCGAGCAGCGCAGGAACAGGGTTTCCTGATCCTTCCACTCGTTGGACTGCCGATCGAAGGCACGCGGGGTGGACGCAATCGTGAAATTGGCCACCGCGGCTCCGGACGGAGTGAAGCGCAGTTCGGGGTCGGCGGTCAGATTGCCGATCACTGTAATGACGGTATCGCCAGCCATGTGAACCTCCGGTATCTGTGGACGCTGGATGCGAGACGTAGTGGGTTGTTCTGAAGCATCTCACGGGGGTGACCCGTCAGGGCCGTGGTGAGACGCCCTGTGCAGTCCGGGTGGACCGCACAGTCAACTCACTTGGCTTCGATCTTCTGTTCTTCAGGACGGATGATCTTGGTGCGCATCACGGCTTCGTTCAGGCCCAGGACACGGTCCAGTTCCTGAGCGGTGTGCGGCTCAGCGGTGAAGTTCACAACGGCGTAGATGCCTTCGGCCTTCTTCTGGATCTCGTAGGCCAAGCGACGACGGCCCCAGATGTCGACGTTGTCGACGGTGCCGTTCTCCTTGGTGACTACCTCGAGGAACTTCTTGAGGGTCGGCTCAACGGCGCGCTCCTCGACCTCGGGGTTGAGGATCACCATCAATTCGTATTCACGCATGTAAAGAACCCACCTCCTTCGGGCTAAGCGGCTGCGGTCCTTCCGCAGCAGGAGGTTCTGTGCGTTTGTCGGTACCGATCGCGTATCGAACGGCACACAGACTTGCCGAGTTTACTACAACTGCGGCTCAGTAGCCATTGACGCGGCGGGCCAGCCGCGCATTGAGCTGGGCGACCCGCAACGGAATGAGGAACAGGTCGATGATCATGAGCAGTCCCCACAGGCCCAGGATGAACCAGCCGATGATGATCGGGGTGGTGAACCAACCAATCGCCCACAGGAGAACGTAGAAAATTCCCTGGAACGGCTGCTGCAGGTAGAACTTGTGCACGCCCAACCAGCCCAGGAAGAACCACAACACGTAGGACAACAGGGCGGACTTGCCGCCCACCACGTTGACCACGGCCGGGCCCTGGCGGGGTTGACCCCACTGGGACGCTCCGGGGTTCTGTTGGAAACCGCCCTGGCGATATCCGCCGTTGGGTTGGTGCCCACCGGCGCGAGCGCCGTCGCGCGGGGGCAGCGGTTGAGGTTTGTAGTATTCCGGCTCTTGGGCCACGGTGACTCCCTCTTCGACTACCTCAAGTTTACGAGGCGTCGAAGGCCCGTTCGGTGTCGGTCAGCGCTCGGTGCAATTGCACATCGGTGGTGATGTTGTTCCCGGTCGATCGCGTGGTGACATCCAAACCGAACTCCACACGTTCCGTCTTGGTGCGGCCGTCTTCTCGGAAGGTCACCTTGGCCACGGCGGGGCGGTAGCGCTGGGCGTGGAACGTCAGGGGATCGTTGTCCTCCGGTTGCAGCACCAGCGCGGGCCTCCTCTCCAGCTCCCACTTCACGTCGGTCACACCGTCCGGCAGGGCATCCGGCTGCGCGGTTTCCGATCCCGACGCCGCGCCCTTGGCCCATGAGCTCGGCGCAGGGCACTTCTCGAGATCCAGACGACGCCCACTTTCGCAATCACCGAGCACCACGCCGATTTCCCGGTCCACGGTCTCCCACATGCGCGGGGACGGCCCGAAGCTCAGCTCGAGCGCCAGCGCCTGCGGGTCACTGATATTGATGCCCCCCACGGCATGTTTACTGGCCACCAGGTAGGAGTCATCCGGCATAGCCACGTTGTAGCTGCCGGGTAAGCCTTCGAACTGCCACGTGCGGGCGGCGGTGTCATCGGCGGCGCGCAACGCGGCGGCGTCGGGCCGGACGGTCTGACCGTTGACGGACAGCGCGTCCACGGCAGCGGGGAGTTTCACGGCCACCATCACGTCGTCCACGTCATTGAGCTGCCACGTGTCGTTGAGGAATCCTGTGGAGACCAACTGGTCCACCGTGTAGGTCACGCGGTGGGTCTGCCCGTCGCCCATGCGCACGTCCACCTCCACGTCCGCCTGGGTCCCGTGTTCGGACACGGAAACAACCTCGTGGCCCACCGGTCGGTCGTGAGAATTCCGATACACGGAGTTGGGCAGGATCTGCACCGTGGGGTCGCTGGTGGCGATGCTGAGCGGGGCGAGCACCTGCCGGGCACTACCGCGTTCCAACTGACCGAGGTACGCCTCCACGGGGGATTGCGGATCGCGCGAGACCAGGAAGAAGTTGATCACCGTGCTCCATAGCAGCACTACGATCACCACGCCCGCAAGGATCAGCAGCAGCGGCTTGCGCAGTGATCGCCAGGTCGGCGGCTGCCAATTGGCCACCGACTGGATTGAGGGCTTGTTCATAACTCTTTCCGACGGACAGTAATAAACAGGTTTACTTTATAATCCCACGGAACGCGCGGGTCACTTGCGAGCCGCCATCTCGGCAGGGTCACGCGAGTTCGTTCATTTGAGCGCCGAGACCCCGAGGGCCAGCGCCTTGCGTCCGCGGAACATGTCGATCACCACGGCCACCACGAAGTAGATGAGGAACAGGTAGCGGATGACCCCCAGGATGTCCTGGGGTGCCCAGCCGAACTGTTCGACCCACGGCAGGGTGGGCCAGGCGTCGGCCGGCAACACCACGGTCGCCCAGTAGAGGACTTCGACCGCTTGCCACAGGCCGAACTCGATCCAGTTGCGACGGCACAGGATCACCAGCGGCACCAACCACACGACGTAGTTGAGCGAGTAGTCCTTGGCGAGCAGCACGTAGAGGGCCAGCAGCAGGAACATCACCTGCACCACGGATGGTTCCCGGCGGCTCAACAGCGAGATGAGCAGCACGAACACGAGACCGAGCACCATGGTCAGCAGCACGTACTGACCCACGTTTCCGCCGTCCAGGGCCACCCCGGTGCGCGGTTCGATGTTGTTGTTCCATACGTTCCAGAACGAGGACTGCTCTGTATCGGAATCCACGATGGTGTTGAACTGCGCCCGCCATTGATCCCACGCGGTGAGCATGTAGGTGCCGTTGATCAGGATCCACGCGATGGCGGCGCAGATGAGCGCGCTGATGAAGTCCTTGATGAACCGGTGACGCGCGGCCATGATCAGGATGGCCAGCAGCACGACCACGGGGAAGAACGCCACGGACGCGCCGAAGCCCACCATGAATCCCGCGAGCGCCGGGTTACCGCGCACGTAGCCGAGCAGGGCGAGCATCATGAAGAGCACGGCCCACAGGTCCCAGGTCTGGAAGCCCACGAGCACCACCACGGGTGCCAGCGCCATGACCAAGGCGTCGGATTTCCGGGAGCCGCTGAGCGAGGACACCACGGCCACGATCGCGAGCCACACGAGCGCCAAGAGAATGAGGGAGAGGTCCAGGTAAATGCCCTGGTCCACGTCGATGCCCAACAGGGAGGAGAGGTTGGAGGCGAACCATCCGATGATGGTGGTGATCATGCCCACCAGAACGGGCTGATCCCCGGTGGGCCCGCCGGTGAAGAAGCCGTTGGCCACGTCCGTGGAACGCACGCCCATGTCGCCGGTGCCGATCACCGTGGCGCACAGTTCGGGAACGTCCTCCGCGAGGTTCCAGTTGGGCACTCGGCACGGCACGCGCAGCAGGTACGCCATCATGACCGTGTAGAGGCCCAGGCCGAGCAACAGCAGGCCGGAATTACCGCCGCCGCGCTTCTTGGCGCCTTCCATGCTCATGCACGCACTCCTCCGGTGGACACAGGGACGGCATTAGTCTTCCACGGCCCCGCCCGGTTCGGCGCTTGTGGCGCGATCCGGCCCCACAATTTACGACGCCGCTCGCGGACCTCTCGCACGCCTCGTCCGGCCCTCGGGACAGACCTGCACAGCTTGGCAACACCGAACCAGTTCAGTGGCTACCCGGCAGGTAGTGCGGTCAGACCGTGCCGATGCCCTTGGACTTGGCCCACTCGATGAGCCGTTCGCGAGCGACGTCCTCACCCACGGCACCTTCATCCAGGCGCATTTCGAGCAGGAACTTGTACGCCCTACCCACCTCGGGGCCCGGGCCGATGCCCAGGATCTCCATGATCTGCTGACCGTCCAGTTCGGGACGCACGGCCTCGAGCTGTTCCTGTTCGCGCAGTTCGGCGATCCGCCGTTCGAGGTCGTCATAGGCATTGGCCAGGCGCGTGGCCTTGCGCTTATTGCGAGTGGTCACGTCCGAACGGGTCAGTCGGTGGAGGCGTTCCAGCTGATCCCCGGCGTCGCGCACGTAGCGACGCACGGCGGAGTCGGTCCAGCCCGCCTCGCCATATCCGTAGAAACGCATATGTAGTTCGACCAGGCGCGTGACCTTCTTAATGGTGTCGTTGTCGAAGCGCAGGGCCTTCATCCGTTTGCGCGTGAGCTTGGCGCCCACCAGTTCGTGGTGGCGGAAGCTCACGGCACCGCTGGGTTCGAACCGGCGCGTGGCCGGCTTGCCCACATCGTGCATGAGCGCGGCGAAGCGCAGGGCGAAGTCCGGACCGGGCACTGGACCGTCCGCATCCGATTCCTTCTCCGCGGCCTGTTCCATTACCGTGAGGGAATGCTGGTAGACGTCCTTGTGGTGGTGCGCCTCGTCCGTCTCGAGCTTGAGCGCGGGAACCTCCGGGAGCACGATCTGTGCCAGACCGGTGTCCGTCATCAGTTCTATGCCACGACGGGGATATGCACCGCACACGAGCTTGACCAGTTCTTCGCGCACCCGCTCCGCAGAGACGATCTCGATCCGCTCCGCCATGGCCGTCATGGCCTCGCGCACAGGTTCGGCCACCTCCAGCCCCAACTGCGAGCTGAAGCGGGCGGCACGCATCATGCGCAGAGGATCGTCCGTGAAGGAGTCCTCGGGTGTGCCCGGGGTGCGCAGCACACCGGCATGCAGATCTTTGATGCCCCCGAACGGATCCACGAGCTCCAGATCCGGCAACCGCAGGGCCATCGCGTTGACGGTGAAGTCGCGGCGTCGTAAATCCTCGGTGAGGTCTTCCCCGAACGCGACCACGGGCTTGCGGGAATCCGGATCGTAGGCCTCGGCACGGTAAGTGGTGACCTCGAGCTGGAGGCCGGCCTTGCGCATGCCGATCGTTCCGAAGTCCCGTCCGATCTCCCAGTGCGCATCCGCCCACTTCTTGATGACCGCGAGTGTCTGGTCCGGGGTCGCGTTGGTGGTGAAGTCCAGGTCCAGGGCGTCCCGGTCCAGGAACAGATCCCGTACGGGCCCGCCCACCAGAGACAACTCGTATCCGGCGTCGGCAAAAAGCCGCCCCAGCTCGAGGGAGACGGGGTGGAGAGAAGAGGTATCGAACAGCTGCGTCATGATGGGCGTAATTGTCTCATTTCTTCCACCGCTCCCTGGCCCAGCGAATCCCGGGTCAGGGAGTGCTCGGGGAATGTGGCTAAGGTAGTAGGCATGGCTTTTCCCGTCCCTAGCGCGCCCAAGAGGCGACCGAACCAACCGGTCTCCGCGCTGCCCACGGTGGAAGAAGTCTCGGCCGGCGGCATTGTGGTGAACCTCGAAGATCCCACGCATCCGGTGGCCATCATCGCTCGAATCAATCGCGGTGGTCGCCTGGAATGGTGCCTCCCCAAGGGTCACCCTGAAGGCAATGAGACCAACCAAGAAGCAGCTGTCCGCGAGATCGAGGAAGAAACCGGCATCATGGGCCGCGTACTCTCTCCGCTGGGCAGTATCGACTACTGGTTCACCGTCTCCGGGCACCGCGTTCACAAGACCGTGCACCATTTCTTATTGGAAGCCACCGGCGGCTTCCTGACCACGGAAAACGACCCGGATCACGAGGCCGTGGATGTCGCGTGGTCCGGCATCGACGATCTTGGCCGTAAGCTGTCCTTCCCCAACGAGCGGCGCATTGCTGACATCGCTCGGGAATACATCATTCATCAGTTGTAATCGCGCCCGCGGATCCGTTCCGCGGTGACTGCCGTTCCATTCCCCGTGCAGGAAGGCCTGTTTCATGCAGAGATCCGGTGCGCGTTCCAGCGCCATCATGGCGTCAGGAACCCTGATCTCCCGGGTTCTTGGTTTCGCCAAGGCGCTGCTGATCACGGTGGCCATCGGCTCCCTGACCACCATGGCGGACGTCTTCGAACTCGCCAACAACCTGCCCAACCTTATCTATGTGCTGATCGCCGGCGGTGTGTTCAACGCCGTGCTGGTTCCGCAGATCATCAAGGCCTCCAAGAACCCCGACGCCGGCGCGGACTACATCTCACGGCTCATCACCCTGGCCGTACTCGCACTGCTCGGGGTGACCGCCGTGGTGGTCGCGTGCGCGATCCCCATCATCCGCATCATGGGCCCGGGCTGGTCCGAAGGCCAGTTGACCATGGCCATCACGTTCGCCCTGATCACGTTCCCGCAGATCTTCTTCTACGGCCTCTACACCGTGGTGGGTCAGGTGCTCAACGCCAAGGGTGCCTTCGGTGCGTACATGTGGGCTCCCGTGCTCAACAACATTATTGCGATTGCAGGCCTGGTGGTGTTCATCTACCAGTTCGGTCCGTTCGCGCGCACGCCCCACACCCTGGAGAACTGGACCTCGGCCCAGACCTTCTGGCTCGTGGGCATGTCCACGGTGGGCGTGATCGCCCAGGCTCTCATCCTCTTCTGGCCGCTCAAGCGCCTGGGCCTGGGGCTGCGCCCCAAGTTCGGTTGGCGCGGCATCGGCCTCTCCACCGCCGCCAAGCTGGGCGGCTGGACGCTGGCCACCGGCGTCATCGCCAACCTCGCGTTCCTTGCCCTCACCCGGACCGCCGCGATCCCCACCGGTGCTCGTAACGTAGACCCCTCCGGCGGGGTGTCCGAGCAGATTGCCGGTGTCACCGCCCTCAACCAGGCCTCTCTCCTCTACTCGCTGCCCCACGGCGTGATCGGCTTGTCCATCGCCACGGTCCTGTTCAACCGGATGGCCGCCGCCGCGGACGCCAAGGACCGCGACAGCCTGGTCTCCTCGCTGTCCTCCAGCATGCGCATCACGAGCGTGGCCACGGTCTTCTGCATGGTCGCACTCATCGTGTACGCGGGCCCGCTGGGCATGATGTTCTCCGGTGGCATCGCCCCGGCCGGCGCCGTAATCGGCCAGGTCATCACGGTCATCGCGATCGGCGCACCGTTCATGTCCACCGCGTTCATGCTCGGCCGCGCCTTCTACGCACAAGAGGACGCCCGCACGCCGTTCATCGTGCAGGTCATCGTCTCAATCTTTACGGTCATCGCGGCCGTGGCCATTGCGCGCGCCCTGCCGCCCGAATACATGGTCTTCGCCGTGGCCGGTTGCTACGCCGCCCAGAACATCCTGGCCACACTCCTCTATCACTTCGCGCTCAAGCGCCGCATCGGGGATTACGACGTCGCTCGCATCCTGGGTGCCCACGCGCGGATCCTGGCGGCCTCGCTGGTAGCCGGCCTGGGCGGCGTCGTCGCCCTGTGGCTCATGGGCGGCTACGACACGGGCGGATTCCCGTGGCAGAACCAGGTCACCGCGTTCCTCTCCGTCATGGTGGGCGGTGTGGCTATGGGCCTGGTGTATCTGCTGGCCATGAAGGTGTTCCGGGTCGAGGAGTTCGGATCGTTGATCGGCCCGTTGAAGGCTCGCCTGGGCCGGTAGACTGCGCAACAGTTTGTCGTCGTGCCCGCCAACCGTGCCGGGCGCCGTAACTCGAGGGAGTTCGCTGTGTCCCAGCCCATTGCGCTCGGAACTGTTCTGGGAGGCCGCTACCAGGTCACCGCGTCGCTGCTGACCAGCGCCGATGATGATCACGTCCTGCAGGGTGAGGACCAGATCCTGCGGCGCCGGGTGTCCATCCTGGTGCCCGGTGACCACCACGAACAGCTCATGGTGGCCAATGCGCGCTCCCTTGCCTCGGGCTCGGGCAGTGACCGCTTCCAGATCCTCGATCTCGGACAGACCCACGACACCACCTATGTGGTGACCTCCTACGCGCCCGCCGCTGATCTACTGGACACCCTGCTCGTGGCGGAGAACGAGCTCGAGGACGAATCCCTGTCGGACGACATCTTCGGCGATTCCCGCACCGCGCCGGCTTCCCCCTACGTTTACGAGGAACCGGACCCCACGCAGCCGCACCAGGCCGTGCCCGCCGCAGGAACCGGTGCGAACGCATCCAACGATGCCACTGGGCCGCGCGACGACGCCCAGGCCGCGCGGAAGCCCGCCGTGACCAAGTGGAGCGACGACGAGTACGAGGCCTACGAGAACGCTCCCGCCGCGCCCTCGGTGCGCAACAAGCTGGGCCGGGCACGCAAGGTGGACCCCGAGTCCACCCGTTCCACTCTCTTCGATCGCGCCGCAGCCGGAGGAAGCGGTGCCGCTGTGGGTGCCTCCGCAGCCGCCGCAGGCAAGATCGACCCCACCTATGACGGCGACAACCGCTACGAAAGCTTCGAAGCCAACGAGGGGAAACCCGAACGACTCACCGGCTACCCGGTGATCGAGGACGAGACCCCCGGTCAGAGCCACTCCGGTGCCGCGACCCCCGCGGGGGTCGCCGCAACGGACGAAGCCATCGAGCGCGGGGAAGAGCCCGTCGATGAGTACTCCGACGACCACAAGGGCCACCGCGATGACCACCGTAAGGACGGATCCGCTCGCTCGGGCGGTGGCTCGGCCGCGGCCGCGGCCGGTGCGGGTGCCGTGGGCGCGGCAGGTGCTGCGGGAGCGGTTGGTGCGGCCGGAGCCACGAATGCCTCTGGAACCGGTACCTCTTCTCGGGGCGACGCCACAGGCGCCGGACACGCAACCTCCGACTCCGCTGACGCCGACTACCCGGAGGCCGCGGCCGGAGCCGCTGGTGGTTCAGGTGCCGGTCACGGTGCCGAGGCCACCGCCGACCCCGAGTCGCCCGGCAAGAAGCGCAACGGCCCCCTGCGGGCCCTGTTGTTGCTCCTGCTGATCCTGGTCCTGTTGGCCGCGGTGGTCTTCGGCTTCCGGGCGCTGGGGTCGTTGACGGGACAGTTCGGCGGCGATGACTCGGACCCGGCTCCGCAGGGCGAGCAAACGACGTCGGCGCCCCAGGAAAGCGAACCGGCCGATGATCAAGTAGAACCCCAGGCCCAGGACGTCACGCGCGTGACCTCGGATCCCAACTTCATGGCAGACACGGACGCGACCCTGAGTCAAGCCATCGACGACAATCCGTCCACCTACTGGCTCAGCTACGGCTTCTCCAACGCCGCCTTCGGCAACCTGATCGACTACGTGGGCCTGGCCGTGGAACTCGAGGAACCCGCGCCGCTGTCCGAGATCACGATCGACCAGTCCAGCGGAACGGGTGGCAACTTCACCGTGTACGTCTCGGACACTCCCTCCATGGACGGCGCGCAGCAGGTGGGCACCGGTTCGTTCACGGGCCCGCAGATCACCGTGCCCCTCGACCAGGCCGCGCAGGACGGCGAGCATCAGTATGTTCTGGTCGTGTGGGATCAGTTGCCGCAGCTCACCAATCCCATTGGTGGCTATCAGTACGGCCTGCGCATCGGCGAAGTAACGGTGCAGTAAGCACCCGGAATATTCACACCGTACCGGCACGTTCTTCCAGTAGTTTCCAGCCGCGCACGCGGCAATCCTCAGAAAGGTCTACTACACGTGAGCAATGATCTCGGCCCCTCCTTCGCGAACGCCGTGAACTTGAACCTGACGCCGGCCGCGGCGCAGGAGACCACCCCGGGCACCTCCGACGACGCCGTTCACGACGTGGTCATCGTCGGTTCCGGTCCCGCCGGCTACACCGCCGCTATTTATGCGGCTCGCGCGGACCTCAAGCCCATCGTGATCGCGGGCTCCGTGACCGCCGGTGGCGAGCTCATGAACACGACCGACGTGGAGAACTACCCCGGTTTCATCGAGGGCATCATGGGCCCGGACCTCATGACCAACATGCAGCAGCAGGCCGAACGCTTCGGGGCGGACATTCGCTTCGAGGACGTCACCTCCGTGGAACTCGACGGTGAGATCAAGACCGTTACCGTGGAGGACGGTACCGTGCTGCGCACCCGCACCGTGATCATGTCTACGGGTTCCGCTTACCGCAAGCTGGGCTTGCCCAACGAGGAACGGCTGTCCGGCCACGGCGTCTCGTGGTGCGCCACGTGCGACGGCTTCTTCTTCAAGGAACAGAACATTGCCGTGGTGGGTGGCGGTGACTCCGCGATCGAGGAGGCCACCTTCCTGACCAAGTTCGCGTCCAAGGTCACCCTGATCCACCGCCGTGACTCGTTCCGCGCCTCGGAGATCATGCAGCAGCGCGCGTTCGACGATCCAAAGATCGAGATCCTGTGGAACAAGGCCGTCAAAGACATTCACGGAGACACCAAGGTGGAGTCCCTGACCCTGGAGGACACCGTGACCGGTGAAACTTCAGAGCTGGACATCACCGGCTTGTTCGTGGCCATCGGCTCCGACCCCCGCGTGGATCTGGTCAAGGATCAGTTGGATCTGACCGTTGACGGCACTATTGCCGTGGACGGCCGCTCCTCGACCACGTCCCTCCCCGGTGTCTTCGCTGCCGGTGATGTGGTGGATGCCACCTACCGCCAGGCAATCACCGCCGCGGGCTCGGGATGTGTTGCCGCGATCGACGTGGAGCACTACTTGGCCGCCCTGGACAGCTGATCACAGGGGACTTTGTCATAATCGATCTCAACCATTGGTGAACCGGCCGTTGAGGCCGGTCAACCACCCGTTTGAAAGGAACTACTCGACATGAGTGCAGCCAAGGATGTCACCGACGCCAACTTCCAGGCCGAGGTGCTGGAGAACTCCAAGCCCACCATCGTGGACTTCTGGGCCGAATGGTGCGGACCCTGCCGTCAGCTGGGACCCGTGCTGGACGCCATTGCCGCTGAATACGCGGACAACGTGGACGTCGTGAAGGTGAACGTGGACGACAACCCCGCCATCGCCTCCAAGTACGGCATCACTTCCATTCCTGCCGTCTACTTGTTCGCCAATGGTGAGCTGGCCAAGACCTCCATCGGCGCCAAGCCCAAGTCGGCGCTGGAGAAAGAATTCGCGGACTACCTGACCCCGTCGGCCTGAGCGCGCAGCACACCGCTCACGCACGTCGCATTTCACAACCGTCAGGGGGAAGACCAGTGACACCCGAGCCAAACACGCCCAACCTTCGCTTGGGAATGACCGATAGGCGTGTGGTGGGGCTTCGTGATCGCCTGATCCGCGCCTGCGAAGGTGCCGCTGGTCTGTCCCCGGACACCGTGACCGATCCGTCCCACTTCGACGAAGCGCTCGACGGCGCTCTGCGGACCTTTCAACAGAACAAGGGTCTGATCGTGGATGGCGTGCTCGGTCCGGAGACCGAAACGGCATTGACGCAGGCTCAGTACACCCTGGGTGACCGACCGTTGTACTTCGACGCCGAGCATCCCCTACGCGGGGAGGACGTAGAGCGGATCCAAGCCAACCTCTCCCGGTTGGGTTTCTACTACGGTCACCTGAATGGTGTGTTCTGCCGCAAGACCCACTACGCAGTAGTGGAATTGCAGGAGAACTTGGGTCTGGAACCGAATGGTGTGGTGGATCTCGACACCATTGCCGCGTTGGCAAGGATCAACAAGAACATCACCTCGTCCAAGGCCTACTCCCTCCGCGACTACGCGCGGCTGGAACAGGCCACGAATGCCCTCAAGCAGCGAGTGATCATTCTGCTTCCGTGGGCTTCATCCGGGCAAGCTGTGTCACCATCCGCACCGGAGCAGTTCACCGGTGATCAGGAGCGCATCACCACCGACGTGGCTCTGCGCACCTACGAGCTACTGAACAACGTGGGTGCCTCACCCATCGTGGTCGGAACCGAGAATTACACGACCAAGGCCGGCGAACCTGTACGCACGGCAGAGACCAAGGCGATTGCTACCGATGGTCACTCGGACGCCCTGGTGCTCACCCTGCATTGCGACTGGAATACCTCTGGCTCTGCCAACGGTGTGGCCACGTACTACTGGGGTAACCAGGACGGTACAGAGACATATTCACCCATTGGTGAGATGGCGGCACGCTATATCCTGAAAGAGCTCGTCTCACGCACGGGTGCCCAAGATCTTGGTTGTCACGCTCGTCAGTGGGAGCTCTTGCGATACTCCGACGCACCCACCGTGTGGGTGGACCTGGGGTACCTGTCGAGTTCCAGCGACAGTGGCCAGCTTGAGGATCCGGAACACCGGGAGCGGCTGGCAGAGTCGATTCTCTGCGCTCTGCAGCGCATGTTCGTTCAGTCCAATGACACCGTGGCCACCGGAACCATGAGCTTGTCCGATATTGAGGCGTACTACAACAAATAGGACTCGCTCGCGTGGGTATGAATGTGGCCCCGATGTTTTACGTGAAACATCGGGGCCACATTTCTGTTCGTCAGGTTGGTACTGGGCGTCGGCTCGCCCCGAGATTAGCCGCGATCGTCCATCTTGGGATCCAGGACGTCGATGATTCTGTTGAGGTCCTCGACCGTCGCGAACTCAATGGTCATCTTGCCCTTACGAGCTCCTAGCTGAATCTTCACGGACGTGTCCAGTCGATCGGAGAACGCGTCCGCGATGTAGTTCAAACGATCGTCGTGGCGGTGAGAAGCAGTCTTCCGTTTGGTCGCGTGCCGCTTGAGCCCATCGGACAGGGCAACGGTCTCTTCGGTAGCGCGCACCGACATTCCCTCCGCAACAATGCGCTGAGCCAGACGTTCCATTTCGGCAGGATCCGTCAGACCGAGCAGCGCACGGGCATGTCCGGAGCTCAGGACACCCGCGGCGACACGGCGCTGCACCAAAGGTGGGAGACGGAGTAAGCGCAGGGTGTTGGAAATCTGAGGCCGTGAACGACCAATACGCTGTGAGAGCTCATCCTGCGTTGCACCGAACTCCTCCAGAAGCTGCTGATAAGCAGCCGCTTCTTCCAAGGGATTCAGCTGAGACCGGTGCAAGTTCTCCAGGAGGGCATCGCGGAGCAGGTCGTCGTCGGATGTCTCACGAATAATCGCGGGAATAGCATCCATGCCAGCCTTCTGTACGGCTCGCCAACGACGTTCACCCATTACGAGTTCGTATTTGGCTCCCTCGCCTTCACGACTGGGACGCACGACAACGGGTTGCAGAACACCCAGTTCCTTGACCGAGAACGCTAGTTCAGCCAGCTCATCCTCGTCAAAAACCTGTCGTGGCTGCTTTCGGTTGGGGTGAATGTCCGCAACGGCAATCTCGACAAACTGGGCTCCGGGAACCATTGCGAGATCTTGTATATTCTCATCGCTGTTCTGGGTCGGTGATGTTTCACGTGAAACATCCACGGCGCCCGCGTCTGCAACTCCGGACTGTTCCCCAGCGGAACTCGTTTCCGACTCCTTTATCCCGTTCTCGGTCTTGGGGCCGTTCGTTCTCGTAGTCGGGCGACCCGCTGCAGTGGCCTCTTCCTCAGTACTCGTCGACCTCACCTTGTCGTTCGCGCCCTTAGAGGTGGGGCTACTCTTCCTATGGCCGTCTGCCTTGCTCGTGGGAGTGTCGACATCCCCCTCAGGCGTGGCCAATGTTTCACGTGAAACATTGCTCGCCTCGGCAAGCCGACCCTCGCCCGATTCGTCGGTTTGTTCGGGTGTTTCGGATGAAACAGAGGAACTCTCATGCTCCGTTCCGTCCGCTTGGACGGATTCAGTAGTCTCCGATGGCAAGAAGAACATGTCGACTGGCCGTCTCACGGTAGTGGTACTTCGCAGCGCTTGCCCCATATCGCGGCGACCTCTTGCCGATGATTTTCCGCTCTTGGGCTGAACCTGATTCTCGGCAGCTGGAGTCTTGGGCTGACTTGCGTCTCTTTTTTGCTGGGTCGCGGATGTTTCACGTGAAACATCCGCGATCGGACCCTCGGCCGATGTCTTCCCGCTGGCCCTTGCAGTGCGAGGCGACCGCTTAGTCGTTGCTGTCGTCTTCGTTGTGGAGGCCGACTGGTTCTCTGTCTTCTTCTTCCCGTCGGTCGTAACGGACTTCCGTTTCGCTGTCTCCCTACCCGACTCTGTGTCTTTAGGTGCGCTCGACGAGTCCTTGGTAGATGCGTTTCCCGAAGCAGACGTCTTCTGGGGAGCTGGCGTTTTCTTTGTGTCCGGTTGTCCTGGCCGCGCAGGGCTTTTCTTTTCCGAGGGGTCCGGTGAACTCGTTACGGCATCCTTCTTTTCAGCCGTTTCAGACTGCGTCACCGGGCCACTAGGAATGAGGGCACCAAGACCACGGCCGAGGCCGCGACGTTTCTCGCTCACAGGGATCCTTTCGTCGTTTATCCGACGTTCATCTTATCCGTGATTTTTGGTTTCGATTCGGTCCTAGTACACCGCGATACCGTGTTGCGGCCTCCAGAATCCTTGAAGTCGTGTTGATTCCGCTCAAGGGTTACTGGGCCATCTTGTTCTCTTCAAACTTTCACGGGCCGTGTTTACCGCATGGGTCTGTAAATGTTTCACGTGAAACATGCGCAGCGGGTTCATGTGCTCGACCCCCCTCTCAACACGCAAAAGCGGGCCGCGACCCTATCGGTCGCGACCCGCTTCCACGTGTCTGGAGTATGTTTCACGTGAAACGTTGAGCAATGTTTCACGTGAAACATAAGTGCTACCCCTTGGGGGACCGTGCCCCCAGTTCCACTGCTGCCTCAAGATAAGACAGCGCACCCGTGGAGCTGGGGTCATAGGTGATGACACTTTGCTGATAACTCGGCGCCTCGGAAATACGAACCGAGCGCGGGATCATCGTGTTCATCACCTGATCGGGGAAATGCTGCCGAACCTCGTCCGCAACCTGCGACGCGAGGTTGGTACGACCGTCGTACATGGTCAGCAGAATGGAAGACACCGACAGCTCCGGGTTCAGGTGCTTCTGAATCATGTTGATGTTGTTCAGCAGCTGGCTCAGACCCTCCAGAGCGTAGTATTCGCACTGGATCGGGATCAGAACCTCAGTAGCGGCAACGAAGGCATTGATGGTCAACAAACCTAGGCTCGGCGGGCAGTCAATGAACACGTAATCGAGCCGAGGTTCGCCACGTTCCTCGCGTGCTTTGGCGTACTCCTTGAGTGCACGCTGCAGACGCTGCTCACGGGCCACCACGGAGACCAGTTCAATCTCCGCACCAGCCAGGTCGATGGTGGCGGGCAGTACCCACAGATTGTCCATCTCCGGAGATTCCTGTACGACATCAGCAATCGGAGTCTCATCGATCAAGACGTCGTACACGCTGTCCACATCCGTACCGTGGGGAATCCCCAAGGCAGTGGAGGCGTTGCCCTGGGGATCGTTGTCGACTACCAGGACGTTCTGCCCTTGCTGCGCGAGCGCGACAGCCAGGTTCACCGAGGTGCTGGTCTTACCCACGCCACCCTTCTGGTTACTGATGGTGATGTAGCGGGTTTCAGCAGGGGGGTCGATCTTGGACTGCTTGAGCTTTGCCCGACGTTTGTTCTCTTCCACGAGCTTCCTCCCGAGAGCGGTATCCGCTACTGCTTCTTGCGCTGCCGTACCGTGCTGGGTGTCCGTTTCACGTGAAACATGACGACCTCGGTCGGGAACAACCTTTTCTGATTGTGCTACGGGATCCGGTGGAAGACCGAAGTCATGACCGCGCGCTCGGTTGTCCCGAGTATCGGCGTTCTGCTCCACTCGTACCACTTGTCCTCTCCGACGGTTACAGACTGTTCTGGGGTTAGCTTACCCAGCGAGATCGTTCACACTGACCCGGATCACAATTCGATGCGGACCACCGTGGTGGGTTCCCTCAGCAGATCATCTCCCACGGTGAGCACCTCGGCTGACCGAACACCGAAACGATTGAACTTCTTCTTGGCCTTATCGACCTCGTCCTGTGCAGAGCGCCCCTTGAGTGCCAGGAGCTGACCCCTACCTTTGAGCAAGGGGAGGGTGATGTCGATCAGGCCGATGAGGGCGGACACCGCGCGTGCGGTCACCACATCAACGTTCTTCAATTCCTTCTTCGCCTGCTCTGCTCGAGCCCGCAGCACCGTGACGTTGGTCAGCTCCAGGTCTTCAATGACTTCGTTGAGCCACTGCACACGGCGTTCCAGCGGCTCGACCAAGGTCATGGAGATGTCCGGACGGGCGAGCGCCAAGCACAAACCCGGCAGTCCGGCACCGGACCCCACGTCCACGACCCGTGCCTTCTCGGGGATCAGTTCCTGCACGACCGCGCAGTTGAGCACGTGACGTTCCCAGAGCCGGGGGGCTTCACGCGGGCCGATCAGGCCGCGAACAATCCCGGAGGACGCCAAGTGCTCCGTGTATCGCTTGGCCAGATCGAGCCTGTCCCCGAACAACTGCTGAGCAGCCTCCAGCTCGGCACCCTCCAACGGGGGTGCCGGCTGTGGATCGGGAGCGGGCCCGGACCCAGCGGGAGCCTGTGAAGGCCCGGGAGCGGCGTCGTTCGCCTTGGACGAGCGTGACTGTGCCACAGACCTAGCCCGCTGCCGAGATGACGATGTGGCGACCGGCGCCCTCGCCCTCGGACTCGGAGATCAGGCCGGCCTCGGCCACGGCGTCGTGAATAATCTTGCGCTCGTAAGCGGACAGGGGATCCAGGTGCACGCTGTCACCGGTGGACTGAACCTGAGTCACGGCCTGCTGCGCCATCTCGCGTAGCACCCCGGCACGTTCCTCGCGGTAACCGGCAACGTCCAGAACCAAGCGGCTGCGACGCTCCGTGGCGGACAGTACTGCCAGGCGCACGAGCTCCTGCAGGGAATCCAGAACCTCGCCCTTGGGACCCACGAGGGCCTCGAGTTCGGCGTCCTGATCGTCCTCGGTCACCACGGACACGTACGTGCGACCGTCGCGGACCTCGATGTCGATGTCACCGTCGATGTCAGCGGTATCGAGCAGCTCCTCGATGTAGTCGGCCGCGATCTCGCCTTCTTCCTCAAGGGGGCTGAGCTGGGCTTCCAAGACGTCGCCGGACTGTTCCTCGGCCACAGTGTCCTGGTTGTTATCGTTCTCGTTCATTCGACGCTCTCCCTCAGGACCCTTGCTTCTTGCGGATCTGCTGCTGCTTCTGACGCTTCTTGGACACGGGCTGCTTGCGCTGGCCCGCGGCCGCGCGCTGACGCTGCTCTTCCAGCTTCTCCTCGTGCTCTTCCTTGGTCACGCCCACCGGGGGCAGACCTTTGGCGGCACGACGTTCGTTGAGCTCACGCTCGGCCTGGGAACCCGGGGTGGGGTTGTTGCGGATAACCCACCACTGCTGGCCCATGGACCACAGGTTGGACACAGTCCAGTAGATGAGCACACCCAGCGGGAAGTTGATGCCACCGATCGCGAAGACCAAGGGGAACAGGTAGAGCATCATCTGCTGCTGGCGGTACATGGGCGACTGCTTGGCTGCATCGCTCATGTTGCGCACGGTCAGCTGCTTCTGCGTGATGAACTGCGTGGCGGACATCGCCACGATCATCACGATCGCCAGCACCACGGTCGCGGTGTGGTTGCCGGCACCGGGCTGCATCAGGGTGGAGAACAGGGGAGCGCCAAAAATGGTGGACGCGTTGAACTGCTCGACCAGCTGCGGGGTCAGAACGTGGATCGACTCGCCCTTACCGGCGGCCTCGGGGACAGAGCGCAGCACCTGGAACAAGGCGAAGAAGATGGGCATCTGCACCAGGATGGGCAGGCACGCCGAGAACGGGTTGGACCCGTGGTTCTTGTACAGGGCCATCTGCTCTTCGGCCATGGCCTGGCGTGAGAGCTGGTCCTTCTTGCCCTTGTACTTGGCCTGCAGCTTGGCCATTTCCGGCTGCAGTTCCTGCATGCCTCGCATGGACTTGATCTGCTTCAAGAACAAGGGAATGGTGAGCGTACGCATCACCAAGGTCAGACCCACGATCGACAACACCCAGGTGATACCCGAAGTCGGGTCCATGCCAATGGCGGTGAGCAGTTCGTGGAAGACCCACAGCACCGCCGAAACGGCCCAGCTGAAGGGGAAGAGGATGATGTCGAAGAAATTCATCGAACGTTGGCTCCTTGGGTCACGCCGTGGTGGTGACCTGGGCGGTCGCACGTGGTCTCACGTGCGAGGTTCGGGTGGTTGAGCAGCATGATTTTCGGCGTTTCGGACAGCGAGTGGAACTCTCGCCCACCGTCCGGAACTCGGTCGATTCCGCCCGCCGCCCAAGGATGACAGCGCAACAGGCGCTTGACGCTCAACCCCAGTCCGCGAGCCACACCGTGAACGGTGAAAGCTTCGAGTGCGTAGGCCGAGCATGACGGGAAGTAACGGCACACATCCCCGTAGAGCGGGGACACAATGGATCGATACAGTTTGAGCAGTGCAATGCACAGGTTCTGCGGAGCGTACTTGATGGCACCAAGTGCACTGTGCGCCCTGCGGTACTCGTGAGGCGCTCGGTTCAGGAGAGCGTCGGCTTCCACCCGGTCTTCCACGTGTGCGCCTCCTCCAATACCTTGCACATCGAACGGTACGGCATTGCCCTGGGCAATGCCGAAGTCTGTTGCTATCCGGCCTTCCGGACCGCGCTCGAATACGCGCCCCGGTAGTCGTCGCCAAGTTCGCTCCAGGCCGCACCCGCCGAGGCGGGTAGGGCCCGCACGACCACATCGTGGCCGGTGGGACGCGATCGGACCGTGTCAGCGGCAAGCTCTCGCAACCGGCGTTTGACCTTGTTACGAACCACCGCGTTACCCACGGCCTTGGAGACCACGAATCCCACTCGGGTCGGCTGGTCCTGCTCACTCACGCGTACGGATACGACGACGTTCCGGCGTCCACTACGGGCGCCGGAACGTACGGTTGCAGAAAACTGCGCCGAGGTGCGCATCCGATGCTGGACTGGCAGCACGGTGCGAGGCCTCTACAACTTAGGCCGACAGAGAAGCGCGACCCTTGCCACGGCGGGCATTCAGGATGGCGCGGCCTGCGCGGGTGCGCATACGAGCGCGGAAGCCGTGCTTACGGGCACGACGGCGGTTATTCGGCTGGAAAGTCCGCTTGGTCATTAGTCACTCCACAAGGTTGGGACAACGGTGCTTGAACCGTGCGGTTGCACGGGATGGGCACGCGGTAGGTATTTGGGTGCGTAGGCACGGCAGAAAGGCCCGAGCATAAACGCACAAGACTGATTTACAGTAGTCAATCGCCCGCCCCCGGTCAAATCAGGGGTTCGTCACGATCTTCTCCACAGGTGTGAATTCACAGGCTGTGGATCGTGTGGACAAGGGCCCCGGGAGACGACTGTGAACGAGGTTATCCCCAGGCGCGAACTACAAGGTTGTAGTTCTCCACAATGGCTGAATGGGGCTATGAAGTGCCGTGATGCATGTTCTAGGCTGTCCGTTACGGGTTCCCCCACTCTGGTTTATCCACTGCTGTGTATAACTCTGTGGAAAACTAGCCTCGACCCGCCGCTACCGTCAGGAGAATTTCATGCACCAGGACAATCAGCCCCTGCTCCAACAGTGGGCCGAATGCGTCCGGTACATGAAGGAACATCCCAGCGTGACGGGCCGGTCCCGGGGCTTCATCTCGTTGTCCGAGCCCCAGGGCCTCATGGGTACCACCCTTCTGGTGGCCGTCCCCAACGAGCGCACCCGCGAGTACTTCCAGCACCGCAGCATGGCGGCCGTTCTGGACGAGGCCGTGGGCCGGGTTTTCGGCCCCGAGACTTTGGTCGCCTTTGTCGTGGACACCGAACTCGGACTGACCCCGCCGGAGAACGAGGCTCCCGCGCCGGCTGTTGATTCACAAGTTCCCTCGATCGAGGAGCTCGAGGCCGAACATAACCGCAGCACCCCCGGCGTGGATGTGCCGCGTACCGATCACCCGAGTCCGATGCCGAGCGGGCTGACCGACACCATGGCCGCGGAATCGACCACGCGTCATTACGAGGATCTGCCCCCGCGTCGAGATCCGCAGGCGGCGCCTCCCGCGCGGCCGCGTGAACCGCTGAGCACCACTAATGGAACGGACACCAGCCCCTCGGATGCCGAATGGGATAGTTCCGCGCGGTTGAACCCCAAGTACGTATTCGACTCGTTCGTGATCGGCCAGTCCAACCGTTTCGCCCACGCCGCGGCCTTCGCCGTGGCAGAAACGCCGGCCAAGGCATATAACCCGCTGTTCATATACGGGGATTCGGGGCTGGGTAAGACCCACTTGCTGCACGCCATCGGGCACTACGCCAAGCGGCTCTACCCCAAGTTGCGCGTGCGCTACGTGAACTCCGAAGAGTTCACCAACGACTTCATCAATTCGATTCGTGATGACGAGGGTTCCTCGTTCAAGGGCATCTACCGCAACGTGGACATGCTGCTGATCGACGACATCCAGTTCCTGGCCGGCAAGGAACACACGCAGGAAGAGTTCTTCCACACGTTCAACGCTCTGCACAATCACGAGAAGCAGATCGTGATCACCTCCGACATGCCGCCCAAACAGCTCACCGGTTTTGCCGAGCGTATGCGGTCCCGGTTCGAGTGGGGTCTGATCACCGATGTGCAGCCGCCCGAGTTGGAGACGCGTATCGCGATCCTCCGCAAGAAGGCCATTAGTGAGGGTATGGACGCCCCCGATGACGTGATGGAGTACATCGCCTCGCACATCTCCACCAACATTCGCGAGCTCGAGGGCGCGCTGATCCGCGTCACCGCCTTCGCATCGCTGAACAAGCAAGCGGTGGACCTGCCGTTGGCCGAGCTGGTTCTGAAGGATCTGATCACCGAGGACGGCGGGCAGGAAATCACGGCCGCTTCGATCCTGGGTCAGACCGCTGCCTTCTTCAACATCACCCTGGACGAGCTCAAGTCCAAGTCCCGCACCCGCACGCTCGTGACCGCGCGACAGATCGCGATGTACCTACTGCGCGAACTCACGGACATGTCCCTGCCCAAGATCGGCCAGGAACTGGGCGGGCGCGATCACACCACGGTGATGCACGCGGACCGCAAGATTCGCACCCTGATGGCCGAGCGTCGTCAGATTTTCGACCAGGTCACCGAGTTGACCAACCGCATCAAGCAGCAGTCCCGCGAGGGCTGAGTTCGCATTTCGACAATTCTTCAGGGTCCCGGCCAGTTGGCCGGGACCTTCTTTTTGTGATTTGTCCACAGCTTCGCACCGCTCAGGACCAGTGACGACGACGCTCCATGCACAGTTCCCGGTGGCCGTGTGGACGGGTTGTGCACAACCTGAAATCAGCCAATGTGGAAAACTTTGTGGACAACGTTCGTGCTTCGGTGGATAAGCATCCGTGTTCGGGGGACGACCCTGTGGATCCCGCGGAATACCGCGGAAGTTGTGCACTGAGCGACCACAGACGGACCCGAAGTTAAGCACAGGACGTCAACAGGCTCGAACCGTTCAAACAGCGGGAAGCAGGCAGTTATCCACAGTTTCCACATGGGTTATTAACACTCTTACCCTTAAAGAGAAATCCACCGAATAACAAAAATCTTGCCCCGCACGGCCCGCCTCGAGCCCGGTCGAGAACCTGTAATTACAAATTTCCGCACTCCACCGCAGTGCTGCGGGCTCGATACTCGCCGCTCAAGGCGGATACGATGCACACGGCGAGTTACACATTTTTAGACCAAAGGGGCATTGCCGTGAAGTTCTCCGTCGAGCGCGACGTACTGGCTGAAGCAGTCACATGGACGGCACGATCCTTGTCACCACGCCCGCCGGTACCCGTACTCTCCGGACTCCTCATCAAGGCCGACAACGGATCACTGTCGATCGCAAGCTTTGACTACGAGATCTCTGCTCGCCTGACCATCAGTGCCGATGTCCAGGAAGAAGGCACCACCCTGGTCTCCGGTCGGCTTCTTGCGGACATTTGCCGTTCCTTGCCCTCGGCACCCGTCCAGGTCGAAGCCGACGGCGGAAAAGTCACGCTCACGTGTAAGTCGTCCAAGTTCAATCTCGCGGCCATGCCGGTCGATGACTACCCGCAGCTGCCGGCCCTTCCCGAGCTCTCGGGTGTCATCACCGGTGACGAGTTCGCCCATGCCGTAGGCCAGGTCAACATTGCCGCGTCCAAGGACGACACCCTGCCGATCCTGACCGGTGTCCGTATGGAGATCGAGGGCGAGAAGATCACATTGCTCGCGACCGACCGTTACCGATTGGCCATGCGTGAGCTCACGTGGCGCCCCTCGGATCCCACGATCTCCACTGCTGCGTTGATCAAGGCCAAAACGCTGAACGACATCGCTAAGACCCTCGGCGCCTCCGGTGATGTGAACGTGGCACTGGCGGACAACGCGGAACTGGTCGGGTTCGAGTCCGGGGGGCGCCGAACCACCAGTCTCCTGATCGACGGCGAATACCCCAAGATTCGGTCGCTGTTCCCCGAGAACACCCCCATCACGGCCGCGGTGAAGACCGCCGATTTGGTGGAAGCGGTTCGCCGCGTGTCCCTGGTTGCTGAGCGCAACACCCCGGTTCGTCTGGCTTTCACCCAGGGTCAGGTCGCCCTGGACGCCGGCACGGGCGAGGACGCCCAGGCCTCCGAGGTCCTGGACGCTCAGCTGAACGGAGACGACATCACGGTGGCGTTCAATCCCACCTACCTGTCGGAGGGCCTGCACGCGTTCGATTCTCAGTACGTGCGGTTTTCTTTCACTGCTCCACCCAAGCCCGCGGTTCTCTCCGCCCAGGCAGAGCAGGACGGCGAGGACAACGTGGATTACAAGTACCTGCTGATGCCGGTGCGGTTGCCCAACCAGTGATCGTGTGTTCGTAGACCACCTGTCCCTGCTGGATTTCAGGACCTACGCAAGTCTCGATCTGGCCCTGGACCGCGGGCTGACCGTCTTCGTAGGTCCCAATGGTGTGGGCAAAACCAACGTGGTCGAGGCCATCGACTGGGCAGCCAACCTGTCTTCCCATCGCGTGGCCAGCGATACCCCACTGATCAAAACCGGTTCCGAGCGAGCCATCGTGAGAATTCGGGTCCGTCGCGCCAGCCAGCAAACGGTTCTGGAATTCGAGCTCAACGAGGGTCGGGCCAATCGGGTACAGATCAACCGGGCCGCTGCGGTGCGCGCACGGGAAGCCGTGGGCATTCTTCACACCGTGGTGTTCTCCCCGGAGGACCTGACCTTGGTCAAGGGCGATCCGGGGCATCGGCGGAAGTTCCTGGATGATTTGGCAACTTCCATGCGTCCGGTGCTCGCGGCCGCTCGCAGTGATTACGAACGAGCTCTGAGACAGCGCAATGCACTGCTGAAATCGGCTCGTTACTCCCGCCAGAACTCGGAATCCCACCAGGCCACGTTGGCCGTGTGGAATGAACAACTCGCGCGGGCCGGCGCCGCCGTCATGGGCGCCCGGTTACAGCTGCTCAAGGCGCTGGAACCCGAGGTGGACCGGGCTTATCAGCAACTCACGGACGGACCCAAGCACGTAGAGCTGCGCTACGAGTGCTCGTCGTTGGATCCTTCTTCGGACGCCGCAGCGCTGGAACATTTCTCCGTGGAAGACCTCTACGAGCTGATGCTTCAGGCCTTCGAACGGGTCGCGCGACAGGAACAAGAACGCGGGATCACCCTGGTGGGACCGCACCGCGACGACATGGTGATTTCTCTGGGCGACACCCCTGCCAAGGGCTACGCCTCTCACGGCGAGACATGGTCCACGGCCCTCGCCCTCCGGTTGGGGTCCTGGTATGTCCACGTGGCCGACGACCCCAACGAGGGCGCGGCACCAGTGTTGATCCTGGACGACGTATTCGCGGAACTGGATGCGCGGCGCAGACAGAAGCTGGCCCAGCTGGTGCAACAGGCCGAGCAGGTTTTAGTGACAGCCGCGGTGGACGAGGACCTTCCGCCAGCTTTGCGCGAAAACCCCCACCGGGTGGTGCGCGTGAGCCCCGGCGAAGTTCAGGTCACGGTTTCCCCTGCACTTGGCCCGGCCGCAGCTACAGGGCAGCCCACTACCGAGCGGATGCAGGCCGAACAACCCATGGCGGGCGGGGCACCGGTTGATCAAATTCCCACTAGCCAAGGGCTCGGGGAGCAGTCAGGTGTCGCCGAGGCCCCACGCGATCGAGGCGAGCATGGCTGATCCGAGCCGGGACGACGTCGTCGACGCAGCAGCATCCGCTCTCCAGCGTGTGCGCCGAGCGGCCCAGGAACGCGGGGATTCGCGACTGTCCAAGGCGGCCGCGGCCAAGAACATGAAGTTCTTCGGGCAGGCGATGGAGGATGGCACCGGATCCCCGGCGCTCAAGCAGCGGTACAACAGCCCCGTGGATGCCCGGCAGATGGGCGGTTACTCCGGACCCGGAAAGTCGGCGCGGGATCCGCGCAAACTGGGCAACATCGTGGATTCGCTGATCGTGCACCGTGGCTGGAAAACTCCGGTGAATGTCAGCAGCGTGTTGGCAGACTGGGCGTCACTGGTGGGCGCCCGCAACGCCGAGCACACGTGGCCCGAAAGCTTCGAGGACACCGTGGTGCGCGTGCGCTGCGACTCGACCGCGTACGCCACGCAGCTGCGCCTCATGCAGTCCCAGATCCTGCGGACTTTCGCGGATCGCTTGGGTGAGGGCATCGTGACCAAGCTCGATATCCAGGGGCCCGTGGGGCCCAGTTGGAAGAAGGGCCGGTGGACCGTGCAGGGCCGCGGACCCCGCGATACGTACGGATAACAACGTTTCATGTCCCGGATGAGGCTGTAGACGCCGTAAATCTCGGAATCACCCCCGGCTCATGTGGTCCCCCATCAGATCGGCCCCTCGGGGCGTCTGCGGGCCGTTGAGCGCTTTATCCGGTAGAATCGCGGTAACAAGATCTTTTTGTCCCGCCAGCCGATGAGCCGCGCGCTGTCTCATCGGCTGTATTCATGCGGGCCGACCAATCGATCTACGTCGATTACGCAGGAGGACCGGAGACCCCGTGGCTACAGAGGATCCCCTACAGCACGAATACGGTGCCAGCGATATCACCGTTCTGGAAGGCCTGGAGGCCGTCAGGAAACGTCCGGGGATGTACATCGGCTCCACCGGGCCTCGCGGACTGCACCACCTGGTGTACGAAGTGGTCGACAACTCGGTTGACGAGGCACTCGCCGGCTACTGCGATCACATCGAGATCACGCTGCAGGCAGACGGCGGTGTGCGCGTGTCCGACAACGGTCGCGGTATCCCCGTGGACATGCACCCCAGCGAGGGCAAGCCCACCGTTGAAGTGGTCATGACCATCCTGCACGCCGGCGGCAAGTTCGGCGGCGGCGGGTACGCCGTCTCCGGCGGTCTGCACGGTGTGGGTATTTCCGTGGTGAATGCGTTGTCGTCCCGAGTGAACACCGTGGTGCGCCGTCAAGGTTTTGAATGGCGCATGAACTTCGCCAACGGAGGCGTGCCGCAGGGTCAGCTCGAAAAAGGCGAGGCCACCGAGGACACCGGTACCACCCAGACGTTCTACCCGGACGCCGAGATCTTCGAAACCGTTGACTTCGACTTCGAGACGTTGCGCGCTCGCTTCCAGCAGATGGCCTTCCTGAACAAGGGCCTGCGTATCACTCTCACGGACGAGCGCCGCCAGGATGAAACGGGCGAAGAGATCGCGGGGTCCGATAACAAGGTCACCGAAGAGGAACCGGTAGAGGGTCAGGACGGCGGCACCGTCAATGCCGCGTATGGAGAGACCCACACCAACCAGAACGGTGACCTGCAGGTTGTCTACAAGTACGACCGCGGTCTGCTGGACTACGTGACCTTCTTGAACGCTTCCAAGAAAGCGGATCTGATCCACGACGACGTCATTGCGTTGGAAGTGGAAGACGAAGACAAGAAAATGTCGTTGGAACTGGCCATGCAGTGGACCACCGCGTTCACGGAGTCGGTGCACACCTACGCCAACACGATCAACACCCACGAGGGCGGCACGCACGAAGAGGGCTTCCGCTCCGCGCTGACCACGCTGATCAACCGCTACGCGCGTGAGAACAAGCTGCTGCGCGACAAGGATGAGAACCTCACCGGCGACGACGTCCGTGAGGGCCTGACCGCGGTGGTGTCCATCAAGCTGGGCGAACCCCAGTTCGAGGGTCAGACCAAGACCAAGCTGGGCAACTCCGAGGCCAAGACCTTCGTGCAGCGCGAGATGTTCGACCTGTTCGGTGACTGGCTCGAACGCAACCCGTCCTCGGCCAAGGAGATCATCCGCAAGGCGATCTACGCGTCCCAGGCGCGCCTGGCCGCGCGTAAGGCACGTGAGACCACGCGCCGCAAGGGTCTGCTGGAGTCCGGTGGCATGCCGGGCAAGCTCAAGGACTGCTCGTCCAAGGACCCCACCCTGTCCGAGATTTACCTGGTGGAGGGTGACTCCGCGGGTGGTTCGGCCGTGCAGGGTCGCGATCCCGCACACCAGGCCATCCTGCCATTGCGCGGCAAGATCCTGAACGTGGAGCGGGCGCGCCTGGACCGTGCGCTGTCCAACGCCGAGGTGCAGTCCATGATCACCGCGTTCGGCGCGGGCATCGGCGACGACTTCGACATCGAGAAGGCGCGCTATCACAAGATCGTGCTCATGGCGGATGCGGATGTGGACGGCCAACACATCACCACGCTGCTGCTCACGCTGTTGTTCCGGTTCATGCGCCCGCTCATCGAGCACGGGTACGTGTACCTCGCGCAGCCGCCGCTGTACCGCATCAAGTGGTCCAACGCCGCTCACGAGTACGTGTTCTCGGACGCCGAGCGTGACCAGGCCGTGGCCAATGGCCTGGCCAACAACCGGCGTCTGCCCAAGGACAACGGTATCCAGCGCTACAAGGGTCTGGGCGAGATGGATTACACCGAGCTGTGGGACACCACCATGGACCCGCAGCACCGCACGCTGTTGCAGGTCACCATGGACGACGCCGCTGCGGCTGACCAGGTGTTCTCCGTGCTCATGGGCGAGGACGTGGAGTCCCGCCGAGAATTCATCCAGCAGAACGCCAAAGACATTCGCTTCCTCGACATCTAGTACATGATGTCGACCGCATATTCCGTATGCGGCATGAACGGTGAATTGTGGGATCTGAGAAGAAACGGATAGCAACGCATGAGTGACGAGACTCCGGACGGAAACGTCCCGGTCGACCCCGAGAACTCGGCTGAGTTCGAAACGAACGAGGGCGCCGTCGTCGTGAGCAGCGGCGACCACGTGGAGCAGGTGGACCTGCAGACCGAGATGCAGCGCTCGTACCTGGACTACGCCATGGCCGTGATCGTGGGCCGTGCGCTGCCGGACGTGCGCGACGGTTTGAAGCCCGTGCACCGCCGCGTGATCTACACGATGTTCGACGGCGGTTACCGCCCCGAGCGTTCTTTCAACAAGTGCGCGCGCGTGGTCGGCGACGTGATGGGTAACTATCACCCGCACGGTGACTCCGCGATCTACGACGCCCTGGTGCGTCTGATCCAGGGCTGGATCATGCGCTACCCGCTCGCGCTGGGCCAGGGTAACTTCGGTTCGCCCGGTAATGACGGCGCTGCGGCCCCGCGTTACACCGAGACCAAGATGGCGCCGCTGGCCATGGAGATGGTCCGGGACATCCACGAGGACACCGTGGATTTCCAGGACAACTACGACGGCAAGCAGCAGGAACCCACCGTCTTGCCGGCGCGCTTTCCCAACCTGCTGGTCAACGGTTCCTCCGGCATTGCCGTGGGTATGGCCACCAACATTCCGCCGCACAACCTGCGCGAGGTGGCGGACGGCGTGCAGTGGTACCTCAAGAACCCCACCGTGGATCGCGAGACCCTGCTCGAAGAGCTCATCAAGCGGGTCAAGGGTCCGGACTTCCCCACGGGAGCTCAGATCCTGGGGCATAAGGGCATCGAGGACGCTTACCGCACCGGTCGCGGGTCCATCACCATGCGCGCGGTGGTCAATGTGGAGGAGATCCACGGTCGCACGTGCCTGGTGATCACCGAGTTGCCGTACCAGGTGAACCCGGACAACCTGGCCGTGAAGATCGCTGACCTCGTCAAGGACGGCCGCGTGCAGGGCATCGCGGACATGCGCGACGAGACCTCCGGTCGTACCGGTCAGCGCCTGGTGATCGTGCTCAAGCGCGATGCCGTTCCCAAGGTGGTGCTCAACAACCTCTACAAGCACACCCAGCTGCAGGAGAATTTCTCCGCGAACATGCTGGCGCTCGTGGACGGTGTGCCGCGCACCCTGTCCCTCGATGCGTTCGTGCACCACTGGGTCACGCACCAGATGGAAGTCATTGTGCGTCGCACCCGGTACCGCCTCAGGCAGGCCGAGGAAGAAGCGCACATTCTGCGCGGGCTCCTCAAGGCACTGGACGCCCTGGACGAAGTCATCGCGCTGATCCGCCGTTCTCCCACCGTGGAAGAAGCCCGCAACGGGCTCATGGAGCTGCTCGACATCGACGAGCCCCAGGCCCAGGCGATCCTCAACATGCAGCTGCGCCGCTTGGCCGCCCTTGAACGTCAGAAGATCCAGGATCGCCACGCGGAGCTCGAGCGACTCATCGCGGAGTACCAGGCGATCATCTCGTCCGAGGACCGCCAGCGCGAGATCATCTCCGAGGAGCTCGCCGAGATCGTCAACCACTACGGTGACGATCGCCGCAGCGAGATCCTCTTCGGTTACGACGGCGACATGTCCATGGAAGACCTCATTCCCGAAGAGGAAGTGGTCGTCACCATCACTCGCGACGGGTACGTCAAGCGCACCCGCTCGGACGAGTACCGCTCGCAGCACCGCGGTGGCCGTGGCATCAAGGGCGCACAGTTGCGCGGCGGTGACGTGGTGGAGCACTTCTTCGTCACGACCACGCACAACTGGATCCTGTTCTTCACCACGTTCGGTCGCGTATACCGCGCCAAGGCGTACGAGCTGGTCGAAGCCGGCCGCGAGGCCAAGGGCCAGCACGTGGCCAACCTGCTGGAGTTCCAGCCGGACGAGCGCATCGCGCAGGTCATGCAGTTGCGCACCTACCAGGACGCTCCGTACCTGGTGCTCGCCACCCGCCGCGGCCTGGTCAAGAAATCGCGCCTCTCGGACTATGACACCAACCGCACCGCCGGCGTCATCGCCATCAACCTGCGCGACGACGACGAGCTGGTTTCAGCCATGCTCGCCACTCCCGCGGACGACATCACGCTGATTTCGCACCTCGGCCAATCGTTGCGTTTCACCGCCGACGACGACGCCCTGCGTCCCATGGGTCGCGCGACCTCCGGTGTGACCGGCATGAAATTCCGCGAGGGTGACGAATTGCTCTCCGCCAACGTGGTCACCGACGACGCCTTCGTGTTCGTGGTGACCGAGGGCGGCTACGCCAAGCGCACCGCGGTCAGCGAGTACCGCGTGCAGGGCCGTGGCGGTCTGGGCATCAAGGTGGCCAAGCTCGCCGATGATCGAGGCGGCCTGGTGGGCGGTCTGATCGTGGGCGAAGCGGACGAGGTCCTCGTGGTCATGTCCGGTGGCAAGGTGGTTCGGTCCAACGTGGCCGAAGTTCCCGCTCGCGGGCGCGACACGATGGGCGTGATCTTCGCCAAACCTGGTCCCTCGGACCACATTGTCGGAGTTGCTCACAACGCCGAACGAGAGATCGAGAAAAAGGTTGATTCCGAGGCGGAGGAGGGCGGCGACGTCGTCCCCGAGGAAGCTCAGGAAGACGCAGCGGACCAGGGCATTGATGTCGAGGCAACCTCGGACGATGCAGTAGCGTTGGAAAACAACGACAACGGAGGTGAAGCATGAGTGCAAGCTCAGCCTCAAAGGGCGCCAAGCCCGCGAAGAACTCTTCGGTGAGTCCCGCCAAGGGCGGCACCACAACCGCGGAGAAGAAGCAGGCCACGCCCGCTGCGAAGAAGCCTCAGAACCAGTCCAACAAGGGACTGGTTCGCCCCGCACCCCGCGCCAAGGTGCGCCGCGCGCGGCTCGTGGTCTCCAAGGTCGACACCTGGTCGGTGCTCAAGCTCGCGTTCCTGCTCTCCGTTGCACTGGGCATCATCACGGTCGTGGCATCGCTGGTGCTGTGGCTCGTGCTGAACCTCACCGGCCTGTTCGACGGCATCAACGAGATGCTGTCGATGCTTGGCGGCAACGCCGGCGGCACGGACATCAAGGAATTCCTCTCCCTGGGCAACGTGGCGCTGTTCGCGACGATCATCTCCGTGGTCAACGTGATTCTGCTGACCGCACTGTCCGTGCTGGGAGCTCTGTTGTACAACATTGCGGCCGCACTGATCGGCGGTATCGGGGTGACCCTGACCGACGACTGATCGGTCCACGATTTGGCGCCGGGGGAAACCTCCGGTAAAGTTTCAGCTCGGTCAACCAAGAAGTTAGCTTGTTGGTCGACCGTGCTACGGGCGTATAGCTCAGACGGTTAGAGCGCTTCGCTGATAACGAAGAGGTCCCAGGTTCAATTCCTGGTACGCCCACTCAACTGAGTTCACGAGTAAAATCGTGTGGAGGTAGCGATGAAGACACGAATTGCAGCACTGGCTGCACTCGCAGGTCTGTCCGTCGCAGCTTTCAAGGCTTGGCGCGAGGCAGAAGTCAAACGCGAAGCATGGGACTCAGCTGTAGATCCCGTCGACTGAACGGTCAAGGGATTTGGCTCACCTGCTGGTGAGCCACAAATGAATACGGGGCCTTAGCTCAGTTGGTAGAGCGCCGCCTTTGCAAGGCGGATGTCAGGAGTTCGAATCTCCTAGGCTCCACAGTCAGAACCTCCGGGTTCCTGTTGTGACAGGGGCCCGGAGGTTTTTTGGCGTGCGGTGTGCTGTGCACCAGCAATTTGATCGACGATACGACCGTGCGTGGCTCAACGGGTGCACTCTGGTCGACGGTAGAACCATTCCCGACACCCCGCCTGCAAAAACATCGACGTTGCGACCCGAAAAACCCAATTTTCTGGTCCTAACGTTCATCAGTTTGCAGGGCGGGCTGCTCGAGCGGCGTCGGCGTAAGAAACATTGCAGAACCTCCTTGCCACAGTGGTGTATCAATCCGCCCGAACAGTTAACGCGTGAAATACTGACGAACAATTGCTGTGACCCCCTCATGATTGCCAAGTCAGTGGAGTAGCCGAATGCGCGATAAAACACCTTTTCTGCCGGATCCATCGGTGAATCCTCATGAGCAATTGGAACGGATCAAAAAGTGGCGCATCATTGGGCCGGGTCTGGTCGTTGCAGCCACCGGTGTGGGTGCAGCAGACATGGTTGCAACCCTGACCGCCGGTTCCCGCTACGGCTACACGCTGCTGTGGGCGGTGGTCGTGGGCACCATCATGAAGATCGTTCTGGTGGAGGGCGCGGGCCGTTACTCACTGTCCAGCGGCCGCACGATCTTCGAGGGCTGGCGCTCGCTGGGGCGTTGGACGTCCTGGTACTTCGGTCCGTACATCCTCATCTGGGGCTTCGTGTATGGCGCGACCGCCATGTCTTCATCCGCACTTCCCTTGGCTGCGCTGTTCCCGTTCCTGCCGCTGTGGGCTTGGGCCATCATGATGGGCCTGATCGGTTTTGGCATTGTGTGGATGGGGCGTTATGCCGCGGTAGAGAAAATCACCGCCGCCATGGTGGGCATCATGTTCCTGGTCATGGTGGGTCTGGCGATCATCACGCTGCCCAACATCCCCGAGATGCTCAAGGGTCTGATCCCCGTGATCCCCCAGGGCGGCGTGGTTTACACGCTCGCACTCGCCGGTGGCGTGGGTGGCACCATCACTCTCGCGGCGTACGGTTACTGGCTGCGCGAAAAGGGCTGGCACCAGCCCCGCTGGATGCGCGTCATGCAGCTCGACAACGCCGTGGCATATGCCATTACCGGCATCTTTGTGCTCGCCATGCTGGTCGTGGGTGCTGAGGTGCTCTACTCCGCCGGTTACGCCATCAGCGCCGGCGACCGCGGCCTGCTCGACCTCGACGCCGTGCTGCGCGAACGCTACGGCGACGTGATCGGTGTGATCTTCCTGATCGGCTTCTGGGCCGCGTCCTTCTCGTCGGTGGTGGGCGTGTGGTCCGGCGTCTCGCTCATGTTCGCCGATTACTGGGGCAACATTCGCAACCGTCCCAAGGACCACCCGGACACCCGCAACGGCGGCAAGTACTTCAAGTTCTACCTGCTGTGGCTCACATTCCCGCCCATGCTTCTGCTCCTACTGGACCGGCCTGTGTTCCTGATTCTGCTGTACGGCGTGCTGGGCGCATTGTTCATGCCGTTCCTTGCCGTAACACTGCTGGGACTGCTCAACACCTCGCGCACCCCCAAGAACTGGCGCAACGGCATGTTCACGAACGCCGTGCTCGTCATCTGCGCCGTGCTGTTCGGCATCCTGGGCATTTACCAAGTCTGGGACACCGTCTCGGGCGCCTTTTCCTAGCGACACCGGGTCGTGCCCCACGGCCTTAAACGCCGACGCCGCCGGTGCCCCTTCTCGGGGCCCGGCGGCGTCGCTGTGTTTCTAGCTAGCGCGGAGCTGGCTCAGATCACTTGTTGTTGTCCTCGGGCTTGGAACCCTTGATCTGTTCCTTGACCTCGTTGACGGTCTGCTTGGCATCCTCGGCGACGGACTTGGCGCCGTCAGATGCGCGGTGAGCAGCCTGGGAAGTGGTGCCCTGATCGTTCACCGGAGCGGTCGGATCCTTGATGTCGTCAACCTTGGCACCCTGGCCTGCGGCCACGGTGGTGGAGTTGTTGACCGGGGAAGCGGACACGCGCGGGGACGTGGTGGCCGGGGTCTTCCAGGGATCCTGGACCGGGCGGGAAGCGCGCCATGCGGCAACGCCGGCCACGGCACCGGCAGCGATCAAACCGAGGATCAACAGACCCTTATTGCCGCCCTGAGCCTTCTTCTGCTTCTTGGCGTACTCCTTGGCGGAGTTGCGGGCAGCCTTCTGGATGCGCTTGACGGTCTTCTTGTCACCGGTGAGCTTGGTGACCAGAGCGTCGAACTGATCCGAGGTGTCTGCATCGGCGACCTTGGCGGCCAGAGCCGCCACGGCGCCGTCGTACTTGCCCTGAGCCGCAGCGCGACCCTTGGCGGTGTTCTTTGCGGCCTTTGCGGCCAGCGGTGCGGCGGCGGCTGCACCGGCAGCGGCGGCCTTCTCGCTGCGTGCCTTCACGGTGCCGCCCAGTTCCTGAGCCTTACCCAGGCCCTCCTGAACGTACGGGCCGGAAGACTGAACACCGGTGGCCAGGGCGGATGCGCCCGTCTCGACACCGTGCTGCAGCTTGGTCCCCAAGTGACCGATTTCGTTGGACAGCCATGCGCCGGCGTCCACGACCTTTGCCTCGGCGCCCTTCTGCGCCAGCTTGGCCTTCTTCTGGCTCTTGCTCTTGAACAAGCTCATAACGTGTCCCTCCTGAAGTAGTGACATTAAAAAGCTCCACAATCAGCATACGGGCTTATTAGTAGCTCACGAGGGCTCAATCAGCGGATTCATGGGCTTTTCACTGTGCGCTGAACGGCTCCCCGCGCCCCTGACGCGCTCCGGGGAGCGTGCCACAATGACACCATGACTGCTATTGCCACGCACAAGGCGACCATCCACACCAACCACGGCGACATTGTGGTGGACCTCTTCGGTAACCACGCACCCAAGACCGTGAAGAACTTTGTCGGCCTGTCGGACGGAACCCAGGAATGGGCCGATCCCCGCACGGGTGAGAAGCAGAACGGTCCCCTCTACAAGGACGTCGTGTTCCACCGCATCATCAAGGACTTCATGATCCAGGGCGGTGACCCGCTGGGCCAGGGCATCGGCGGCCCCGGTTACAACTTCGATGACGAGATCCACCCGGAACTCAACTTCAACGCTCCGTACATGTTGGCCATGGCCAACGCGGGTCTGCGTAACGGTCGCGGCACCAACGGCTCCCAGTTCTTCATCACCACCGCACCCACCACCTGGCTGCAGGGCAAGCACACCATCTTCGGTGAGGTTGTGGATGAGGATTCCAAGAAGGTCGTTGACGAGCTCAACAACGTTCGTACCGGTGGTCAGGACCGCCCCGTGGAGGATGCCGTGATCACCTCCATCGATATCGAGCAGCTCTGACCTCGATAGTCTTTTCGTAGACAAAGCCCACCCGTTGATCGGGTGGGCTTTGTTGTAGCTATGACCAGTGAATATACGGGAGCAGACATGAACGAGAATCCTCAAGAGGACCCCAACGACCGGCAAGACCCGTGGGGCGATCGGCCCGTTCCTGCCCCGCAGTACGGCCAGTACATCTCGGGTCCTCAAGGTGGTCCCGGTGGGCAGCACCCGTCCGGTCAGCATGACCCGACCCGCGGCCCGCAGCAGCCTGAGCGACGCGGCGGTCCCGGGATTCAACGACGACGCCGCGGGGACGGCATGCCGGTCTCGTGGACCATCATCGGACTGTGCGTGGCCGTGTGGGGCGTCCAATGGCTGGTCTACGCGACCACTCCCTACAACCTGGCGTCCATTCTGGGATACGCCCCGGTGCTCACCACGTCCGAGCCGTGGCGCATGCTCACCTCCTGGTTCGTGCACTCCATGCCATCACCCATTCACTTGCTGTTGAACATGTACACGCTCTACCTGTTCGGTCGGATGCTCGAACCATTCTTGGGATCCTGGCGGATGTTGGTCCTCTTCGTGCTGTCGGTGCTTGGTGGGTCTCTGGGCGTGCTGCTGCTGGGACAGCCCAACGTGCTGGTGATCGGAGCCTCCGGTGGAGTCTTCGGCCTGTTCGGTGCGCTGTTCATCTTCATGCGCCACTTCAAGCGCAACATCACGCCCATCGTGGTGCTCATTGTGATCAATCTGGCCTTCGGGTTCTTGGTGGGGGGCATCGCGTGGCAGGCGCACGTGGGTGGCCTGATTGTGGGCGCGCTCGTGTCGCTGACGATGCTCCCGGGGCTGCGAAAGCGTCGCTGAGCGGAGTTCTCCACAGGGGTTGTCCACACCTGTTAACAACTTACAAACATGTAATTCCACAGCTGTGAACAACCCTGTGGATACCGGAAAACCAGGCTCTGGGAGCCCTGTGGAGTACATGTTGTTCGGGATATGCACAATGTTCTCCACACCTGTGGATAACTTTCGTACACGGGCTGGGGAGAATTACACGTTCAGTCCGCAATTGCCCCGCCCGTCAGATTGACGACCGTTCCGGTGATGGCTCCCGCACGATCAGAGGCCAGGAACGCGGCTGTCTCCGCAACGTCGGAGAGCGTGGGCAGCCTTTTCAGCAGCGTAGCTTGCGCCATGCCGTCGTCCAGGAACTGCCGGACGGTTTGCCCACCCGACTCGGCGAACGGTTTGAAGAGTTCCTGGGTGTAGGAATCGGCCTCCGGCGCATCGGTCACGGCATGAGGCCGGATGTCCACGACCCGGATGTTGCGGGGTGCCAGCTCCGCGGCCAACAGGCGAGAGAAGGCCTCCTTCCCGGCGGCGCTCACGCCGTGGCCCAGGATTCCGCCGACCGTCAGCTTGGCTCCGGGCTCCGACAGAGAAATGATGACACCGGGGCGGTCGCCACCCATGTGGCGTGCCACAGCTTGGCTCGTGATGAAGCTGGCCTTCAGGAAGTCATCGATCGGATGCATGAATTCTTCAACCGAGAGTTCGGCCAGCACTTTTCCTTGATCGTGCATGATGCTCACGGCGTTGACCGCAATGTCGAGGTGCCCGGCCGTAGCCGCAATGGCATCGGCGTGCGCGTTAACGGCTTGTGGATCCAAGACATCCACCTGGGCCGTCTCGACAGCACCGCCTACCGCGGCAATGTCGCTGGCCACAGCGTCAAGTTTGGATTGCGTGCGACCGGCGAGAAAGACTCTCGCTCCTTCCCGGGCGAATACTCGTGCGATGGCACCGCCAATAGCGCCACCACCTCCGTAGATCACAGCATTTTTCTTGTCCAGCATTAGGGCGCTCATGAGACTCCTCCAAGGAGTTCGCCTGGTGACAGGCTTCGAACGGCCTAAGCATTGAACTGGGCCATGACCGCTCTGAATGTGATGATGCCAATAGTAATACTGCTTACTATTTTCGTGTCGGAGAGCGCCTGATTCTTGGTGAATCGCACCACAAGTAGTTCACGGGGCGAACAAAAACCGGCACCCTTGTAGACGCACCTCAATACTCGGTGCTCAAAACCCACCCCTCGAAAGGTTCTGCCCGTATGCCCGAGATGACTCCCGCCCGCCGCAGGTTCGCCCTGTTCGCACTTGCCCTGGGCGGATTTGGTATCGGGTGTACGGAGTTCGTCTCCATGGGTTTGTTGCCTCAGATCGCACAGGACATGTTGGGGGAGACGTACACGGCCTCACCCGAGCAGGGCATTGCCCAAGCGGGCTGGTTGATCAGCGCCTACGCCCTGGGTGTCGTGGTGGGCGCACCACTGATCTCTGTTCTGGTGGCTCGCGCGTCCCGGACCACCATGCTTCTCGTCATGGCGGTGGCCCTGTTGGTGGGCAACGTGGCCTCTGCAGTGGCGCCGGAATTCGAAACCCTCATGGTCATGCGTTTCCTGGCGGGCCTGCCGCACGGTGCGTACTTCGGCCTGGCATCGCTGGTCGCCGCGGACGTCATGGGCCCCGGCAACCAGGCCAAGGGTGTGGCGCTCGCGCTGTCCGGACTCACGGTGGCCAATGTGGTGGGCGTTCCCACCATGACCGCGCTGGGTCAGGCTTATGGCTGGCGCGCGGCGTACGTTGCCGTGGCCGTGGTGTTCCTGGTGACCGTGGCTGCCCTGTGGTTCACGGTCCCCTCTCAGCGGCCCATTGCCGGGTCCAGCCGCAGGGGAGAAATGTCCGCACTGCGCTACGGGCAGGTGTGGATCGTCATGGGTGTTGCCGCGATCGGTTTCGGTGGGTTCTTCGCGATCTTCAGTTACCTCACCCAGATGAGTCGCGAACTCGCATACCTACCCGGCGGGGCTGTGCCGTGGTTACTGGCCACCGTGGGTATCGGCATGACCGTGGGCAATATCGCCGGCGGCATCAGCGCGGACCGCTATCCCAAGCAATCCATGATCATCGGGTTCCCGATGCTCGCCCTGGTGATGCTGGCTGTGTGGGCACTCGTGGGCAACCCTGTGGGAATCTTCGTGGCGGGACTGGCCATGGGTCTGGCCCACTCATTCGTCATGCCGTCCATTCAGAGCTGGCTCATCGACGCCGCCGGGGAAGCACGGTTGCTGGGTGCCTCGTTGAATCACTCGGCCTTCAACGTGGCCAACTCCATTGGCGCGGTCCTGGGTGGCGCGGTAATTTCTGCGGGCTTCGGCTACCGCTCGCCGGCACTCGTCGCGTTCGTCCTGGTGATCGTGGGTGGGCTCCTCGCCCTCTACGGGGCCAAACGGCAGAAGGGCTTGGCGCGCCGTCACCGGACCACGGTCGAAATGGAAATTACGGAACCAGGAACTGGCCGAACACCAGTAGTTTCGTCGAGTCGATGAGCAACAGCAGTGCGGCGAGAGCCAGCGCCACCGTGACGGCCACCGACGCATAGGGCTGGATGACCCGCCACCACCGCGTCATGGTGTCGGCCACGCCGCGCTGCCGACCGACCAACGTCACCACGGCAAGCAACGTCAACGGGAACTGACTGATGAGCGCCCACGCCACCCAGCCCGCTCCAGCGACGGGTGCAGCCTGGGTCGCAGACGCTGCCACGAACAGATCGAACGGCACATCGAAGATCACAATGGCCACGAACACCGCGGCAGTGATGTACAGGCCCCACGCTGAGCGGGGCTTCTCGATGTCACGATCCTCGTCGCGAGCCTCCGCCCGGTCACGCGACGCTCGAAGAACTCTGAGCACGACATAACCGGCAAGGGCCAACCCCAGGGAGAGTTCGATCCACGCTGCCGTGGTGCCCTGTCTGACCAGTTCGTGCCAGTGGATGTCGAGCAATTGCCGCCCCACCCATTGCGTGAGCGCGAAACCCCAGAGCGCCGTGCCGCCCAGCAGCAACGTGGTGGCACCCAAAACATGCCGACGCCGCACACCGGCACCCAACGCGGCGGCCATGATGAGCATGGGTGCGGGATCGAAGCCGCCCGCCGCGGTGGTCAGGGTGGAGACCAAATATTCCTGGATGGTCATATGCGCTCACCACGGACAAGAAGAGGGGTATCAGCGACTGCCGATGACCGAGGGATCGAGACCACGCGCGTCACGTTACATCACGTGGACAACGGGGCGAGCGGCGTCGTCGGGCACGGCGCGACGCAAGATCTCGTGGACCATGGACGCCGTCTGGCCCTGGCCCCAGAGCAGGAACCTGAGATAGTTGCGGATGGGTGAACCTGACGACCACTCGAGGTAGAGATCCGGTGGCACGCCCGTCTCGTCACGGATCCACAACGCCACCCCCGCCAGGCACGTGGGGACCGAGGAACCGTCCACGTGGATGACTCGGTGTGAGCCTACGGTGCGCGAAACCAAGGACACCTTGTCGGAGAAATCGGACGGATCCCGCAGTTTGACCTCCACGAACCACACGTCCGCATCCTCCACCAGGGCGTGGGACAGGCGCTCGGTCATCAGTTTCTCCCGGTAGTCCTCGTCAGCGTCGGAGGGGTCGGGATTGTGCGGGATCAGCTGGATGGCGTGGCCCTGTGCCGCGACCATCGAGGCGCGCAAGGCAGAATCGGCCCGCAGATCCGTGATGCGCAGTTCCGAGGCGCGCCACACGCGGGACGCGAAGGAAATCACCAGAATGCAGACCACGAAGACCGCCGCGATCTTGATGCCGTCCGGGCGCTCCACCACGTTGGCGATGGTTGTGTAGAGGAAAACCGCGGTGACCAGTCCGTACCCCCACGCCAGGCGCGGCCGCCCGTGATGTCTCGCGGACAGTGTCACCGCCAGCGCCGCGGAGGTCATGAGCACCAACACCCCGGTCGCATAGGCGCCGCCCTGGGCATCCACGTCCGCGTCGAAGATCCACGCGATGATGAAGGCCACCAGCGTGAAGACCAGAATCAACGGACGCACGGCGCGAGTCCACTCCGGAGCCATGCCGTAACGGGGCAGGTAGCGGGGTACAAGGTTCAACATTCCGGCCAGTGCGGAGGCCCCGGCGAACCACAGGATCAAGATGGTGGACAGGTCGTAGGCGCTGCCGAAAACCGGTCCCATGTACTCGTGCGCCACGTAGGCCAGCGCGCGCCCGTTTGCCTCGCCACCGGCGGCGAATTCCTGCGGCGGAATCAGCAGCGTGGTGACCATGGATGAGCACAGGAGCATCACGGCCATGATTGCGGCGGCCAGCGTGAGCATCTTGCGGGCACCTCGGATGCGTCCGGCAACGGCACCGTGCTTGCCCGCGACACTGTGATGGTCAGCTTTGCCGGGGTGGTCGCGACCGCGGCCGGCCGACTGTGTCGTGTCGCTGGGGTCGGCGCCGTCGACGACGTCATGCGCGGCCTTGGTAGCGCTGCCGCCGCCGGCGGTGGATCCCGGGTGGATCTGTGTCATGACGGACACCTCGGTCTCGTAGCCGGACATGCCCAGGGCGAGTTTCGGGAAGACCACGATCGCCAGGAGCAGGGCCATCCAGGGATTGGAGTGCTGGGTGGTCAGCGCGGTGGTCCATCCGGCGAGGAACTCCGGGTGGGCCAAAATCTGCTGAAACCCCACGACCATCACCGCCATGTTGAGGGCCAGATAGATCGGGACTAGGAACACGGCCAAGGCAATGGCCTCGCGAAATCCCTTGAGGAACACCGCCGCGAGGAGCGTGATCAGCCCGAACGTGATCCACAGCTTGGCACCGGTGCCGTGCATCGGCATCACGGGGTTGTCCACCAGGTGGGTTGCGGCGTCCGCGGATGACAGGGTGATGGTGATCATGAAGTCCGTGCACGCAAAGCCCAGGAGCACCAGGACGGCAATTTTCCCGTTCCACCGCGGGAGCAGTTTCTCCAGCATGCGGATGGACCCCGCGCCGTGAGGGCTGACCGCAGCCACCCACCGATACACCGGGAGCGCGCCGCACAGGGTCACGAGCACCAGAACCAACGTGGCGATGGGCGCCAGCGAACCCGCCGCGACCGCTGCGATGCCGGGCTGATAGCCCAGCGTGGAGAAGTAGTCGACACCGGACAGACACATCACGGCCCACCACGGACGGGTCCGGGTGCTCTCGCGCGGGCGCTGATGCGGCCCGTGATAGGCGGCCGGATCCGGCTGGTCGTTGAACAACCAGGTCCTGAATCGCCGAAACATCGCAGTGGCCATGGTGATCCTCCGAAGCGCGGAGCCTCGCGGCGTTTCTGCAACGGAACGAGCCTCCGTGGGGCACAGGATGCGCCCAAGCGCTGGGTGATACCTCACAGCTTATTCCTCGCACGGGCATCCCACACCGGCGGCATGTAGCGTGATCCGCGGGGGAAGTTTTTGAGATCAAGGGGGCGACATGGCGGATCACTCTGCGCAGGTGAGTCGTCGCGCGGTAATCCGAGGGGCCTTCGGGCTCACCGTGCTGGGCGCGGGCGCGGTGCTCGCCGGGTGCGGAGCCGCGGAGAAGCTCGGCGTGACCACGGAGTTCAAGACCACCGGGTCGTACGGGGTGTCCGAACTACAGCGGATCGCCTACGGATCGGACGAGAGCACGCAGTACGGAATGCTCGCGGTCCCGGTCCAGGACAACGGCGAACCGGTGAGCGAAGCGGTGCCCGTGGTGGTCATGATCCACGGAGGCAGTTGGGAAGACGCCTCGGACATGTCCTACATGACGGACATCGGCACGGACCTGGTTTCCTACGGGGTAGCCGTGTGGTCCATCGCCTATCGGGGCACCATTCACCCTGATCAGAGGGATCGCGGTCCCGCACGCGCGGGCTGGCCTGCGGCCGGGCACGACGTCGCCGCGGGAGTCGATTTCGTCCCTCGCCTCGCGGAGCACTCGCCGGTGGAGCTCGACGGCCAGCGTGTCGTGCTGCTCGGGCACAGTGCCGGTGGGCACCTGGCCACGTGGGCGACGTCGAGATCGCAACTCGAAGAAGGCCAAGTCGGAGCGGATCCCACGGTGAAACCGATCGGCTGCGTGTCCATGGCGGGCGTGTACGACCTGGACAGCGCGTTCCGCGAAGACGCGAACGACCGGGTGGGAAACCTGATGGGCGGCACACCCGATGAGGAACCCGAAAGGTATGAGGAGGCCTCCCCACAGGAGCTTCTACCCATCGGCATCCCCGTGATTGCGTGTCAGGGCGGTGAGGACGAGCTCATACCGGCGCACCAGGCCGAGGACTATGTCACCGCTGCCAAGGACAAGGGCGATCCGGCAGAGCTCACCGTGGTGGAGGATGCGGACCACAACGCGTGGACCGTGCTCGAGCACCCGGCGTGGGCGGAAGCCAGAGGGCACACGCTGCGCTTGGCCGGTCTATGACCGCAGTGCCGCGAAATACGGTGACACCTGGCCGAGCCATTTGAGAGAAGTCTCGATCTGTGCGGTCCACAGGGGAACTCTGTGGCCCCCGGTCTGGGACGTATTAATAGCCAGTCCCGTGGGATCTTTCACCGTTTCCTTGAATTTCTCCACCGCTTTGATAGCCGGGGTATCTTCGCCGCCGGTGAAGAACCAGATATTCACATCGGGGCTATTCTTTTCCACTACTTTGCCCAGGTCGTATCCCGCGGGGTCTGCGGTCACCCATTCTTGACCTTTACTGTAATCCGGGGCGAAATATCCGGCCATGTTAATGCTGTTTCCCCAGATCTCCGGATGGCGCACGGTGAACATGGACGAACACCAGCCGCCCGCGCTGTAACCGAAAGTGGACCACGCCTGCGGATCATCGGAAACTCGCAAGTTCTCGCGAATCCACGAGACCACGTCCTGGCTCACGAATGTCTCGTATTTTCCGTGATTGCCGTCCACGCACTCGGTGTCGTGATTGCCGGGAAAGACATCGGGGATTACCACAATGGGTTCTCGCACGGCAGAGTCGCGCACCGCAGTCTTAATATGTTGATCGAAATTCATGGATTTGCTGTAGGTCTTCACGCTCCCGGGAAATCCTGTGAACGCTGTAATGACGGGGAATGCGCGATCCTTGTCCGTGAAATACGACGGGGGTAACCAAACGGTAACTTGCTGCGTGACCTGCGACTCCTTGCCCGATAATTCGAAAGTCGCCCATTGTCCGCCGGTGGCAGAGGGATCCACCTGCGCACCGATCTGCTGACTGCCCCGCGGATCGAGTTGGGTGTTCGTGAACGGGGCGTGAGGTAGTTCCGCGGCGGTAGCTCGGGTGGGAGCGGTGAGCCCGGCCGTTTGGGTGGCGACCGACCCGCCGTCCCCTCCCGTGGCCAGGTCTCCCCAATTGCCGTACCACTGGTTGTCGTTGTTGAGCTTGAGGAAGATGACCAACAGGGTCAGAATCGTGACCAGCGCTATCGACACGAACTGGATGATGTATCTGGACGCGCCGAGCTTCCGATACCGCGGTACGAGAAACACGGCCACGAAAAGCACAATCGCCGCCAATGTAACGGCCATCACGAAAACTGGCCAGCCTGTTAATTCGAAAAAACTCATATCGTCGCTCTTCTCTTGGAGATTTCATACTGTGGTCGGATGTCGCCCGATGCCCACAAGAAATAGAAATAGAGTGTCGCCGATGCACACATAGTAATTCGAAGAGAGTCGAGTGAATGACCAAAGAGTCAAACAGCAGGAAGTTGGCAGGTGACCCCCAGCTAACGGGGGAATCCGGACAGCGTAACTTCCAGCTGCCCACCCCGGCACAAGAACGGGGTGCGCGCATCCTCACGTGGGTGTTCGCCATGGCCACGCTGCTCGGTCTCATCCTGACCGTCATGCAATGGCTGGCCGTCATTTCCCCGGTGCCGTACATGGTGCTGGGGGCGCTGAACCTGCCTGTCTCGCCCTCCCTGGCCTCGGTCGCACTGTTGGCCTTGGTCACGGGGGCGTTGATCCGCCGGAAGCGGATCGCCCTGGTCCTGGTCGCTGTGCTGCAGGTCCTGGGAGTGTTCGGATCGGTGTTGAATCTGTTGGACGCGGCCGAGGTCGGGATCCAGGAAACACTGGCAGACCCACTGACCCGGGGCTTCTTCGTGATGGATGTGACCGCACTGGTGGTGGGCGTGTCCACGTTGGTGTTGGCCTGGTGGATGCGAGCGGCCTTCCCTGGCCGCACCAGGGCCAGGAGCACCGTTGCCGCGATGGTCACGCTCGTGGTGGGTGCCCTATTCACTGTGGCGATGACTCACGTGATCCTGCTGATCTCCACGGAGTCGGCCAGCGATGACGGTCGTGTGCTCGTGGAAGCGATCAATCGGGGTTTGGGGATCTACTCACCCAACCCGCAGTTCAGGCACCAAGTGCCCGATTGGTTGCCCGGCCTGGTGTCGGTGCTGCTCGCGCTCACGTTGGTGGCCGCGGTGTTCATGTTCTTGCGTTCCAGCTCCAAGGAGACCACCTGGACGCCCCGGCAAGAAGTCGCGTTGCGCACCTTGCTCGCGCAGTACGGGGATCAGGATTCGCTGGGCTACTTCGCCACTCGGCGCGACAAGAACGCCGTGTTCTCCCCGGATGGTCGCGCGGCCATCACCTATCGGGTCGTGGGGCAGGTGTGCCTCGCCTCTGGCGACCCCGTGGGTGACCGAGCGAGTTGGCCCGCCGCGGTGAAGGCCTGGTTGGGGCATGCCCGTTACTACGGGTGGACTCCGGCAGTCACGTCCGCCTCTGCGGATGGCGCCCGCGCTTTCGCCGCCCAGGGAATGGGCGTTCTGGTCATGGGTGACGAGGCCGTTCTGCATCCGGAGCGCTTCTCACTGGCCAATTCGTCCATGACCAACGTGCGCCGCGCGGTTCGCCATGCTCGGCAGCGCGGACTGGAAGTCGAGATCAGCAACCACGATGCACTGTCTGCGGAGGCGCTCGCGGAGTTGGGTGCGCTCGCCGATCAGTGGCGCGGGGACGAGCCGGATCGCGGGTTTTCGATGGCCTTGAATCGATGGGGTGACCCCGCAGACGGTGAATGCACCGTGGTGGTGGCCCGCGACGAACACGGTCAGGTCAAGGGTTTGTTGTCGTTCGTGCCTTGGGGGCGGCGCGGTTTGTCCCTGGATGTCATGCGACGCTCCCCGGACGCCCCCAACGGCACCACGGAACTGATGGTGTCCGAACTCATGAATTTCGGTGCCGCCCGCGGAATTCGTGAGGTGTCCTTGAACTTCGCGATGCTGCGCGGTGTCTTCGCCGATGCCGAAGAGCTGGGCGCCGGCGTGATCACGCGCTTCAACTCGTCGGTACTGGGATTCCTGGATCGCTTCTTCCAACTCGAGAGCCTCTACCGATCCAACGCCAAGTACCTCCCCGAATGGTTCCCGCGGTACGCATGCTTTGACAGCGCGCTTTCGCTGCCTCGCATGGCGTCCACCACCGCGCAGGTCGAGGGATTCCTGCCCTCGCCGTTCGTGCGTTCCGCACCGGATCGCCAGCTCGACGACGCCGCTCTGGCCGCCATTCGCGAGCTCGATCACGAACCGCCTCGCTTGCGTGAACTCGCACCGCGGCGATCGCAGCAGACCCGGCATCGTTTGCGCCACGCGCGAGCGCTCGCGGAAGCTGGCATCGCCCCCTATCCGGTGGGTTTGGCCCCGGCAATCTCCGTGGCGGAACTGATGGCCCGTCGGGAGGCGGGCGAAGCGTCGTCGTCGTCCGTGCGTGTGAGCGGCAGGATCCGCAAGCTCCGTGACCACGGCGGTGTGCTGTTCCTGGACCTCACGGATGCCGGACGCACCGTGCAGGTGGTGCTTGACCGCGAACGCATGGACGGGGCCTGGGGCGTGCTGCGTGCCAACCTGGATTCAGGTGACCTTGTGGTCGTGGACGGTGAGTGGGGTGTGTCCCGCAACGGCACCGAATCCGTGCTTGCGCGACAGTTGACCATGGCGTCCAAGGCGCTGCAACCGGTTCCGTGGGACAGTTTCGAGGATCCGGAGGCGCGGCTGCGTAAGCGCTCCACCGATCTACTGGTGCACCCCGGGAAGCTGGACCTGCTGAAGCAGCGCTCGCTGGCCATGGAAACGGTGCGCGACTACCTCACGGACCAGGGATTCCGCGAGGTTGAAACTCCGGTGCTCAACACGGTGCACGGAGGGGCATCGGCCAGGCCGTTCAAGACGTTCATCAATGCGTACGGCATGGACCTGTCGCTGCGGATCGCGCCGGAACTGTATTTGAAGCGGCTATTGGTTGCGGGGTCGGGGCCGATCTTCGAGATCTCCCGAAACTTCCGCAACGAGGGCGCGGACGCCACGCACAACCCCGAGTTCACGTCGCTCGAGGCGTACCTGCCGTACTCGGACTACATGGAGATGAAGCGGCTGACGGAGGAACTCATCAAGCAGGTGGCTGTGGAGCTGCACGGATCTGCGGTGCTGCCGCTGCGTGACGTCCGCGATCCGGAGGCGGCTCCCGTGCTGACGGATGTGTCCGGGCCCTGGCCGGTGGTGACCGTGACGGATGCCGTGAGTCGAGCCGTGGGGCAGGACGTCAGCATCCACACGGACTTCGAGACACTGCTGACCATCGCCGCAGACCACGGTGTGGAGATCGGGCCCGGCATGGGTCCGGGTGCGGTGCTGGAAGAGCTTTACGGTGAACTGGTGGAACCGCAGACCATCGAGCCCACGTTCTACTGCGATTTCCCCCTGGAAACCTCGCCGCTCACCGCGCCCCACCGGAGCGAGGAGGGGCTCGTGGAACGCTGGGACTTGGTGGCCAACGGCATGGAACTCGGTACCGCGTACTCGGAGATGACCGATCCCGTGGAGCAGCGCCGTCGCCTGACCGAACAGTCGCTGAAAGCGGCCGCCGGTGACGTGGAGGCCATGGAAGTGGACGAGGACTTCCTGTACGCCTTGGAAACCGGTATGCCGCCCGCTGGAGGCCTGGGCATCGGTTTGGACCGGCTGGTCATGCTCATGACGGACACCACCATCCGCGACGTGTTGTCCTTCCCGTTCGTACGGCCGCAGAAGAACTGACGGACCGAGGTGGAGCGGGTGCTCAGAACCCCTTCAGTGAATAGGCGGCATTCTTGAGGGGTGCCCTCGGATGGGCTGTCGAATACCGTGGGAGCTGGGAGACAACCCGCTCCGCTGGAAAGGCTTGATGAATGCGTGTACTGGTCGTCGATGACGAGGCGGACCTCTTGGAGTCGCTGCGCCGTGGACTCACCAACGAGGGGTTCGTGGTGGACGTGGCCAACGACGGCGTCACCGGTGCGTGGCTGGCCCAGGAGAACCCGTACGACGTGATCGTGCTGGACCTCATGCTGCCCGGTAAGAACGGGTACACGATCCTCAAGGAAATTCGTGCCGCCAAGAACTGGACGCCCGTGTTGATGCTCACCGCCAAGGACGGCGAGTACGACGAGGCCGACGCGTTCGACCTGGGCGCCGACGACTACCTGACCAAGCCGTTCAGCTTCATGGTCCTGGTGGCCCGGTTGCGAGCGCTCATCCGGCGCGGCGCCCCGGAGCGACCGGTCAACATCACCGTGGGCAGCTTGGAACTGGACCCGTCCCGGCACAAGGTCACCCGCGGGGACACGGTGATCGAACTGACCGCCAAGGAATACGTGATCCTGCAGTACTTCATGCAGAACGCGGAGACCGTGGTGTCCAAACTGCAGATCATGGACAACGCGTGGGATGCCGCGTTCGAGGGTTCGGAGAACATCGTGGAGGTCTACGTGGGGTATCTGCGCAAGAAGATCGACGTTCCCTTCGGCCTCAACACGCTGCAGACCGTGCGGGGTATGGGGTATCGACTGGTCGCGGATACCTCCGCGGCATGAGCATGTTGGGCGTGCGCCGGCGGTGGGGCGTGCGGCGCAAGACCACGCTCGCTGCGGCACTGCTCATGATCGTGGTGCTGTTGTTGGCGGGTGTGCTCCTGCTGGAAGTGCTCAAGCGCAACATTGTCTCCACCGCCCATGATCAAGCGGTGACCAGTCAGCAGCAGGTGCTCTCGCGTCTGGTGGACGGGCAGGAGACTCCCGAGAATCGCGTGATCTACGTGTGGTCCCAAGCGGACCCCGAGGATCTGCTGCGCGCGGTGGGCCAACCCGGTGTCCTGGTGCAGCTCACCGATCAGGAGGGCTCGGTCGTGGCCTCCTCACCCGCAATGACCGGGGACATTGATTTGAACTCACCGGCGCTCACCCCGGGTGCCACGTTCGAATCGCGCACCGACGACCGAGGCCTCCTGCGCATCCCCAACGATTTTGTATATGTCTCCGAAGGCATAGTGGTCAACGACGAACCCCACACCTTGGTGGTGGCCGTTCCCGTCAACCTGCAGACCAGTTCCCTCACCGTCGTGGCGGTGTTCGTGCTGGTGGTGGGCCCGCTCCTCGTGATCCTGGGCGCGCTGACCATGTGGTGGCTCACGGGCCGTTCCCTGCGGCCGGTCCGGCGCATCACCGACCAGGTGCGCACCATCGGCGGGTCCAATCTGGACGAACGCGTGGATGTGCCGCCCACCCGCGACGAGATTGCTCAGCTGGCCTCCACCATGAACGCGATGCTGGACCGGCTCCAGGCGTCGGATCAGGCACAACGGCGCTTTGTGGCCGATGCGTCCCACGAGCTGCGCTCGCCGCTGGCCACGTTGTCCACCACGCTGGACGTGGCCCGCAGCGATCCCTCCGGCGAGGCCTGGAAAGAGCTGTCCCCGGTGCTCGTCTCCCAGTCCCAGCGCATGGGTCAGCTCGTGCAGGACCTCCTCACCCTCGCCCGCGCGGACGACGCCGGCCTGGACATGCGCGTTGCCGACACCGACATGGACGAGGTGGTGTCGGACGAGATCGCCCGGATCCGACCCGCACTGGACCAGGAACTGACGGTCTACATCGAGCCGGTGCGCCTGCGTGCGGACGCCTCAAAGCTGCAGCACGTGGTGCGGAATCTGCTGTCCAACGCGGGTCGCCATGCTGAGTCGCTGATCGAGGTGCGGTTGAGCGCGACCGAGACGAATGCGGTGCTCACCGTGATCAACAACGGCGATACGATTGCCCCCGCAGATCAGAACAAGGTCTTCGAACGGTTCGTCCGCCTGGACGCTTCACGAGCCCGGGATACCGGTGGATCCGGATTGGGCCTGGCCATCAGCCGCGAGATCGTGCTCGCCCACGGTGGCACCATCGCGGTCGATGAGGACTCACACGGTCGCTGCCGCTTTACGGTGACCCTGCCCCTCCCGAAGGATGCTCCGTAGCCTCCACGGTGTGCGCCAATAGCCGCTCACTCGTCATGAACACGAGAGCAGCGGAAGCCACCGCGATGATGCGCGGAATGACCTCGCCCAGCAGATCCCGGGTGATGACGTCCGGGAGCAGCCACGTGCACAGGGCCGACACCGAGAAATAGGCCACCACGGCCGCAACGAACACCAGGATCCTGGCCGGGGTGGCGACGCCCTCGAAGAATTCGGGGCGGGAGTGATCGCGCTCGCCTCGCACGAGTCCCATGAAGGATTTGATCGGCACAATCCATTCCTTCGGTCCGCTCGGTGACTTATTGATTACCTCTGACGTCCTAATCTACCCCGGGGTAGATCGCTCTGACATGGCCGAATGGCCAGTCTTCCTGGGCTTTTGCCATCGACGCGGACGACGCCGCTCGGGTACCTTGCGCACGCAAGGTACCCGAGCGGCGTCGTCGGGCGGTGAAAAGCGGGGTTACGGGACGATGGTGAACTTGACCTGGCCGTCGCCGCCGCGTTCGGCGATGCGCAGCACCTCTGCCACCTGATCCAAGGTGTGGGTGGGGCCTAGGCAGTAGTCGACCTCGACCTCGCCGTCGTGGATGCGACGGACAGCCTCGTGGAAGGACTTGAGGCCGGGCTCGGACTGGGCGGCCACGGAACCCTGGAGGCGCACGCACTTGCGGAAGACCTCGAAGATCGGCACGAGAGTAGGTTCGAAGCTTTCGTACAGGCCGAACCAGCCCACGATGCCGCGGTTGGCCACGATGTCCACGGCCTGGGTGCGCAACTCATCGGAACCGACGGCCTCGATCACCAGATCCGCGCCGTTGTTGCCGGTGAGCTCGGAGACCACGGTGCCCAGGTCCTCGTCCGGGATCAGCACGGCGCGGGCACCCAGCTTGCGGGCGATCTCGAGGCGGGCAGGTTCCTTGTCCGAAATGATGACCTGGTCGAAACCGCGGCGCAGGGCGTCCTGCAGGAAGAACAAGCCCGCGGAACCGGCGCCCATGATCACGCACGTGCCCGCGGTGCGCGCGGGCACCTCGGTGGGCCAGTAGAGGTCGAACGCGTAAATGCACGTGCCCAGCTGCTGGGCCATCATGTAGCGGCGCATCTGGGTGAGATCGTTACTGTTCACGTCCGAGGGCAGAGCCACGGCGTGGTCGTCGTCGAGCAGCATGTACTCCGCGAACGCTCCACCGAACTCACCCGGGGGAACGCACAGCACTGTGGTGCCCACGGGGAACTTCTCGGAGTTGGACTCCGAAACGACACCCACGCCCTCGTGGCCCGGGTAGCCCGCGCGCTCCGGACCCTTGGGATGCAGCGTGCCGTGCAGGGCCGCGTGCAGATCCGAACCACAGACTGATGCCGCCGTCATCCGCACCACGAACGTGCCCGGCTCAGTGGCCTGCGGTTTGGGCCATTCACGCACGGTGATGACTCCGGTTTCCGGCACGTGGGTTGCGCGCATCTGGGGCTCCTTCGCTGGGGGAACTGCATGAAAATAACCGCTTCAACGGTACTTCATGGAGTAGCTTGGCCCCCTGGAGGGCGACGCTTTATATCACAACGTGATACATAGTTGTAGGCTAATCCCAATGTTACTTCCCCGCGCGTTCAAACCTTTCAGTACCCCGGCCTTCGCGGTGCTGGCCTTTGCCATGTGCATGAGCGTGTTCGGATCAGGACTGTGGGCGGTCGCCTTGGTCGCGAAGGTCATGGCCTTGGGCGGTTCGGCCGTGGATCTGTCCATGGTCACCGCGGCCGGTGCCTTGGGCGCGGTGGTTTTCGTCCTGGTGGGCGGGGTGACGGCAGATCGCGTGCGGCTGAATATCATCTTGCGATGCGTGGAAGCCACCAATTTTCTGACCGCTTCTGTGATCGTGCTCCTGACATGGACCGGCAACCTTGCGATGTGGCACCTGGCGATCGCCGCGTTCGTGTTCGCAGGCTCCTTGGGATTCTTCTACCCCGCCTACTCGGCCGCACTGCCGAGGATCCTGCCGGCCAGTCAGTTGCTTGCCGCCAACGGTGTGGAGGGGACCGCCCGACCGCTCTTGCAGATCGCTGCCGGTCCCGCGGTGGGTGGCTTCCTCGCTGGCCTGGCTTTCCCAGCGCTCGCCGTGGTGGCCATTGCCGTGTGCCACGCCGCAGCGTTCGTCCTGATGATGTTTCTGCGCATCCCAACGAGCGGCAGGTTCGGGGAGGAGGAACCGCAAGGCTCCAACACGGCGCCGTCCACGTCCATCTTGCGTGATCTGGTGGACGGTTTCCTCTACTCGGTGCGCACTCCGTGGTTGCTTTGGACGCTCTTGTGGGCCATGAGCGCTGTGTTCTTGTTCATCGGCCCGCTCGAGGTGCTCGTCCCATTCCTGGTCGTGGACCGGCTGGGCGGCACGGTGGCCAGTTACGGTGCGATGCTCGGTCTGTACGGGGTGTCCATGGCGCTGGGTTCGATCATCACGGCATCCATGCCCCTGCCGCGCAATTACCTCACCACCATGATCTGGCTGTGGGGTTTCGGCACGCTGCCGTTCGGCCTGGTGGGCATGACCGATTCGTGGTGGGTCATGGCGATCGCGTTGTGTGTCTTCGGTGCCACGGGCGGCGCTGGTCAGGTCATTTGGGGCACTCTGCTGCAGCGCCGCGTCCCCGTGCACATGCTTGGGCGCATCTCATCCCTGGACTTCTTCGTGTCCCTGTCGCTCATGCCCGTATCCATGGCGGTGGCGGGACCGGTTTCACAGGTCCTGCCGCCCGAGGCGATCTTCTGGGGCGTGGCCATCGTGACGCCTCTGCTCGGCGTCATTGCGGTCTTCGCCGGTCGGATGCACAAGGACCAGGCAGAGCACCCGCTGCGCTAGTCGCCCACGCTCGAACGCGACGACGCCGCTCCCGGGACTTTCCGTACGAAAGGTTCCAGGAGCGGCGTCGTCAGCTATCTGACCAGTATCTATAACTGGATCAGTATGCTTTGTGGCGCTGCTCCACGATCAGGTGGATGAGCGCGAACGTGCCCTGCTCGTCAATGGCCTTGAAGGCTTCCTCGAGCGCACCCGGGATCTCGGACTCGCGCTCCACGCGCACGCCAAAACCACCGAACGAGGTGGCCATGCCCGCGAAATCCGGGTTCGTCAACTGGGTACCGGACACGCGCTTGGGGTACTGCTTCTCCTGGTGCGTGCGGATGGTGCCGTACTCCTGGTTGTCCATCACGATGACCAACGGCGTGGCGCCGTACTGCGCGGCGGTGGCCAGCTCTTGACCGTTCATGAGGAACTCACCGTCACCGGCGATCGAGATCACTCGGCGGCCCGGGTAGTTCAGGGACGCTGCCACGGCGGAGGGTACCGAGTACCCCATGGAACCGTTGCGCGCCGAAATCATGGACGCGTAGCCATTGGTCGGGAAGTATCGGTGCGCCCAGTTGGTGTGCTCTCCGGCGCCGAAGGTGACCATGGCGTCCTCCGGCAGGTTTTCCACCAAGTTGGCCATCATGGTGTCCATGGTGGCCGGGCCGTCCTCCGGGTGGGTGTCCTTTGGCTCGGCGAAGTCGACCTGCTGCTGCCGCATGCGACCACACCAGTCCTTCCAGCCGTCCTTGACCGGGAGGTCCATGCGCACCAGGTCGCGCACGAATACGTCCGGCTTGGCCACGATCTGATGCGAAACGGCACCGGAACGGCCGCGCATGGACGGGTCCATGGTCACGATGAAGTTCTTCTTGGACCAGTCCTGACGCACCAGGAAACCGTCCGTGATCACGTCACCGGGCACGGTTCCCACGAAGACGAGCAGGTCAGTTTCTTCCAGCAGGTCGTAGGTGGGTCGCGGGCGGCCATAGCCGATGGGGCCCACGTAGGACGGGGAGTTGAACGGCACGGTACCCTCCGTGCGCCACTCGGCTGCGGCGGGGATGTGATGTTCCTCGAGCCACTGGGTGAACTTCTGGGCGCCCTCGTGGGTCCAGTCGTTACCGCCGGTCACGAACAGCGGCTTCTCGGATTCCTTGAGCGCGCTCTCCAGAGCCTTCCAGTCGGTCACGGTCATACCGCCACCAGCAACAGGAATCCGCGGGTGCAGGGTCGCGTCGATCTCGCGCGTGATGACGTCCTCGGGCAAACCGACCACCACGGGACCGGGGCGGCCGGACGCCGCTGCGAACATGGCCTCGGCGACATATTCGGAGGCGCGCTCGGCGTGGTCCAGGACCATCACGCGCTTGGCGCCAGAGCCGAACCACTGGTGCGGATCGAACTCCTGGAACGCCTCCTTCTCGCGATGTTCGAAGGGGATCAGCCCCACGAACAGCACCATGGGAGTGGAATCCTGCCACGCGGTGTGCAGGCCCACGTGAGCGTTGGCGGCACCGGGGCCACGGGTCACCATGGCTACGCCGGGCACGGTGTTCATCTTGCCGTCGGCCTCGGCCATGTACGCGGCGCCGCCCTCGTGGCGGGTGATCACGGTATTGATGGGGGACTTGTACAGGCCGTCCAGCACATCCAGGTAGCTCTCGCCGGGCACGACGTACGCGCGTTCCACGCCGTGGGCGACCAGGGAATCCACGATCACGTGGCCGGCCGATTTACGTCCTGCTGTGGACTGTTCCGAAGAAGATTGGGTCACCGTGAGGTCCTCATTTCGCCATTGAAAAGTCGTGAAGATTGTGGGCGATTCCACGGGGATCGTCCGCGAATATCAGACTCGAAACTACCCGAGAACGCCCGGGGTGGGGGTATCGGAGCGGCATATTTGTTAATCCGACAAACTATGACCCTCCCGCAGCCACGCGCGGAAGGCAGCGGGTACGACGTCGCCCCGGTCCCGTACACGCGTACGGAACCAGGGCGATCGGATCGGGTGGGATAAAGCGTCAGTCGTGCATGTCCTCGAGCTCCACACCCTTGGTCTCGGAGACCATCTTGATGGTGAAGATCAGCGAGACCACCGCGAAGAACGCGTAGATGCCGTAGGCCAGACCCAGCGAGAAGTTGGACAGCGCCGGGAAGGTGACGGTGACGGCCCAGTTGGCGATCCACTGCACGGCACCGGCCACGGCCAGTGCGGCACCGCGGATGCGGTTGGGGAACATCTCGCCCAGCAGGACCCACATGAGCGGACCCCACGAGACACCGAAGAAGATCACGAACAGGTTGGCAGCGATCAGGGCGACCGGACCTGCCACGGGGCCGAGCACCGGCGTGAGCTGACCGTCCACCATGACTTTGCTGGCGGTGGCGAAGACAATGGCCAGGGTTGCGAGCGAAACGGCCATACCGGTGGAGCCAATGAGCAGCAGAGGGCGGCGGCCCACCTTGTCCACCAGGAAGATGGCCACGATGGTTACCAACACGTTGGTCACGGAGGTGGCGACCGAGATCACGAACGAATCGGACTCCGAGAAGCCCACCGACTCCCACAACACGTTGGAGTAGTAGAAGATCACGTTGATGCCCACGAACTGTTGCAGGGCTGCCAGGCCGATACCGACCCACACGATGGGCTTGAGACCACCCAGGGAACCACGCAGATCGCTGAAGCGGGGCTTGTGTTCCTTGTTGATGGTTTCGCGGATGCGGGCCACGCGCTCCTCGGCCACCTGATCGCCGTGGATGCTGGTCAACACGGAGCGAGCCTCGTCATCACGGCCGCGGGACACCAGGTAACGCGGGGACTCGGGAATGGTGAACGCGCCGATGCCGTACATGACAGCCGGGATGGCCATGACCAGGAACATCCAGCGCCAGGCCTCGAGACCCAGCCACAGCTCGTTGGCTGCCCCGCCGGCCCAGTAGGCCAACAGGGCGTCAATGAGCAGCGACAGGAAGATACCGAGCACAATGCCCATCTGCTGCAGCGAGCCCAACCGGCCGCGCAGGTGCGCAGGGGAAACTTCGGCAATGTAGGCGGGGGCGATCACGGAGGCCACACCCACACCCACACCTCCGACCACGCGGAAGATGACCAGCGTGGTGATGTCATTAGCCAGGCCACAACCGATCGCTGAGGCCAGGAACAGGACCGCGGCGATCTTCATGATCAGGATGCGACCGGTGCGGTCCGCAATGCGGGCGCCGAAGAAGGCACCCACCGCGGCACCCAGCAGTGCCGCTGCCACCGCGAAGCCCAGGGGACCCGGACCCACGTCGAAGCGGGATTGGATGGAGGACACCGCGCCGTTGATCACGGCGGAGTCGTAACCGAAGAGCAGGCCACCGAAAGCAGCGACCGTTGTGATTCTGATGACCGCGCCGGTGTTTGCGTCGTGACGCTCGGACGGTACTGCGTGCGCTGCTTGGCTCATCGCGCAGCTCCCTTGCTGTAACGAAGTAAGAATGCAGGCCCCAGGGCATAGGACGCTGTGGGGACGGTAACCGGAAGTACGCTTGCCGGTAGTGGATCAAGATTAGGACCCGGATCACTAAATGTCCATGTCTTGAACACAAAAAACGTGGGTGTGTCTTAAACGGTGAGAGAAACGTTCTCGAGCGCCATGATCAGCGCCCCGGTGAGGTGCGCTTCCGGGCCGAGTTCAGCGGCGGTGATCGCGAGGTCCCGGGTGCAGCCTTGTACACCGTAGCGAGACACGATCTCCCGTAGCGGAGCCAACAGCAGATCACCCGCGCGGGCCAATTCGCCACCCACGACCACGAGCTCCGGATTGATGAGATTGCACAGGTTCGCCACGGTGGTGCCCAGGGTGCGACCGGTGTCCCCGATGACGCGAGCACAGCCGACATCCCCGGCCAGAGCGGCGTCGACAACCTGAGCGACCGTGAGATCGGGGCCGCGGGTGGCGCCCAGGAGGGTGAGGACGGCCTCGGACGAGATGAATGTTTCCAGGCATCCGCGGTTGCCACAGCGGCAGACGTCACCCTGCTCGTCCAGGGTCATGTGCCCGAGCTCCCCGGCGGAACCGGTGGCTCCTCGGAACAGTCGGCCGTTGAGGATCAGGCCGGCACCCACGCCGTGGGAGACCTTGATGTAGGCCATGTTCTGGGCGGTGCGTCCGGCGCCCTGGGAGAACTCACCCACCGCCCCGGCATTCGCATCATTTTCCACGGCCACCGGGAGTCCGAGTCGGCCGGAGGCAGCGGCACGGACATCGGTATCGGCCCAGGCCGGAAGGATGGCCCCGGCGCTCACCACGCGTCCTTCGAGGTCTACGGGGGCCGGCACGGTCAATCCGGCGGCGAGTAGTTTTACCCGAGGAATCTTCAGCTTCCGAACCATGGCGTCCAAGGTGGAATCGGCCGTGTCCAGCGCTTCGGTGACCGAATGACCTCGGGGCAGATCAAATCGCTGACGAGCCTTGATGTCCTGATTGAGATCCGCCACGGCCACGGTGAGGTGGCGGTGGCCCACATCGAGGCCCACCACGAAGCCGGCGTTGTCGCTGAACCGGACTAGCTGCCCACGGCGGCCCCCGTGTGACGAATCCATAGCCAGCACTCCCGCGGTCACCATCTCGTGCACGATGGAGGACACCGTGGACGGCGCCAGGGCTGTTTCGCGCGCGATGGTCGCCTGCGTGGTGGTACCCAGTGCGCGCATGGCATCGATCACCCGGCGCTGATTGGCCACGCGCAAAGACGTCTGTGAGCCCGGGGCCGCTTCGAAGGGGGCGGACGTGGAGTGCAGGGACATCGTCGTCCTCGATTTCCTGTGAAGATTCTCTTGCACCGGAGTGTAGCCCGCCTTCAACTATCGAAGACAAAGCTCCTGATTGACAGAGGTTCGGACTAATTAGGCGTGGTTGGCTCTCGGACGAGTGCTCATAGCCCCTTGGCCCTACGGCGACTAAGTCACACGAGAAAGGAACCGCGCCGACACGAAGCGCGCGGCGCGGTTCCGCACGGTGCGGTCACGGTGCCGCGTGAAACAGCTTGGGCTCAGGCCTCGTCGAACAGGCGAAGTGCCATGGCCGTGTGGGTCACGGCGGCCCCGGCGCGCAGACCTGCGGCGACCATGCCCGCTTCCACGATCTGCTCGCGTGTGGCACCGGCGGCCTTGGCCTTCTTGGTGTGCACTTCGAGGCAGTAGGGGCACTGGGTGGTCAGGGCGACACCGATGGCGATGAGCTCACGGTTCAAGGGGTCGATGTGACCGCCCTCGCGACCGATGGCCGCGTCGAATGTCGCGAATTTGGTGAACTCCTCGGGTGCAAGCTTCTTCAGCTCACCCAGGAGCTTGAGGTCTTCCGGAGAATGGTAGTGATCAGCCATGAGTCATCCTGCTTTCTGTGATTACCGGTACTGACTCCCTCAGTCTGCGGTCGCGGGGGTGGCGTTGGCCAGCAGTTGACGAACCTGGTCAGGTGCATCCGAATCCGCCGCGATGAAATGGGTGTTCTTGGTGACCACCGTGGGAACCGTGGAATTGCCATCGTTGAGGGAGGCTACGTACTCCTTGGCCGCCGGATCTTCCCAGATATTGATCCACGTGGCCTTCTGGCCGTCCTCACCCAATCCGTATTCAAGGCGCTCACAGAATGGGCACCCGGGACGCCAGTAGATGGCCACGCCGTTGTTGTCGATGTGCTTGAGTGCGTCGTCTTGCGAAACCTGTGGGTACTGGGGATTCTCGGGCACGGTGGCTCCTGGGATCGAGGTGGATTGGGTCAGTTCAGAGTTATAACGGCAGAGTAGATGAGTCGATTCCGGACGACGTCATAATTGTCGCGAACAGCACATTCCGATAAGAGAATACAAACGAAGAAGGGTTCATTACATTTTTTCGTTTCACGTGAAACCTCCAGGCTCACCGGCTCTGGTGCGCGATTTCAGCAATCACTCGGTGATGAGTGACACCATGGATCTATGACCTATCCGGCGCAGAAAACTTCCCCCTCGCCGGGCGGGTCCCCGTGGCGCTTGCCGCAACTGCGACACCGAGTGGCCGTACCTCTGGTCACGGTGTTGTTGGTTGCGACCGTCGGTCGATTGCTGGTGGTCTCACCGGAAATCACGCACGGGGAGACCGCGTTGCTCGAGGGGCTTGTCCAATATCGCAACGCAGTATTCGACGCCATTGCCATGGCGGTCCAGGCTGTGCTCTCCAATGCGGGCATTGTATTGATCATCGCCATGATCACCGGGTGGCTCGCCGTCTTCCGGCGACGACCCCTGGACGCCACCGCGTTCCTCATCACGTCCCTCATGGGTTGGGCCACGATCGGTCTGGTCAAGGTCGCTGCAGAGCGCCCACGCCCGTCTTTGATGACCGGTGATCAACTTCTGGCGCTCGACGGCGCCACGTCCTTCCCGTCGGGACACACTGGTGGCGCACTCGCGATCGTGTTGGCTTTAACACTCGTGAATTTCCGCTCTTCCAAACACAACCGAATTCTATTGTTCGGTCTTGCGTTTGTGGCTCTCGTTGGACTCAGCCGTATATACGCAACCGCGCATTTTCCGCTTGACGTGCTGGTTTCCATCCCGGTGGCGTGGGCTGGTGTGATGATCGGCTGTGCAGTATCGAATGCTTTGGTGCCAGCTCTGGCCTATGGATTCGGCTGGACACAGAAAGATGTCACGGTGCCTGCACCGGGATCCAAGCGTGCGACCAGCACCGTGACTGGCGAACGAAGCGCAACTGGCGCGACCGCGGCGTCGTCGTGGGAAGCGCCCGTGACCGCACAGCAAAGCCGCCCGACCTTCGACCTCAACGAGGCGGAGGAAGACCGGGCGGCCTAGTAGCTGCTGGGCGAATCAGTCGTCCACGGTGTACCCGGCCTTGACGCACAGCACCGGGCAAGTGGCCTCCAGCAGGATGCGCTGAGTGGTGGGCGCCATGATGAGCTTGCCCACCGGCGTGCGCTTACGCGTTCCGATGACCAGCAGCTCGGCAGTGACGCGTTCACACGCGTCCAGGATGGCGTCCGCGGGGTCGCTGTCCGGGTGGACGGACACCAATTCGTGATCGATGCCGCTCTCGGCCAACAGCTCCTGGTCTTCGGCGGACGCCGCCGGTGATTCCTGTTCGGCGGGACGTCCGAAGCGTTGCTTGGGTGCGGGTGCCTGAACGATGACCAGTTTGCTGGAACGTAGTTTTGCTTCGCCGATGCTGGCCCGCAGTGCGGCGCGTCCGGCGGGGGTCGGTAGGTAGCCGACGACAATGCTCATGGGTGTCTCCCTGGTACGTGAGGAACGAATGCTTTAGCGGTCGGTGTCTTCCAGGTGTGCGAGATCTTCCGGGTGGTGGAAGCGGGTGCGGCGGCCGGTGAACAAACGGTCGTAGAGGAAGTTCAGCAGCCAGAGCAGCACGCCCAGCCCAATGAGTATCACGGCAATCTGGTACTCGATGGGGTCCTGCGCCCACGGGCCCAGAAGGTAGGCACAGGTGATGGTGCCCAGGTAGGGCAGGACCTTGGGAGCGTGGAAGTACGCGTGATCCTCCTGTGACTTGTCACGGCGCAAAATGATCGCCGCAATGTTGACCACCGTGAACACGGCCAGCAACAGCAATGCCGTGGTGCCGCCCAGGGCTGAAGCCGTTCCCTTACCCATGAAGTTGTTGACGATCAGGATGAGGGCCATGCCCAGCACGGTGGTGAAGATGATGGAGGTCCACGGCGTACGGCGCTCCGGGAGCACCTTGCCGAGGATCCCGGGAATCACACCCTGGCGCGCCATGCCGTAGAGCAAACGGGATGCCATGAGCATGTTGATCAGCGCGGTGTTGGCCACGGCGATGATGGTCAGGAACGGGTAGATGGAGTCGATCGGAATACCCGGTGCGCCGATACGTACCACGTCCAGCAACGGGGTGGTGGATTCACCCAGCTGACCGATGGGCACGATGGCCACGGTGAAGATCGAGACCAGCACGTAGACCACCAGCGTGATGCTCAGGCCCAGCAGCATGACGCGAGGGAAGTTCCGAGTGGGGTCCTTGGTCTCCTCGACCATGTTGACCGAGTCCTCGAAGCCCACGAACGAGAAGAACGCCAAGGAGGTTACCGCGGTCAGGGCCATGAAGATGCTCTTGTCCTCGGAGGTTTCGAAGACCACGGTCTGGCTGAAGTCCGCATTGCCCTGAGATGCGGCCCAGAAGCCCACCAGGATCACGATCAGCAGGCCCGTGAGTTCGATGCACGTGAGCACCACGTTGAGTTTCACGGATTCGGACACACCGCGCAGGTTGATGAGAGCCAGGATGCCCAGGAACACGATGGCTACCACGGAGATACCGAACGGGCTCAGCTCCAGGTGGAAGCCCTTAGCAAAGTTGGATGCTACTGCGGACGAAGCGGTAGCGGCAGATGTCAGGCCGGAGCACAGCACGGCAAACGTCACCAGGAAGGTGATGAAGTGGATGCCGAAGGCCTTATGCGTGTAGAGAGCTGCGCCCGAGGCACCCGGGTACTTGGTGACCAGCTCCAGGTAGGAGAACGCGGTGATGGTGGCCACCGCGAAAGCGATCAGGATGGGTGCCCACGCAGCACCGCCGATTTCGCCGGCGATATTGCCGGTCAGAGCGTAGACGCCGGTGCCCAAGATGTCGCCCACAATGAACAACAGCAGTAGTCCAGGTCCCATGACCCGTTTCAGTTCGTGGGATTCACCGGTTTTCGGATCGTTGCCTTTGACTCCCGCCGACGACGCAGTGGCACCTTGGCCGGGGGACGTTTCGTTGCTCATGAGGACCTCTTGCTACAAGGGGGCGCTGTCCACAATCCGAGGTGAGATCAGGGACTGTGAGGCGGTGCCGAACGTAATTGTTACGTGAGGTCAATGTAGGCGATTCACGTCACACTTCATAGGGCAACACGATGTGCAGAACGCCCCGCGCTTCTCGAAGAGGTGCGGGGCGTTCGGAACGGCCGGAGCGGCGTCGTCTGTGAAGGAACTACCGAATGCCACGCATGCGATTGAGGATGGGTTTGGACGCCACCAACATCAGGATGCCGAGACCAACGGTGACCGCACCCAACGTGCCGAAGTAGGCGGTCTCGTTTTCAGCGGAGTAGAACGAGGCCAGCGAACCGGATAGCGCCGTGCCCAGAGCGAGAGCAAGGTTGAAGAGAGCGACCATCTGTACCGGATACTTGCGCGGTGCGAGTTTGGTGGCCAACGACAAGCCAACCGGAGACAGGAACAGCTCACCCATGGTGGCCACGAACAGGATCAGAACGATCCAGCCGATGAATACCGGGTCCGAATTGACCTGCGTAAGGAAGAGCAAGAACGCCGCGCCGATCAGCAACAGTGCGATGCCGAATTTGGTGGGCGTTGCGGGGGCCCGATTGCCCAATTTGGTCCACACTCCCGCGAACACCAAGGAGAAGACGAAGATGAAGAACGGATTGATGGACACCACCAATGACGGAGGTATCTGCCAACCGAAGAAATTCAGGTCGAGACGAGTATCCGCATAGATCGCGATTACCGTGAACTGCTGCTGGAACAGTGCGAAGAATGCCGCTGTGGCAATGAACATCGGCACGAACGCGATGATGCGAGAGTGCTCGTCCGGTGAGAGTTCCTTGTCACGCAGCATCATGGTGAACAACGCGATGGTTGCTAGCACGGTGACCAGCACCACGGCATCGGCCAGATTGGTCGGGTTCAATACGCCCGTCAAGAACAGAACGATAATTAGAGCAATGCCGCCCAACGCAATGCCGACCCATTTGGCGTACTGCGAGTGGGGTAAGGGATTGGCCACCGTGTGCACGGTCTCGGGCAAACCCTTGCGCGTCAGGACGTACTGAGTCAGGCCGAAGGCCATACCAATGGCCGCCAGGGCGAAGCCCCAGTGGAAGCCCCAGGCACCCCACGCGAAGCTGGTCAGGAGTGGACCGAACAGGCCACCGATGTTCACACCCATGTAGTAAATCGAGAAGCCCGCATCGCGGCGCGGATCCTGGCGGCTGTACAAGGTGCCCACAAGGTTCACGCACGTGGTCTTCAGGCCACCCGAACCTACCGCGATACACACCAGCCCGATGGCCAAGCCGGCCACGTGAGGAATCAGCGACAGTGAGAGGTGCCCGATCATGATCAGCACCGCTGACGCGAGCATGGTCCGTTCGGAACCGATCAGACGGTCGGCGATCCAACCGCCCAGGATGGAGCACAAGTACACGGTGCCGCCATAGGCGCCCACGATCCCGGCTGCTACGCCTTCGTCAATGCCCAAACCACCGTCGGTGGTTTGGTAGTACATGTAGTACAGGACGAGCGCCTGCATACCGTAGAAGGAAAACCGTTCCCACAACTCCACGCTGAACAGGTTGGCCAACATGCGTGGCTGGCCCAGGAAGTGCTTGCCCGAGGGGTTGTGGGGATCAAAGTGAAGGTTGGGGGAACCCGGCGCGGTTGTGGCGGCACCATCCCCTGGTGTGGTGTGTCTCATACCACATTATTGTCCACCCGGTGGGTATATTAAGACGAACGTGTCGGAGTCCTGGAGGGTCTTCTATTTCCTCGTTTCCGCTAGTCAAAGGGCGATAAAAATGATTGCGATACGCCTGACGCTTACCTGATGAAACCCTGTTTTTTACAGCCACGACCGGTCTCCCAGCGACGACGGCGCTCGTCGGGTGCAGAACGCCCCGCGCCTCTCGAAGAGGTGCGGGGCGTTCGGAACGGCCGGAGCGACGTCGTCGGTGGAGTATTTACCGAACGCCGCGCATGAGGCGCGTGATGGGCTTGGCCAGCAGGAGCAGGACAACGCCCAGCGCCGCGGTGATCAGGCCCAGGGTGCCGAAGTAGGCGCCCTCGGTGTCCGAGGTGTAGTAGACCGCGAGCACGCCGGACAGGGTGGTACCGAGCGAGACGGCCAGATTGTTCAAAGCGACCATCTGCGCGGGGTACTTGTTCGGTGCGAGCTTGGTCGTCAGGGACAGACCGACCGGGGAGAGCATGAGCTCACCGAGCGTGGCGATCAGCAGGATCAGAGCGATCCACATCAGCGGCACGGACACGTGACCCACCATGGGCAGGAAGGTCAGGAACGCGGCGCCGATCAGCAGCAACGCCAGACCGAACTTGACCGGCGTGGTGGGCTGACGGCGACCCAGCTTGGTCCACATGGCGGCGAACACGGGTGCCAGCAGGATGATGAACACGGGGTTGATCGACTGGACCCAGGACGGCGGCATTTCCCAGCCGAAGAGGTTCAGGTTGAGGCGGGTGTCCGCGTAGATCGCGATGACCGTGAACTGCTGCTGGAACAGTGCGAAGAATGCCGCAGTGGCAATGAACATGGGGATGAACGAGATCACGCGGGAGTGCTCATCCGAGCTGAGGTCCCTGTCGCGCAGCAACATAGTGAAGATGGCGATGGCCGCCAAAATCACGACCACGGTGATGACGTTGGCGAGGTTCGCGGCGTTCAGGACGCCCAGCAGCGCGGCAACGGCAATGATGGCCACGGCGGCCAGAGCGATGGTGATCCACTTGCCGTACTCCGAGCGGGGCAGCGGGTTGGGAACGTGGTGTATCGACTGGGGAAGCTTACGGCGAGCGCGGGTGTAGAGGATCAGGCCGATGGCCATGCCGATGGCTGCCAAACCGAAGCCGAAGTGGAAGCCCCAGGCTTCCCACGCTGCACCGGTCAGCAGCGGGCCGGCCAGACCACCGATGTTGACGCCCATGTAGTAGAGCGAGAAGCCGGCGTCACGGCGCGGATCTTCGCGCTCGTAGAGGTGACCGACCATATCGACGCACGTGGTCTTCAGGCCACCGGAACCGATGGCAATGCAGATCAGGCCGATAGCCAGACCCGCCACACTGGGGAGCAGAGCCAGGGAGATATGGCCCGCCATAATGAGGAGCGCGGAGTAGAACATGGTTCGTTCGGACCCGAGCAGCCGGTCAGCGATCCAGGCACCCAGGATCGAGCTGAGGTAGACGCTACCGCCGTATGCGCCCACGATGCCCACGGCCACGTTCTCGGGAATCCCGAGTCCGCCATCCACCGCGGCGTAGTACATGTAGTAGAGGACCAGGCCCTGCATGCCGTAGAACGAGAAACGCTCCCACATCTCCACGCTGAACAGGTGGGACAGCATGCGCGGCTGGCCGAAGAATGTTTTTCCGCTGGGATCCTGCGGAGCTATGTGCGAATTGGGCGTGACCGGCACGGTTGTGGCGCGCGGCTCCCCCGGGGTGTTGTTTGTCATAACTTCCAATTCTGCACCTGTTAGGGGAGCTAACGCGACATGGCGGGCCTTGTCGTCGGTTCGTGGTCAGCTTTATTGCCTAGTCGTCAGGCAGAAATGGGCGGTCATCGGGCGGTAAAAGTTCCTATGCTCGAGGCATGTTCTCGTCACCCAGACGCCAACGCGGCCTCGGTGACATTTCTGGCGGAGGTTCGTAACGAAAACCGTCATTCGCGTGCGATCCTGCGCCACAGATGTCAGGACGCGCTCGGGACGGAGTTCAGTCTCGCCAGTGAGAATGGCCTCGGTTCCCCTGAGGGAACCGAGGCCATTTCGTGGAGGTAACAGCGATCAGTCGTTGAAGTCCTCCGGCGCGGAGCCGATGCGGCCGTCGTCGCGGGTGAGGCCGTCGATCAGGGCGATCTCCTCGGAGCTGAGCGTGAGGTCCTGCGCGGCCCAGTTCTCCTCGATGCGTTCGGGAGTCACGGACTTGGGGAACACCACGTTGCCGATGGCCAAGTGCCACGCGATGATGACCTGCGCCGGGGTGGCGTCGTGGGCCTTGGCGATCTGGGCGATGGTCTCGTCCTGCAGATCGGCCTTGCCCTGACCCAGCGGGGACCAGGCTTCGGTCACGATGTCGTACTTCGCATCCAGATCGCGCATGGCCTTCTGGTTGAAGTAGGGGTGCAGCTCGATCTGGTGTGCGGCGGGGATGTCACCGGTGTCGATGATCTCCTGGAAGGCTTCCTCACCGAAGTTGGAGATACCAATGGAACGGGCCTTACCGGACTTCTTGATCTCCTGGAATGCCTTCCAGGTCTCCAGGTACTTGCCCTTCTTCGGCTGCGACCAGTGGATGAGGTACAGGTCCACGTAGTCCAGGCCCAGGCGTTCCAGGGATTCGTCGATGGCCTTCAGCGCGGAATCGTAGCCCTGGTCGTCATTCCACAGCTTGGTGGTGATGAACAGTTCCTCACGGGGGATGCCGCTCTTGGCGATCGCGCGACCCACGCCTTCTTCATTGCCGTAGATCTTGGCGGTGTCGATGTGGCGGTAGCCGGTCTCGAGAGCCTTGGTCACCACTTCCTCGGCGACGTCCGGCTCAACCTGCCAGACTCCGTAGCCGAACTGCGGAATCGTGTTGCCGTCGTTGAGGGTCAGGGTTGCATTGCGAGGCATGGAAATCCTTTCGTTGGGAAACTGTTTTCAGTGAACTCCTCCGCCTGCCGCCCTGACAAGCCGTTAAGTTATGAGTGAAGTCACGGCCGTCAGGTGCATGTCAGTGAGTCGTGGTGAAATAGAGGTATGAAGTTCAACTTCCACCGTGTCAAGACCCCCGCGTACATCACCTCCATCGCCCTGGTGGTGATCGGTCTGCTGTTCGAGCTCGGCTCCATGCCCGTTGCCGCGTGGATCTTCGTGATCCTGGGCATCGTGCTCAACGTCATGGCCGTGTCCGTGACCGCGGTCAACGACAATCCTCGCGCCCCTCGCGAGTTCAAGCGCTCCTCGGTGGAGGACGGCACCCGCGTGGTCATCGAACCGGACGTTGACACCGAGCAACAGGAGACCGTTCCTGCCGCACCTTCGACGCCCAAGGCGAAGTCCACCGCCCCCATCAAGGACGAAAAGCCCGCAAAGCGCATGGGCTCCTCCGCGCTCCGCGCGAACCTGGCCGGCAAGTTGGGTTCCCGTCCTGCCGCTGATGGCACCAAGGACCCCCACCAAGTCAAGTAGTTCTTCTGCCGACGACGCCGCTGCGTCGCCACGACAACGGTCTCTCGCCTTTCGGTAAGAGGCCGTTCGTATGTGCGGGTCGCGCTCACGGGCACGATCAGTTCATCGCCGCACCCTGATAGATCTGACGGATCCGCGCATCATCCAAGCGGGTTTCGATGTTCACGGTGTTCTCGGGATCGGAACGCAAGTAGCGCACCGGCCCGTGCGCGCCCACGGCGAGCTTCTCCGAATCCGACGTGTTGTACACGGCGTCGACCGGGGCCTGGAACTTGGGACCCTGTACCGGGTTCACGGACAGCACCAGGTGAGCAGTGACCGTCTCTGAGACGCCGTTCTCGTCGAACGGGGAGTCCACGTCCACTTCGCGGATGATGCCCACGCCGTAACCGATGACACCCGGCAGTCGAGTAGCCAGATGACCCTGCGCGCGGGCGAAGGCCTTCTTCACGCTGGAGATCCACGTGAGTGCGGCCAGAACCAAAATCACGGCAATCGCGCCCAACCACAGGCCGTTGTTAGTGTCCGCGTAGCGCATCCAGCACAGCACGATGGCCAGCGCCGACACCACGGGGATCACCAGGATCATGGAGTTGGCGAGCTTCTCGCGGGTGCCTACCTTGGCCGGTGTGGCAGGCGAGGCGGGACTCGCCGAGCTGGTACCGGACGCTGTGGCGCCTGGATCGGAAGCGCCGTCGGCGGGTGATGCGTTACTCGCGGGCGAAGAACCAGCATTGCCCGAGGTCGCGGACGGGTTGCGCCGCAACTGCTGCATGGCTTTGAGATCGAACCCTCGGTCATCAACGGTAACGGGGGTGGGCCAGGTGTCCATGGAATCCATGGTTCCCATTATGGTGGCATGACGTCCTAGAGAGGTGGTCCGTCCATGCCCGAGCGTCCCGCTCAGCCCCCGGTCAACCGCGGCCACCGTGCCGGTTTGCTGCTGGTGGGGGTGTTGTTGCTGGGCGCCAACCTCCGCGCCGGCATCACCGCGGTAGGTCCCGTGCTCCCGGACATCGAGCAACAGGGCGGCCTGACCGGGTTCGAGGCGTCGCTGCTCGTGAGCCTGCCGTTGATTGCGTTCGCCGTGATTTCGCCGTTCGCGCCACGGCTGGCTGAGAGCCTCGGGTTGGAACGCGTCCTGGGCCTGGCGCTCGCCGTGTTGGCGCTGGGTATCATCATTCGCTCGACGCCCGGGCCCGGCTTCATCTGGATCGGCACGGTGCTGCTGGGTGCCGCGATCGCGGTGATGAACGTGCTGATCCCCGCGTTGATCAAACGCGATTGGCCGCACAAGATCGGCCCCATGACCGGTGTGTACCAGTCGGTCACCGCGCTCACGGCCGCTCTTGCTTCGGGTGTGGTGGTCCCCATTGCCCAGGTAGCCCCGTCCGGTTGGCGCTTCGCCCTGGGGATCTGGGCCGGCACGGCGATCATCGGCTTGGCCATCTTCCTGCCGTGGATCGTGGGTCGCCGGAAACCCACCAAGGACCTTCCCGGCCGTTCCGAGCTGCGTGACGAACACGGCGCTCTAAGGACGACGCCGCCCGCTCGCCGTCACGCCAAACTCCCCTTGGGTTCCGCGCTGGCTTGGCAGGTCACCGCGTACATGGGACTGCAGTCCACTGTCTACTACACGATGGTGACCTGGTTGCCCGCGGTGCAAGTGTTCAACGGTGCGAGCGCGGTGGAAGCCGGTTGGTACCACTTCGCGTTCCAGGCATGTGGACTGGTGGGCACCCTCTTCACGGCATCCATGATCCCCAGGACCCGGAGTCAGTCCGGGCTGGGCATCCTGTTCACCAGTTCGGCCGTGATCGGTGTGATCGGTCTGCTGACCATGCCCGGACTGTCACTGTTGTGGGCGCTGTTCATCGGCTTCTGCACGGGCGGGGCCATCGTGCTGGCCATGGCGCTGTTCGGGCTGCGCACCGTGGACTATCACCAGGCGGCCGGGCTGTCCTCAATGGCGCAAAGCGTCGGCTACCTGCTCGCTGCGTTGGGGCCGGTCATGATCGGTGTGCTGCGGGATGCTACGGGCACCTGGACCATCCCGCTGCTCACGATTCTCGGCGTGATCATCGCGCAGGGTGTGTTCGTGGCTCTGGCCGGACGCAATCGCACGCTGCCCGCGTAGGGCGAGCGAGCGGCGTCGTCGATCGTCGACGAGCTAGGCGAGCTGGAACGAGCGCTTGGACAGGCCGATCTTGTAGCCCTCGATCGTGGTCTTGACCGGGCCCTCGGGATCGTCCGCGGCACCCAACGTGATGAACAGCGGCGTGAAGTGCTCCACGGTGGGGTGCGCATAGGGCATGCCGGGGGCGTCGGTGCGGAAGCGGGACAGTCCGGCAACGTCACCGTCGTCGAGCAACTGGGCGGCCCACGAATCGAAGTCCACGGACCAGGACTCGGGCTCGGCCGTGGTCCCCAACAGCAGCTGGCGAGACGGCATGCCGTGGGTCATGAAGCCGGAACCGACCACCAGGTAGCCCTCGTGGCGCAATTGGCGCAGGTGGCGACCCAGGTCCATGAGTCGCTCGGGGGAGTGCGTGGGCATGGAGACCTGCAGTGCAGGAACGTCCGCGAGCGGGTACATGGCGCGCAGCGGAACCCACGCGCCGTGGTCCAAGCCGCGGTTGTGATCCACGTGCAAGGATTCGGTGTCCGGCATCATCGCGGCGATCCGGGCACCCAGTGTCGAGGCGTCCGGGGTGGGGTAGGTGAGCTCGTAGAAGCGCTGCTCGAACCCGCCGAAGTCGTAGACCAACGGGGTATTGGCGGTGGGCGAGGTGATGGACGTGGGCGCATTCTCCCAGTGCGCCGACACGACGACGACGCCGCGCGGCTTGGGCATGCTCATGGCCCACTCGAAGAGCTCGGAGAGCCAGAGCTCATCGTCGAGGAGCCCCGGATAACCGTGGCTCAAGTAGATGGAGGGCAGCGGTGCGTCACCGTCTTGCCAGCGCGGTTGCGCTGCGGAGCGGGGGACCGATGACATCTCATGGCGGTCGAGAACGGTCATGCTCATGACGGTTACTTCCTTCCAAAATAGTTTCTGTTGCAAGCAATTCTAGGGAACAATATTTGCTGCGTCAATATATTCCACCTAGAATCGGCGCATGAGCGATACAGAATGGTTGTCCGAAGACGAGCGCGAAGCGTGGCTGGCGCTCGTGTCGATCATGTTCCGCCTGCCCGGCGCCGTGGAAACACAGCTGCGCAGCGAAGAGGACATGTCTCTGGCGGAATACCTGGTTCTGGCGATGCTCTCCGAAGCCTCCGACCACCGGCACCGCATGTCCGAACTCGCGGCCGCCACGAACACGTCTCAGTCACGGCTCTCGCGCATCGTCGCGCGCATGGAGAAGGCCGGACTGGTCACCCGCGAGGGCCGGCTCGACGACCGCCGCGTGGTCATCGCCGAAATCACTGACGCCGGGATCGAACGCATCCAGCAAGCTGCGCCGGCTCATGTGCGCCACGTGCGCGACATCGTCTTCAATCGTCTGAGCCCCGAGCAGGTGGGTCAGCTGGTCGAGATCGGCCACTCCCTCAACCGCGGACCGGCTGAGGACGTGGCGAAGGGTTTGCGCTCGATCGCCTGAGCTCGGTGGCATCACGAGGTGGCTGCCTGCAGTTCGGTTCGCTGAATGCTTGGCCGCTTGAGCGCTCGGCTGGTTGCGCGCTCAAGCGCCCTGCTGTCGCACCGCGTGACCACGGATCCGAAGCACCTCGGCGCCGCTCCCGCCCCGGGTCTAGAGTGGCGGGGTGAGTATGAACATCAGTCCGCACCGGGTCATGATGGGCGCCGTCAAGGGCCAGGAGTACAAGGGACGCAAGATCAGTGGCGCGACCATCAAGCGCATCCTGACTTTCGCGCGTCCGCACCGTAAGACCATCACCCTGTTCATCGTGGTTTCGGTGGCGCTGGCGGTGCTGGGCGTTGTCACTCCGGTGCTTGCCGGACGCGTGGTCAATGCCATCACCGGCGGTCAGGACATATCGGCCGTGGTGTGGCTGGCCGTGGGAATCGCGATCGTCGCCCTGCTGGATGCCGGTCTGTCCGTGCTCAACCGACTGTTGTCCTCGCGCGTGGGTGAAGGTCTGATCTACGACCTGCGCACCACTGTGTACGACCACGTGCAGACCATGCCGCTGGCGTTCTTCACCAGAACCCGCACGGGGGCACTGGTCTCCCGACTCAATACTGATGTGATCGGCGCGCAGCGCGCCTTCGCGGGAACCCTGTCCGGCGTGGTGTCCAACGTGGTCTCGCTGGCGCTCACGGTGGGTGTCATGGTGACCATCTCGTGGCAGGTCACCGGCTTGTCTTTGCTGTTGCTCCCCATCTTCTTGATCCCCGCCCGTGCCATGGGCGGCCGACTGGCCGGGCTGCAGCGGCAATCCGCGCAGTACAACGCCCAGATGTCCATCCGCATGACCGAACGCTTCGCCGCCGGCGGAGCCACGCTGGTCAAGCTGTACGGTGACCCTTCGAGTGAGTCCCGGCAGTTCGCCGAACGAGCGGCGAGTGTGCGCAATATCGGTATTCGCAGCACCATGCTGCAGACGACGTTCGTCACCGCGCTGACCTTGGTTTCCGCCTTGGCGCTGGCGTTGGTCTACGGCGTGGGCGGCGCCCAGGCGATCCTGGGTCACCTGGATGCCGGTGCCGTCGTGACCCTGGGCATGCTGCTGACCAGGCTATATACCCCGTTGACCATGTTGGCCAACGCCCACGTGGACATCATGAGTGCCGTGGTGAGCTTTGAGCGCGTGTTCGAGGTGCTCGACATCAAACCCCTGATCCGCGAGGCTCCCGATGCCCGCGCCATCGACGCGGGCCCGGCGTCGGTGGAGTTCGACGACGTCCACTTCGCCTACCCCTCGGCCGAAAAGGTCTCCTTGGCCTCCTTGGAGGACGTGGCGGTGTTGGATTCGCGCGGTGGAGAAGAAGTGCTGCATGGCATCTCCTTCAGCGCCCAACCGGGTCACACCGTGGCCTTGGTCGGATCCTCGGGCGCGGGAAAGTCCACGATTGCCCAGTTGGTGGCGCGTCTGTACGACGTCGACACCGGTGCCGTCCGCTTGGGCGGCCAAGACGTCCGTGAAACCACGTTCGAATCTCTGCGTGACACCGTGGGCATGGTCATGCAGGACGGTCATCTGTTCCACGACACCATTCGCGCCAACTTGGCTCTGGCCCGCCCGGAGGCCACGGACGAGGACCTGTGGGATGCCCTGGATCGCGCCCGGATGAAACACGTAATTGAATCCCTCCCGGACGGCCTGGACACCGTGGTGGGAGAGCGCGGCTACCGGCTCTCCGGCGGTGAGCGGCAGCGCCTGACCATTGCCCGCCTGTTGCTGGCCCAACCCCCTGTGGTGATTCTGGATGAGGCCACCTCCGCACTGGATTCCACCAATGAGGCGTACGTGCAAGCGGCCTTGGGCGAGGCCATGGTCGGCCGTACCGCCATCGTGATTGCCCACCGCCTGTCGACCATTCGTCAGGCCGATCAGATTCTGGTGATCGAGGCGGGCCGGATCGTGGAGCGCGGCACGCACGACGATTTGCTCGAGGCCGATGGCCGGTACGCGGAACTGTACGAAACGCAGTTCTCCACCACCGAGTGAGAGGGCCTAATCTGTCGACATGCCGATGAACGTCTCGCTCCCCGACCAGTTGTTCGAAGAACTGGGCATTACCTGGCCCCACGCGATCGCGGTCGTGCTGTCCGCGGTCGGGATCTACGTGGCCTTCCTGCTGTTCGTGCGGATATTCGGTCAGCGCGTGCTCATGGCCATGTCCACGTTCGACGTGGTGGTCACGGTCATGCTCGGCTCGGTGGCCGGCCGCGTGATCCTGGGACACCCGCCCACTCTGACCAGCGGCATCCTGGGCCTGGCCACGCTGTTCATCCTGGAGGCGGTCTTCGGTCAGCTGCGCTCGTCGATGCGGGTGCACAAGCTCATGAACAGCCCGGCGCGATTGCTCATGATCGGCCAGGACATTCAAGAGAAGACGCTCAAGCGATCCCACATCACGATCTGGGAGTTGCATGGTGCGTTGCGTCGCGCCGGTATTCGCTCATATCAGGAGATCGCGTGTGTCCTACACGAGCCCGGCGGTGGCATCAGCGTGCTGCGCCGCGGTGTGCCCATCGACCCGCGGTTGCTCACTGACGTCGCCGGTGCAGACCACATCCCGGACGAGTTCCTCGCTGGGGATGACCCTGCCGGTGACCACCTGGGTAGTCACCGGCAGGGTTAGGACACGGCCGGGTTCAGCCCTGCCGGGCCTTCATGCGCGGGTTCTTCTTGTTGATCACGTAGGTGCGGCCGCGGCGGCGCACGATCTGCGAACCGGGAACCTTCTTGAGCGCGCGCAGTGAGTTACGGACCTTCATGGTGTCTCCTTTGTCTGGGTTGGCGGGGTGTCTTGACAGGGGTTGGTCGACGGCGGCTCGTCGACCGGGGCGCCCGTGGCGGCGTGGAGCAGCTCGTGCAGTTGCCCGCCGTCCAGGAATGAGCCGGTGATGGCGATCGTGCATCCGCACAGTCCGTCCGGTAGCAGCGAGACGTGTCGCCTCGCTCGATCGGGAAGCGTGGCCGCAGCCGTACTCGCGTTCAGTACCGACGCGATGTAGTCGAGTGTCGTGGGCTCCTGCTCTTTCGGTTCGAGCCACACGTGCGGCCCCACGCCCTCGATGGCCACCGTGCGGGAAGGATCCGTGTGGAAATGCACGGTTCCGCGCACCCGGCACGCGCCGGCCACCATGGTGCCCAGGGCGCGATGGAACAGTGCCGGGTCCACCGGCTGGGAGGTGCGCAGCACCACGGTCGAGGCCGCGGCGCCGTCGTACTCGGGAATACTCCCCGGACGACGCCGCTGCTTCGCGGCGTGTTCGTCGAAGCTCGCGAACATCCCGGCGTGCGTCGAGGAACTGCGACGTGGTGTGGCGGTGGCGTCCACAATCGTCAGGTGCGGGGCGATCTCCCCGATCAATTCAACGCCGCGGTCCCACTGTTCGGGGTGGTGCGGGGCCAAGGCTGAATCCAAGTTGTTCACAGCGAGCAGGCTGGAGCTGTGTGCGACTTCCGCGGCCAAGAACTCGCCGGAGGTTCGGCAGTATTCCCGTTCGGGCATGAAGCGTGGTTCGCCCTTGGGGGTCTCATGGACTGCGGGAAGCGCGGGGCGGGAATCGAACTCCACGGCAGGGGAGACATCCCAGAGAGTGTCCTCCACGGTTTCGGGATCCACGGCGAACAGCACGGACTGAATGCGGATCTCGGGGGACTCGGAGGTGCGTTCGGGGGCTCTAAGGGCGGCCACCGCATCTTCGGACGGGAACCCCATGGGGAGTAGCAGCACGATGAGTTCGTCATCCGCGGTTGCGGAGGCCTGGTCGACCACGTGGTGCGCAAGATCGTGCCGGGCTGCGGCACCTTGGTCCGCGTGGCCCGGCTCGGTGACATCCAGTGGTGAGGCGTGCAGGAAGCGGAGGTTCCCATTGCGGTGATGCTTGCGCATCAGGGCGCCGTCGGCGGTGATGTCCCATCAGATGAACTCGGCCGAGGGCCAGCGCCGGGCGAGGTACTTCGCGGCAGCCAGACGTGCCAGGGCATCCAGGGAGCTGACGATGACGAAACGCATACCGTCACTCTAATAAGAATGGTTCTCAAAAATAAACGTGTGACAACACCGCGAAATAACGGAGCACACTGATGATTGCGCTGGATAGGATGAACGCACGCCATCGAAGGGACTTCAAGGGCATGACCGAAACGGCCATTCGCTATTCAGGCGTGAGCAAGGTGTATCCCAACGGGACCACCGCCGTGGACCACCTGGATCTGGAGATCCCCACCGGCTCACTCACCGTGTTCGTGGGCCCTTCGGGCTGCGGCAAAACCACCTCGCTCCGCATGCTCAACCGCATGGTGGAACCCACCTCCGGCACCGTGGAGATCAACGGTCGCAACGTGGCGGACGTCCCCGCCGCGCAGCTGCGCCGTTCCATGGGCTATGTGATGCAGCAGTCCGGGCTCATGCCCCACCGCACGGTGGAGGACAACATCGCCACCGTGCCCCGGTTGAACGGGGTGTCCAAATCCAAGGCCCGCGCCAATGCTCGTGAACTCCTCGGTTCCGTGGGGCTCGACGAGTCCCTGGCTACCCGCTACCCGGCGCAACTGTCCGGTGGTCAACAGCAGCGCGTGGGCGTGGCCCGAGCGCTTGCCGCTGATCCGCCCATCCTGCTCATGGACGAACCCTTCTCCGCGGTGGACCCCGTGGTGCGCCAGGACTTGCAGCGTGAACTCCTGGACCTGCAGAAGCGCTTGCACCGCACCATTGTGTTCGTCACCCACGACATCGACGAGGCCATCACCCTGGGTAACCGCGTGGCCGTCTTCGCCCGCGGTGGCAAGCTGGCCCAGTACGCGACCCCGGAAGAACTCCTTCGAGCTCCGGCCGACGACTTCGTGGCGGACTTCATCGGCCGCGACCGCGGCTTCCGCTCCCTGACCTTCGACCGCGCCCCGGTGGCCGTCCACCCCGTCACGGTGCTCAACGCGGAGACAGGCCAGCGCTCGCGGATCGATTCCGGGCACGGCTCGTCCGCGCCCTGGCAGGCCGACGGCGCTGAGGGCGGTTCTCACGACGCCGCCCACGGCGATACGCACGCCGGCGCACGAAACGGTGCGATAGCGGCGTCGTCGGACGGCTGGGTCCTGCTGGTCAACGAACGCAACGCGCCGCTGGGTTGGCTGCCCGTGGACGGTGCCGGCAACCCCGCGCCGCGTGAAGAACTGCGCGTGGGCGGCACGCTGTGGCGCGCCGGCGACTCGCTGCGTACCGCCCTGGACGCCGCGCTCTCCTCGCCGTCGGGACAGGCTGTGGCGGTTCACGAGGACGGCTCGCTGGCCGGAATCCTGCGCGGTGACGAAATCATGCGGGCCATCGAGGAGCAACGCAACGAGCGATCCGACCGGCGGGAGCGGCCATGAACTGGCTGTCGAACAACTGGTCCACGGTCTTCGAACTGACGGGAACCCACCTGCTGCAATCGGTGATTCCCGTGGTGGTGGGACTGCTGATCTCGGTGCCCTTGGCCAGGCTGGCCGCCGGCAGTAAGTGGCTGCGGCCGCTGTTCGTAACCGGATCGTCTTTGCTCTACACAATTCCCTCACTCACGCTGTTCGTGGTGTTGCCACTGATCCTGGGCACCCAAATGACCTCGCTGATCAACGTGATCGTGGCGCTGACCCTGTATGTGATCGCGATTTTGGTGCGCTCGTGCGTGGATGCGTTCGAGGCCGTGGACAAGGACATTCTGCAGGCCGCCACTGCCATGGGTTACAAGCCCGTGCGCCGCTTCTTCGGCGTGGAGCTGCCGCTAGCCGTGCCCGTAATGATTGCGGGGCTGCGCGTGGCCACGGTGTCGAACATTTCCATGGTGTCCGTGGGCGCGGTGATCGGTATTCAGTCCCTGGGCACGCTGTTCACGGACGGGCTGCGGCGCTCCATCATGTCGGAGATCGTGGTGGGCATCATCGCGACCGTGATCCTGGCCGTGGTGCTGGATCAGTTGCTGCGCTTGGTCGGTCACGTGCTCACTAAGTGGCGCCGGGCGGGGCAGGTCAGTAGCGGCAACGGAGGCCGAGAACGGCGTGGTGACGGCACGGGCAAGCGCTCGGCTGCCGGTCCCGAGACCGAGACCCGGGATGAGGACTCCCAGCGTGCCCGCTCCATCGCCAGCGTCGAATCAGGGGGTGCGAAGGCATGAACCTGATCGACCAGGCCATCGAATTTCTCACGGACCCCACCAACTGGACAGGTGCCGCCAGCATCCCGCAGCGCATGCTCGAACACCTGGGCTATACGGCCCTGACCATGGCCATCGCTTTGATCATTGCCGTGCCGCTGGGGCTGTGGGTGGGGCACACCGGGCGCGGTAGCGGTGTAGTGGTCGGTATCACCGGCGCCCTGCGTTCGCTGCCCACACTGGGTCTGCTGACGCTGTTCACCCTGCTCATGGGACTCGGCCTGATGCCACCGATCCTGGCGCTCGTGCTGCTGGCCATCCCGCCCATCCTGTCCGGAACGTACTCCGGGATCGCCTCGGTGAATCCCGCGCTCGTGGACGGCGCCCGCGCCATGGGCATGACCGAGCGGCAGACGCTCACGCGCGTGGAAATCCCCGTGGCGCTGCCCGTGATCCTGGGCGGCATTCGCAACGCCGCACTGCAGGTGCTCGCGACCGTGACCATCGTGGCCTACATCAACCTGGGTGGCCTGGGAAGATACTTGATCGACGGGCTGGCCGTGCGCGACTACTCACGCATGCTGGCCTCCGTGGTACTCGTGGCGGTGCTTGCGCTCGCTGCGGACGCAATATTGGCTCTGATTCAACGCCTGGTGACCTCGCCGGGGCTCAGATTGGCAGGAGAACGCTCATGACCATTTCACTTTTCCGGCGCGCGGGCGCGTGGCTGGCCGGGTTCTTCGCCCTGGCGCTGGTGCTCACCGCGTGCGGTGGCGGTTCCGATCCACTCGACGATTCCGGTGACGACGCCGCTTCGGGCGGGTCCTCGGAGACGATCACGGTTGGGTCGGCGGACTTCCCCGAGTCCCAGGTGATCGCGGAACTCTACGCGGGCGTGCTCAAGGATGCGGGTCTCACGGTGGAGACCAATGCGGGCATTGGCGCCCGCGAGGCGTACACGGGCGCGGTCAAGGACGGGTCCGTGGACGTGGTTCCGGACTACTCAGGCAACCTCTTGCTGTTCGCCGACACCGAGGCCACCCAGGCCTCCGCCGAGGACATCATGAGCGCGCTTCCGGGTGCTTTGGAGTCCGAGGGACTCTCCGTGCTGGAGGCCTCCGACGCCGAGAACAAAGACTCCCTGGTGGTCACCCAGGCCACCGCGGACGAGCACTCCCTGAAGTCCATCGAGGACATGGCACCGGTGTGCGGTGAATTCATCATGGCCGGCCCGCCCGAGTTCCAGGAACGCGCCTACGGTGTCAAGGGTCTGGAAGAGAAGTACAACTGCACGTTCAAGTCCTTCGAACCGATCAATGACGGCTCCGGCCCCCTGACCGTGCAGGCCCTCACGAGCGGTGACGTACAGGTGGCCAATATCTTCACGACCACCCCGGCTATCGAGGACGAGAACCTGGTGGTTCTGGAGGATCCCAAGAACAATTTCATTGCGCAGCAGGTGCTCCCGCTGACCGCTCCGGACCGCCTTCCGCAGGAGGCCCAGGACGCGCTGAACGAGTTCTCGGGCAAGCTGACCACCCAGGACCTGATCGATCTGAACCGCAAGGTGAGCGGTGAACAGCAAATGAACCCGGCAGATGCTGCCGCCGAATGGTTGTCGGAGAACGGCTACCAGTCCTAGTTTCCACAGGGGATGTCCACAGCCGGTGGGCATTGTGGGAAATCGGGGTTGACCTGCTCGAACACAACGTTTGAGCAGGTCAATTCTCATTCGACACGCCGTAGTTTCCACACCTGTGGATAACTCTGTGCACAACCTGTGCAGTAAACGTAGGGTTACAAAATGCGACACGTACGCGTCACCTTGTTAGCGCAATAACAAAGATGTCTATGCTGGGGAAGCCACGATTCATCGGATGGTGGCACTGTTCGAAAGGGCTCGGCGTCAAGGGGGATCTCGAGCTCGGAACCACCTCACAGATCCGTGTTCGTGAGGAGACCGAGGAGACCGCACCATGTTTCAACAAGAAATGATCCTCCCGACCGTCACGAGCCGTGACGAACTCATCGGTGCCATGAAACGACGCCTGAGCCAGGATGACCGTGTTGGGTCCGCAGACCGCGAAGTCTTCCTGCGCAGGCTCAGCAAGTACGTCGGTCAACTCGTCACGGGACTGCGCGCCGTCTACGGCCAGCGCCCCGACTTCTGGGATCTGGCCGCGGCCAGCGTACTCACCGCATGGGACTCCTTCTCCGAGCGCCCGGAAGGCCTCAAAGAGCTTGATGTGGAGCGCGAGTCCGAGCCGTCGTGGTTCATGTCCCGTCAGGCCGTGGGCGGTGTCTGCTACGTGGATCGCTATGCGGGTTCTATTGCCGGACTGCGTGAGCGCATCCTGTACTTCAAGGAACTTGGTCTCAACTACCTGCACCTGATGCCGTTGTACGAGTGCCCCGAGGGCAACTCCGACGGTGGTTACGCCGTGTCCTCTTATCGGCGTGTGGATCCCGCATTGGGCACCATGGACGACCTGGCGGAACTCGCGGAGGAACTGCGAGCCGAGGGCATTGCCCTGGTGCTGGACTTCGTCTTCAACCACACCTCCAACGAACACGAATGGGCAAAGGCAGCGGCTGCCGGGGATCCGTTCTACGAGCAGTTCTACTGGATTTATCCGGACCGCACCGTGCCGGCCCAGTTCGAGGAAACCGCTCGCGAGATCTTTCCGGACGATCACCCCGGTGTGTTCACCCGCGTGGACGCCACCCCTGCCGGTCGCGCGGCCAGTGGTTTGGAAGAGGATCCCCGCTGGGTGTGGACCACGTTTCACCGTTTCCAGTGGGATTTGAACTACTCCAATCCCGCGGTCTTTCGGGCCATGGCAACGGAAATGCTGTTCCTCGCCAATCAGGGCGCACAGGTGTTGCGGCTGGATGCGGTGGCGTTCATCTGGAAACAGTTGGGAACCACGTGTGAGTCTCAGCCGCAGGTCCACGATCTGCTGCGCGCGTTCAACGCGATGGTCAAGCTGGCTGCCCCTGCCGTGGAGTTCAAGTCCGAGGCGATCGTCCACCCGGACGAGGTCATCCGGTACATCGACACGGACCAGTGCACCCTGTCCTACAACCCGCTCCAGATGGCCCTGGGTTGGGAAGCGAGCGCGACGCGCAAGGTCGCGCTGTTGCAGCAGGCGATCAACGAGCGCCACACGACCCCCGAGGGCACCGCGTGGGTCAACTACGTGCGCAGCCACGACGACATCGGGTGGACCTTCTCCGACGACGACGCCGCACGGGTGGGGGTCGACGGTTACGATCACCGTCGCTTCCTGAACGCCTTTTATACCGGACGATTTCAGGGCAGTTTCGCCCATGGCGTGGCGTTCCAGGACAATCCCCGGACCGGCGACTGTCGAATCTGCGGGACGACAGCCTCGCTCATGGGACTCGAAACCGAACCCGGCCCGGCGGCGGACCGCATTCTATTGGCGTACTCACTGGCCATGAGCACCGGCGGTGTCCCTCTGATCTATCTCGGGGACGAAGTGGGCCAGCTCAACGACCCCGCTTGGGCTGAGAACCCGGACAACTCTCACGACGCCCGGTGGGTGCACCGGCCCGAGTATTCACGGGCCGACTACGAGCGTCGCCACGATCTCTTCTCCGTGCAGGGTCGAATTTTCGGTGGGATCCAGCGGATGATTTCGGTGCGTCAGCAGACGGAGGAGTTCGACGGCACCCGGTTGATTCCGTTCGACACCCACAACCCCCATGTTCTGGGCTATCAGCGCCCCGGTGAGCACAGTGTGGTGCTGTGCCTGGCCAACTTCAGCGACTGGTCGCAGTACGTGACTGGGGAGACGCTGTCCGGGTTCCTGCCCACGGGTGTGGAACTACACGGTAACGGGACTGTGGATCTGCGCGGCGGCATCCTGTTGGACGCGCACAGTTTCTGGTGGATCCGTGTGATCCCGGTTCAGCAGAACGCGGTCCGCTCGCGCGAAGGTGCAGAAAAAACTGTCTGACGGACGCTGAGGTGTCCGAAGAATCCCGCCTGGTGGACCCGGGCGGGATTTTCTTTGGTTTCTTTTCCGCACACCTGTGTGGGTTATCCACAGAGGTTGTCCACACAGTGGAAAACTCACACGGTTGTGATTCCACCGCTGTGACGCACGAGTGTTCGACTGGTGAGCGGCCCCAGCCCTTGAAAACACGGCACAGCGGACCGGAACGAATGTTCGCTCTCGAGCGCAATCAGACAGATCTTCGAATTATTCACAACTGTGTCCACACCTGTGGATAACTTTCTCCACCCCTGTGCACAGAGCGCCCACACTTGTGCGGAGTGGACTTCCAAGAAATGTGGGCCAAGATAATAGGCATTGACGCGGCAGCACGGACCTACCGGATGGGCTGGTGGGTATGTGGGAGATGTTGCGTCTGGGGATCTACTTGAGGGATAAACCATGCACGAAACGGATACACCGCACGGTTTTTTGATCAGCACCCAGGAATTCGTCCCGGCCACTGCTGATGAGTTCGAACGTGTGCTCAGGGCCCCAGGATCCATTGCCGCTTGGAACGAGCTGGAACTGTCTGGCCCCGCGGGATCCGGGGTTCCTCTGGACGTGGGCGACGCCATGGAATTCACGGTCAATGTGGGGCCGTTGTCGTTCGACTATGTGATGATCGTGGCCGCGCGAACTTCCGGTGTGTCGTTCATTCAGCGCACTACCAAGGGGTTCGTGGATGTCACCATCGAGTACTCCTGGAAGACGCAGGGGGTGGGCACGTTGGTCACGGTGGATGCGATGTACCGCCTCACGGGGCCCCTGTGGTGGAAGAAACCGGCGACGCGAGCAGTGGCGCGGAAATTCGTCCGCACCGCCTCACGGAACATGCGCGACATGTTTTCCCCTCGGCGCAGCGGCGGGCGGGGGAACTCGACGTTTCCTGACACCCATGGTTGTCGGTAGGGTTCACCCTCTAAGCTGAAGGGGAAGAGCGAGCGTCAACAGGGCAAGGGAGGCGCACGCTCGTGGGGTCTACGAACGTGAGGGGAAACTGGATTGGCTGAGTCCAGCATTGTTGAGTTCGAGGAACGTCTGATTATTCATGCGCCGGCCAACGTGGTGGAGCGCATGCTCGTTGACGCACCGGCGCTGCCGCAGTGGCGCACGTGCATGCGCGAGAACGTGGAAACGTCTGATCCGATCATGAGGCCCGGAACCACCGTCACCTTCGTGACCACGCAGTACGGACTGCACTTCGACTACATCCAGATCGTGTCCCAGTACATTCCGGGACAGACGCTGGCGTACCGGACCACCAAGGGTTTGTTCTTCATCGACACCACGTACGAGTGGGTCGAGGATCACGGGAGCACCCGGCTGACCTGCCACTACCGGTTGTGCGTGCCCAAGAACAAGCAGTTCATCAAACGCCTGGTGGAACGTAGTTTTCAGAACCAGTCACGCGATGACAACAAGAATCTGAAGCACCTGCTGGAGACGGGCGCGCAACGTTACCGAGCGGCGTCGGACCTCACCCCGGACGAGCCGCGTCTCGAATCGCTCACGTAACCCGCCCCGCCTAGCGCATCAATTCAGCCGAAGTTCGTGGCGCAGCACCGTCACGTGGAAATCCTGGTGTGCCACGTAGAAATCCTGCGTTCCGCACGGTAGGTATCCCAGGCCCTGGTAGAACTCGGCCAACCGAGGACTGTTCACGTCGCAATCCAGACGCACCACTGAACGCCCCGAATCCCGCGTGACCTTCTCGGCGTGCCGGATCAGCGCCGGGCCCGTGCCGGTGCTGCGCAGTGATCGGTCCACGGCCACGCCGTGCACGTAGCCGGCGGGTTCCTCCTGTTTGCCCCAGATCCGTAGGTCTTCCCACAGCACCTGGACGCTGGCGAGCACCACGGTCGGATCCTCGGGGGATTCGATCACCGACCACTCGCCACGGCCGATTTCCTCGGAAACGTCGCGCGGATCGAATTCCCCCTCCCGCCACTGGTCGATCCCGCGGCCCTGGAGCCAGCGGGCGATCCGGTTGCGCAGGTCGACGATGCCCTGCGCGTGTTCCTCACGGGCAGGGATGATGGGGCCGGGGGTGGGTTGGAGTTCTTCGAATGAATCAGGTGAATCAGGCACGCACACGAGAATAAGACATCCACATGACAACTTATGACGAGGAAAGTACCTTTCCTACGCTAGTGGCTGAACCTTCTTGACCCTGTCGAGGGCCCTGGCGTTAGGTGGAAATATCAACGCCAAGCGCTAGGAAGGATGATTCACTGTGGCTGAAAAGTTCACTCTGCCCGATCTCCCGTATGACTACGCCGCTCTTGAGCCCCACATCTCGGCTCAGATCATGCAGTTGCACCACGACAAGCACCACAACACCTACGTGACCGGTGCAAACACTGCCCTGGAGAAGATGGAAGAGGCTCGCGCCAACGGTGACGCTGCCGGTGCAGCCAAGCTCTCCAAGGATCTCCAGTTCAACCTGGGTGGCCACATTAACCACTCCATCTTCTGGAAGAACCTCTCCCCGGAGGGTGGCGACAAGCCCGAGGGCGAGCTCGCCGCAGCCATCGACAACTTCTTTGGCTCCTTCGACAACTTCCGTGACCAGTTCACCGCGGTTGCCACCACCATTCAGGGTTCCGGCTGGGCCATCCTGGCTTACGAGCCCATTGCCGGCAACCTGGTCATCGAGCAGATGTACGACCAGCAGAACGGCGTTCCCGTTGCCACCATCCCGCTGCTGCAGCTGGACATGTGGGAGCACGCCTTCTACCTGGACTACCAGAACGTCAAGGCTGACTACGTCAAGGCCTTCTGGAACATCGTCAACTGGGCAGACGTCGCAGAGCGCTTCGAGAAGGCTCGTACCGGCGCCAAGTCCCTCATCTGATTGAGACTTCCAGCTTGTACCTCGCTTTTGTGAGGTGAATCGAAACCCCGCCCGGCAGCCTTCGCTGTCGCGCGGGGTTTCGTTCTCCCCGAGCAGGAACCTTTCGATCGCACTGATCGCCGACGGCGCTCGCGGCCACGCCCGCTTTGCCCCACCGAGCCGTTTCCACCCCAGAGTTATCTGCATACCTGAGGAGATTTCGTGAGTACACCTCGTTTTCTGGTCACCCGTGAGATCCCGGAACCGGGACCGTCCATCTTGAAGGAGGCGGGCGACGTCGTCATCAAGGACGGCGTGAGCGCGGACGAGCTGCGCGAGGCCGTCACGAGCGGCGAGTACGACGTGGTGCTCCCGCAGGTCTCGGACAAATTCGATGCCGAGCTGCTGTCGCAGGCCAAGATCCGCGGCATCGCCAACTACGCGGTGGGCTACAACAACATCGATGTACCGGCCGCCGCGGAGAACGGGATCGCCGTGGGCAACACCCCGGACGTCCTCAACGACGCCACGGCCAACACCGCCATGCTCCTACTGCTGGGCGCCGCTCGTCGCGCGCACGAGGCCTCCGAGTATCTGCGGGAGGGGCGGTTCACGGGCATCGGACCCAACCTGCTGGTCGGCCAGGACATCACCGGAGCCACACTGGGTATCGCGGGGATGGGCCGGATCGGCAAGGCCGTGGCCCAACGTGCCCTGGGTTTCGGCATGAAGGTGATCTTCACGCAGCGCCCACCACACGACCGCCCGGTGTCCGACGATGAGTTGGGTGACTTGGCCGGGCGCGTGACTCAGGTGCCGTGGGACGAACTGGTCGAGACGAGCGATTTCATCTCGCTGCATGTGCCGCTCACCGAGGAGACCACGCACCTCATCGACCGGAAGGTGCTGAGGCGGATGAAATCCACCGCGGTGTTGGTCAACACCGCCCGCGGTCCCGTGGTCGATGAAAATGCATTGGTTCGTGCATTGCGGGACCGTGAGATCTTCGCGGCCGGGTTGGATGTGTACGAGAACGAGCCCGAGATGGCCGACGGTCTGGTCGAGCTGCCCAATGCGTTTCTGCTGCCGCATGTGGGTTCCGCCGAGGGCGGTTCCCGCGCGGGTATGGCGCGTAAAGCTGCGGAAAACGCGGTGGCCATGGCTCGCGGTGAGACCCCGCCGTACGAGGTGAAGCCGTAGGTTTCGCCGACCGCGCCGTGTTCTGACCTGCCGTGTGGTTTGGTCGGCGGCCTGTGCAGACTGATCGACGACAACGCCGGATCCGGCTCGAGTCCAGGTCGTACCGTTGATCAGAGTGCGGGCTAGCTGCGCAGCTCCGCGATGATCTGTGCAGTGGCGCGGATCGCGGTGTCGATATCGTTCTCCGTGGTCTCTCTGCCCAGGCTGAAGCGAACCGAGGTCGTGGCCACCTCCGCGGGAACTCCCATGGCCGTGAGCACGTGGGACGGCTCCGATGAACCGGTCGCGCACGCCGAACCGGATGAGACCAGCACTCCCTGGTTCTCCAGATCCACGAGCACGGTCTCCCCGTTCACGCCGGGGAAGCAGAAGGACGCGTTGGTCGCCAGGCGCGTATTGCCGTTCAATCCTGCCGACGCCGACGCCGACGCCGCTGCGGTTGCCGTGGCCGCGCTGGCTCCTGCGGCGATGTCTGCCGAGTCCGGATCGGTCACGTGTGTGTCTTTCGCGGTTGCGCTGGCTGCGACGCCGGTTTCCTGGAGATTCACTGTTTTACGCGGATCCGGACCGGTCAGGAGCGTGCCGGGCATGGCCCCGAGGATGCCGTCGATCAGTCGGTCGCGTAGAGCGGCGACACGGGCTGTGTATTCCTTTCGTTCTCGCTCGGCCAGTTCGAGGGCGGTGGCCAATCCCACGGCACCGGCAACGTTGGAGGTTCCGGAGCGGCGCCCACGCTCGTGACCACCGCCGCTCATGAGCGAACGTAGTGGGGTGCCGCGCTTGACCCACAGCAAACCCACGCCCTGTGGAGTGCCGATCTTGTGACCGGCCAGCGTGAGGGCGCTGACCCCGAGGTCAGTGACCCTGAGCGGTAAGGTGCCTGCGGCCTGCACTGCGTCCGTGTGCAGAGGTACGCCGAATTCCGCGGCAACTTCGGCCAGAGCCGACATGTTCTGCACGGTCCCCACCTCGTTGTTGGCGAGCATTACAGACGCCATGGCTACCGAGTCGGAACCCGCGGTCCCGGACGCATTGGCTACGACAGGCTCGCCCGCGCCAGCCGTTTTGGGGTGCCGCGGTAATGCGCCCGCGCTGGGGAGCGCACCGGGCCGTGAGGCGTCGTCGGTCAAGAACGCGCGCAACATACCCGGCGAGACGAACCCGGAGCCGTCCACGGGCAGCTCCGCGGCGGTGAAACCATCGAACTGGGCGAGCGAGCGGGCGGATTCCAGAACGGCGTCGTGCTCGATGGCGCTGATCAGCACCCTGTTGCGCCCCGGCTGGCGCTCGCGACGGGCCAACGCGATGCCTTTGACCGCCAGGTTGTCGGCCTCGGTGCCGCCAGAGGTGAAGATGATCTCTCCCGGGCGGGCGCCCAAGACCGCCGCGACGCGCTCGCGGGCGTCGTCCAACGCGCGTGCGGCACGCTGGCCGCGCTCGTGATGGCTGGACGCGTTACCGAATTCGTGGGTGAGCCACGGCCACATTGCCTCGAGTACCTCGCGGCGCGGTGCTGTGGTGGCTGCGTGATCCAGGTAGATCATGACGTGACCTCTCGTGGTGACTCTCGTGTTGTGCCCGTGACGCGTGATGCGGTGAGCTGCAAAGATGGAGCATGGAAGAAAACACGCTGACCACCATTGCCCAGTCCATGCTGAACCAGGCTCGCGAAGCGACCAGCGGCCGCTCCGCGCATAACCTGTACGGCGGCCGCGAGCACACGCTGCAGCAGACCATGATCGCGCTGATTCGAGGTCAGGATCTCAAAGAACACGAGAATCCGGGCGAAGCCACGATCCAGGTGATCATCGGCCAGGTCGAGCTCATCGCCGGTGACGAGTCCATCACCCTGCACTCCTCCGATTACACTGCGATCCCGCAGCAACGACATTCCCTGCATGCTCATGAGGACTCCGTAGTGCTGCTGACGGTCGTGGGTAAGGGCTGACGGTCCTGTTGCAGGCCCTTATGATCGAGAATTCAGAACATTCGACAGTTCTTGAACCAGGATCGTGAAACTGAGTGCTGCGGATTCGTCCCCTGCTGCAGCCTGTTCGGCTAAGTCGGGAAGTGTGGGCGTCAGGGTCGTGCTCTGGGCAACCAGGAAAGTTAGAGCCTCGTTCGACTCCTGTGCGGCAGCCAAGTCCATTTGGTGGCGGGAGAATCCGTCGGCAATTCTGTCAAGATCAACAGCCCTCAGGAGACGCAAAATATCGAGGGCGTCTTTCGGCTTGACCCGATCCCGCTTGTTAGTGTCTTTGTCCTCGAGCCGCTCTTTCAGCTTGATGCACTTGGCTACGATGAGCGCTGCAGGTCCGGCCACGTTCACCTGACACGTACGGCCGTCGTCCTGTTCCAAAGCGCCGAGCGTTATAGTTTCGAAATCCACCAGAGCGGGCGCAAGACCCCGGCCACGTCTTGCGGTCTCCTTCCCGTGAGGAGGAATCCTGGCGGATCTTCGTCCTTCGCCTGCCTGGTGCTCTGACACCATGAGGTCAAGTGCAATCCCGGTGGGCCCGATCCACTGGCCTGGATTGCCCCCAGCTTTCGTGATGAAGCCATTCTTTTCGAGAACGTCTTGAATCAGCGGCTCTGGACTCAGCTCAGCGGCGTTGAGGGCTAGATCGGCGTCTGTGGTCATGATGGAAACCGAGAAGTCACCCTCGCCGGCCCATAGATAGACGGCTTGAGCGCCGATCAGTATTACGTGATCGAGGTGATCGCGTAATGCCTCCAGGCCATCCAACAGGACCGACCTAGCTGCTATGTACTCCGGAGGAAGACTCATTTCGTTTTCGCCTCCTTCTTCTCAGACCACATGGTCCATCCATACTCCGAATCGGAGCCTAGTTCGGAAAGGGAGTCAATGATCTGGTTGGCTAAGTCCGCTTCCCGGCCGGGAAAGGTTTTTAGGTCTACCAAGACTTGCCCCAACGGGGCTACCCAACCGCCAGCTCTCTCGCTGTACCGGGTTTTCTGGAGCAGTTCGGGATCCTTCGGGACTATCAACACCACGTTGGACTTGGATTTTTCGACGGGGTAGAGGCCGATCTCGCGAGCGATACGTTGAGGGTTGTCACAGTAAGCAGTGAGTTGTTTGCTGCTGACCACGGGAGTCTGGCTTTCATTCAAGTAGGCGAGGCCTCCGTGGACACCGGTGAGAACGGTTCGATCGTCGCGCGTCAGAGCATCTGCTGCGTGCTGTAGCCCGCGAGGATCTAAGAATGATTCGACGCGGAAATTGCCCTTAGCCAGCGAGTAGTCTTGGGCCCAGCGGTCGATCAGGTCCTTCCGGTTGATGGATTCCACGGGGCCTCGCCGATCTCGAGGCGGCATAATCCCCTCGCGTTCAAATGTTGGCAATAACTTGGAGACCGTGCCCGGGCTTACATGACAATCGTCAGCAATTTCTCGTACTCCCTGTGGCAAAGACGCCGTCACTAGGTAGCGAAGAACCCGCGCAGTGGAGGTACCGGTTAATCGTTCGATGTTCTCTTTTCTTGGTTCTCGAGGCGCTCTAGTGGCCCCCTGTCGGTCTATGAGGACGGGGGGTTGATCACTCACGATATGGATCCACCCTGTGGTATCCACGCCACTGAATCCCACCTCGGCCATGAGCTCTCGAGTGCGTGGAGGGAAGTATTCCGACAACAAACATGGAATCCCAGGGACGTCGCTGAAGGTTGACCTCAAGTGCGCGATAGCGTCTGTTCGGAGACGTGTGCCTTTCGTTTCGATTGCCAGGAGTACGGATGATCCAGCTGGCGGTCTGATGGTCACAAAGGCATCAGGGGATGAGCGTCCCAAGTCCTTGTGGTTGACCGTTTCGAGGTCCCAGGAGTCAGGCAACGCAGCGGCGAGGATCTCAAGACAGCGTGGCATGACCACTGTTTCTTCATAGAACTCGTTTCTCACATCAAGAAACATATCAGAATAAGAAACACTTCAACAGGGGCATCAGGTGCTGATCCACGGCCGTGGGTGAGGGCTAGTCCAGCGCGATATCCAGGCCCAGGTCCAACGCCCGCACCGAGTGGGTGAGGGCCCCGACCGAGATGACGTCCACGCCGGTGGATGCGACCTTGCCGGTGGTCTCCAACGTGATGCCCCCCGAGGCCTCCACGATCGCGCGACCGTCCACCATGGCCACGCCGCTGACCAGGTCCGCGAGGGCAAAGTTGTCGAGCATGATGGTGTCCACGCCGCCTGCCAGGACGTCCTCGATCTGATCCAGCCGATCCACCTCGACCTCCATGTGCGTCGTATGAGGCATATTCCGCCGCAGCTCGCGGAGCGCGTGGGTAATCGTCGCGCCGCCGGCGGTGAGCACGGCCAGGTGGTTGTCCTTGAGCATCACGGCGTCCGAGAGTCCGAAGCGGTGATTGTGTCCGCCTCCGCAGGTCACCGCGTGCTTCTCCAGCGCTCGCAGTCCCGGGGTGGTCTTGCGGGTGTCGGCCACGCGGGTGCGGGTGATGGTTCCGGCGGGCAATTTGTTGGCGCTCTCCACCTCCGCAACGGCCTTCTCGACCTCGGCCACGTACCGGGCGGTGAGCGTGGCGATCCCGGACATCCGCTGCGCCAGGTTCAGCACCGTGCGTTCCGCGGTCAACAGGGGCCGTGCGGGACCCGTGATAGTTGCGATGTCTGTTCCCGGGGTGATCTTGTCGCCATCGCGCGCGTGGAGCGTGACCTCCAGGCGCGGGTCCACGGTGGTGAAGCCCGTACGAATGACCTCCTCTCCGGCGAACACGCCCTCTTCGCGCGAGGTGATGGTCGCCGTGGCGGTAGCCTCCGCGGGGATCACGAGTTCCGAGGTGATGTCACCCCACGGCGCATCCTCGGCAAGACTCGAGCGGATCACGGCTTCAACGGCTGAGCGAGTCAGCATGGACTGTCCTTTCGTGGGCGGGAGTCACGGATCGCGCGGCAACCCACCCGGTGCTTACGGCCTGTAGGGGGTCGGTCGCGGGGTAATCCGCACGCTGATGGGCCCCGCGGGATTCGGTGCGGGCCAGCGCGGCGGTCGCCAGCGCGTGCCCCACGGTCAGGAGATTTCGGTTTTCGGCGTCGGCCAGGGTTTCGGGGGCGCTCGCATCCGCTACCGCCGACGACGCCGCGAGCCAGCCTTCCAGCCTCGCCTTCGCCTGCTCGAGGCCCTCAGCTGTTCGGAAGACCCCGGCGCCCTGCCACATGGTGTGCTGAAGTGCCTCGCGGGAGAATGATTCGGTGGGCTCCACTGATCCTGTGGGGGATGGATCGATCTGTTTCTCCGCGGTCCGCCCGGTGTAGGACAGCGCAGAATCCTCGGCTGCGTGAAGAGGATCGGTCGAGCCTGAAGGTTGCCGTGGTGTCGGAGGTTCTTGTTCCTGTCGGGACCGGGCCAGTGGTCGCAGTACTTCGTGGGGCGCCCGTTCGGAATCGCTGCTCGAGGACGCACGTTGTGCCCCGGACCAGGGTTCGGCCACCAGTTCACCAATGCGCCGGCCGAAGATGGCCGCTTCCAGCAGGGAGTTGGATGCCAAACGGTTGGCTCCGTGCATGCCGGTGCTCGAGCACTCCCCGGCGGCCCACAGGCCGGCCACGGTGGTATGCCCCAGCTCATCGGTGACAATGCCACCCATGTGGTAGTGCGCGGCCGGGCTCACAGGAACGAGTTCCGTGGACCAGTCGATGCCGTGAGCCTTGAGGCTCGCGTCGATGGTCGGGAACCGCCGGGCCAGGAATTCTGCTCTCGACAGCCCATCCGGAACGGGGATGGTCGAGCAGTCCAGGTACACGGCGCCATTCGGAGAGCCGGTGCGAACCGCGAAGACCGCCCGGGCCACGACATCTCGCGGCGCGAGTTCTGCGCGCGGGTCCACATCGGTCATGAAGCGGTGACCGTGCTGATCACGAAGTACCGCACCTTCACCGCGGACTGCCTCCGAAATCAGGAACGATCCCGGTGCCGCCAACGCCGTGGGGTGGAACTGGAAGAACTCCAGGTCCCGAACCTCGGCGCCGGCGCGCAGAGCCAGAGCGATGCCGTCCCCGGTGGCCACCTCGGGGTTGGTCGTATACGGATACAGCTGACCGGCACCACCGGTTGCGAGCACCACGTGATCGGCGGCGAGGAACTCCTCGGCGCCCAACTGGCCGTCTGAAAGTACGGGGCGGATCGTGACGCCGATGGCATGTTGACCATCAGTCAGCACGCCGGTGACCAGTGTGTATTCCATAAGTCGTATATCTCCGACTGCCGCGGCATCACGCGTCCGCGCGGACAGCGCCTCCTGAATCGCGTGACCCGTGGCATCACCTCCGGCATGCAGGATCCGGGACACGCTGTGCGCCGCTTCCAAACCCTGAACCCAGGGCGATCCGGGCCCCGCCACGCGATCAAAGGCGACGCCGCGGTCGGTGAGGTCGCGAACGGCGTCGGCGGAATCTTGGACCACGCCCTGAACTACCGGCGGCTCGCACAAACCCGCGCCCGCGACCAGGGTGTCCTGGACGTGCAACTGGACGGAATCCTTGGGTTGGCCGTCGGGCAGGCTGCTGGTCATTGCGGCCATGCCACCCTGCGCGCGATCAGTTGCGGTGAGGGTGAGCGAGGCCTTGGTGATGACGGTGACGCGGGCGCCCGTCTCAGCCGCGGACAGCGCCGCGCTGAGGCCGGCAACCCCGCTGCCGACGACGATCACGTCAGTCATCAGTCACTTCTTCGGTACGGCGGCCAGCATCCGCTCGAGAGCCACGGAGGCCTCCTGAGCAACGCTGTCCGAGACGGAGACCTGATTGATCACGCGACCGGCCACCAGTTCTTCCAGAACCCACGCGAGGTAACCCGGGTGGATACGGTACATGGTGGAGCACGGGCAGATCACGGGATCCAGGCAGAAAATGGTGTGCTCGGGGTGCTCGGCGGCCAAGCGGTTGACCATGTTGATCTCGGTGCCGATCGCGAAGGTCTGACCCGGCTCGGCAGCTTGAACGGCCTTGCGGATGTGGTCGGTGGAACCGGAGGAATCTGCGGCGTCCACGACCTCCATGGGGGACTCAGGGTGCACGATCACGGTGCAGCCGGGGTACTCCGCGCGAGCCTTCTCGATCTGACCCACGGTGAAGCGCTTGTGGACCGAGCAGAAGCCGTGCCACAGGATCACCCGCGAATCCTTGAGGCTTTGAGCGGTGTTGCCACCCAGTTCCTTGCGGGGATTCCACATGGGCATCTGCTCGAGGGGTACGCCCATGGCCTTGGCGGTGTTGCGCCCCAGGTGCTGATCCGGGAAGAACAGTACGCGCTGGCCGCGCTTGAACGCCCACTCCAACACGGTCTGCGCGTTGGAGGACGTGCACACGATACCGCCGTTGCGGCCGCAGAACGCCTTGAGCGCCGCGGAGGAGTTCATGTAGGTCACGGGGATCACGGAGGCGAGGGGCTCGCCGTTCTCGTCCGTGACCGTCTGGCCGTTCTCATCCACGGCGTGGGGGCCGAGCACGTCCATGAGGTCCGCCCAGCAGTCCTCCACGGATTCCTCGTCGGCCATGTCGGCCATGGAGCAGCCCGCCGCAGGGTTGGGCAGGATCACGGACTGGTTGTCCTGGGACAGGATGTCAGCGGTCTCGGCCATGAAGTGCACACCGCAGAACACGATGGCGTCCGCCTCGGGGTGGGCCTTGGCCTGCTGCGCGAGCTGGAAGGAGTCGCCGATGAAGTCCGCGTGCTTGACCACTTCGTCACGTTGGTAGAAATGCCCCATGACGACGGCGCGCTCGCCCAGGGTTTCCTTGGCCGCCACGATCATGGCGTCCAGTTCCTCGGGGGAGGCATCCCGGTAGCGCTGCGGAATGGTGGGCTGGGCGGGAGAGCCGGCCGGAGCGACGTCGTTCTGGGACGCGCCGGGGCCGTAACCCTCCACGAGCGGGGTGGGGAAATCCCACGGATCCTGAGTGAGGGAGCTGTTGCACGAGCCGCCCTCCAGCGTCACGGCGGTGCCGGACGGGCGGGTGGGCAGAAGGTTGAGCTGGGTGGCTACGGAGGTCATGATGTCTCCTCGGAACGGTCTGACGTGGGGTGACTGAAAAGCTTGGATGGTTTGGCCGATGCGAAGCGGTAGAGCTTGGGCGGGCGATGTCGGGTGCCTTCCAAGCGCTCGCCGGTGTCCTCGAGTTGGCCGGATGACAGGACGTGGCGGCGGAAATTGGCGGGGTCCAGGGCGTCTCCGATGATCGCCTCATGCACCTCGCGGAGTGCGGCGATCGTGAAGGTCTCGGGCAGGAAGGCCTTGGCCACGGTGGGTTCGGCGATGCGGTTCCGCAGCCGATCCAGGGCGTGGGTGACGATGTCCGAGTGGTCGAAGGCGAGGTCCGGTAGGTCGGTGGCGCGCAGCCAGGTGACGTTGATGTCGTTCTCGCCCATGGCGGCTTCTTGCGGGGGAAGCGAGGCCCAGTAAACGACCGTGACCTGGCGTTCCTCAGCCCCGGCGGAGCGGGTCAGACCACCGAATGTGGCCAGCTGTTCCAGGTGGGTGGGCGCGAGGCCGGTGGTGAGGGTGAGGTCGCGCAGGGCGGAATCCTCGAGAGCTTCATTGGGGCGGAGCGGCCCGCCAGGTAGGGCCCACATGCCGCGGTAAGGATCGCGGATCCGGCGGACCAGAGGCATCCAGAGCTCGTGGCTGCCGTTGGCGCCGGTGGGGCGAACCGTGAAAATCACCGTGGACACGGCCAGGAGCACGCGCTGATCAGTCATGGTGGCTCCTTGTCTGCTCGTCGCGGCACGGAGCCGCGCGGTTAGTGTCGGAGCGACTCTAACACCTTAAAGTCTAGCTCACTATAAGTGCAGACGAGAGTGGTCGCCTCGTGAGGGCGGTGAGAGCGGTGTGGGCTGTGTTCGGGGTGCCGGGGTGCCGGGGTGCTGAGGTACCGAGGTGCGGAGGGGGCAGATGCTGGGCGGACCTAAAAGACCGGTCGCGGCTGCGTCGTCAGGCTGAGCGGAACGTCAAGTGAGGAAACTGCTTGAACACAGTGTTAAGTGATGGAAGTGTCGAATCCGCGCCGGTTTTCGGCATTTTCATCACACGAGACTTTGCGGCTGCGTTTCCCTCACCTCAGGCTATTCCTGGGTGTCCGTGTCCGAAGTGCCCTCCGTGTCCCGAGCGTTGGAGGTCTTGCCGCCACGGCGGGTGAGCGGGTGGTTGGATGCGCGGGAGAAGAACATGGGGGTGAAGATCCGGTTGCGCACCACGTTGAGGGTATTGAGCGTGACCACTCCCACGTATTGGCCCACCATGAGCCCCGTGGCCAGGCTGAGCGCGGCGATGAACGCGGAGGACAAGTAGTAAAGCGCCTGGTCGCCAGCGAGAGAAGAACCCCAGATGCCCTGGTAGGTCAGGGTTCCTGGGAGTAGGACCAGGAACGATGAGATGGCCATGGACGAGGTTGGCGCTTTGACCATTCGGGGCAAGATAGCTGTACCGATTCCGGCGGCGAACGCTGCAACACCTCGGGCCCATGCGTCCGCACCCTGTCCTGTGGAAAGGGCCGCGTAGACCAGGTAGACGATCATGGCCAGCGTTGCTGCCGAGAAAACGACGCGCGCCGGGGACTGCAGAATGATGCCGTTGCCGACGGCCACGAGGGCCGCGGCAATGACCATGAGCCACAGTGGGATACTTGCCAGGCTCACCTCGTTGGACACCGGTAGTGGAACGCCCAGGGCATTGAAGAGCGCGGCACCCAGTCGGACCCCTACGACCAGACCGGCGGTATTGACCAGACCCTCGTAAATTCTGCCCAGGCCGTGCATGTAGTTGCCGGTGATGGTGTCCTGGACGGCCCCCGTTGAGGTCATGCCGGCCATCATGATGATGATGATTGAGATCACCACGGACGTGGGATCGACGTTGGGATCCAGGATGCGCATGGCTGCCGCGGCCGTCGACGCGAGGATTCCCGCAGCGATCTGGATGAAAAAGGAGGGCCACCGCAGCGAGCCCAACTTCTGCATCATGAACACCAGCGTGAGGTAGGCAATGACGCCTGCGATAGAGACGATCCAGTCACCGCCGTACACCAGGAGTGCGGCGGCACCGGCTGCGGCAGTGGCGATGATGGTGGCCTTTTTGGACCATGACTTACCAGTCGTGGCGATGTTGTCCATCTGTTCCCGCGCTGTGGGCAGGTCAATGGTGCTCTGGGTGTAGTCCGCTGCGATATTGGTTGCGCGGGTTAGCACCCCGAAGTCGAACCCGTAGGAGTCCACACGTTCCATGCGCACTCTGGGTTCACCGGCGGGGTCGGTCCAATTGACTGCAACTGCGCCGTAGCTTGCATCCAGGTCGGGGTGGGGGCGTGGGCATGGTGCAATATTTCGCGTCCGCAGCGGGTGGCTTCCGCAACGGTTCCGCCGTTGGCTACCACCGCGGCGGTGATGCGAGCCGCGAGATCCACGGCCATCAGATTCGTCCCGGCATCGTTGTCATGGGGATGCTGGGGTGTGCTCACTGAAACCGTCCTAGGATGTGTCGGATAGATCGCCGCTCTACTAGTCAGCCTAATTTAGTCCGGTGACAGACCTATCGCAGCGGCTGAGCCGCGGGGACCGGTAAGGTCGCCCGTGCAATCTGATGTGAAAACCCCGGAAAGGACACGCTCTGGTGCACATAGCCGAATCCTCCGGGCTGGTCTTCACTGACGAGTTTCAGGAAGCCCTACAGCGGCTGCACCACGGCGAAAACGTGTTCCTCACGGGTAAGGCGGGCACCGGTAAGTCCACGCTGATCCGGGAGTTCATGGCCCACACCCGGCGCAATGTTGTGGTCGTGGCGCCCACGGGAATTGCCGCGCTCAACGTGGAGGGCTACACGATCCACCGCTTGCTCTCGCTCTATCCGGGCATGACGCCGGAGCAGGTGCGCACCGGGAAGTACTTCCCCGGCAGATTCGCCAAGACGCTGCGGGAACTGCACACGCTCATCGTGGATGAGGCATCCATGGTCCGGGCCGACCTGTTCGATTGCCTGGTTGCCGCGTTGGAGCGTTTCGGTCCCAAGCCCGGTCGGAAGTACGGCGGGGTACAGCTGGTGCTGGTGGGGGATCTGTATCAACTCCCGCCCGTGGTCACCGACTACGAACGCGAGCACTTCTCCACCCGCTACAAGACTCCGTACTTTTTCTCCGCGGACACCTACCACCCGGATGATTTCGCCACGGTGGAACTGAGCACGGTGTTCCGTCAGATCGGGGACAACCGCCTGGTCGACATCCTCAACGCCGTGCGCGAGGGCAGCCTGCTCGAGGAGGCCCGCCGCGAACTCAACGCCCGCACCGACCCGGAATTCACCCCGCCCATCGACGAGTTCTGGCTGACGCTGACCACCACCAATCGCATGGCCACGTCCCGTAACCGCATGATGCTCGAGCAGCTCGAGGACGAGCCGGTCCATCACGCGGCCATCCTCACCGGTGACCTGGATGGTTTCGAGATTCCCGTGGACAAGGAGCTCGTGTTCAAGCGCGGTGCGCAGGTCATGATGCTCACCAACGATCCCGGTGACCGCTGGGTCAACGGCACGATCGCCAAGGTGGCGGATTACTTCTGGGAGGACGGCGAGCTCATTGCTTTCGTCGAACTTCCCAACGGCGATGTCGTGAAGGTCGAGCCCAACCTGTGGGAGGTGACGCGGCCCGTCGTCGAGCACGGAACGCTCCGCCACGACGTGATCGGTACGTACACCCAGCTGCCGTTCCGCCTCGCGTGGGCCATCACGATCCACAAGAGTCAGGGGCAGACCCTCGACAACGTGGTGGTCGACCTGACCGGCGGCACGTTCGCGGACGGTCAGTTGTACGTTGCGCTGAGCCGCTGCACATCCTTCGAGGGACTCGTGCTGCGCCGCAACGTTTTGCCCCGCGACCTCAAGGTCGATCAGCGGATCCGCCGATTCTTGCGCTCCGGTTCCCACGCGGCGCAGCCGACCAAGGGCAGCGTGTACTTGGGCATCTGCAGCGTGGGAGACGAGGGCGACCGCTGGCGCCCCCGCCCCGTGGAGATCGCCCTGGTCACCGACGACGGCCTGGAACTCAGCACCCTCGTCAATCCCACCCGCGACATGGGCGACGCCCGCACCGCGTACGGCATCACTGCAGGTCAAGTGCAGCTCGCCCCCCTCCTCACGGACGCGTGGGCCGCGCTCGCTCCGCACCTGGCCGGCCGGGTGCCTGCGGGTATCAACCTCGACCGACAACTCGGGCACCTCGATTACGAACTCAAACGCACCGGTTACGTCACGCACATGCCCATGGGGTACGACGTCGCCGCAACGCGACTTTCCACCCACCAGCGCCGCGCGCTCGAAGCGCCGACGGCGGTGGAGCGAGCGCGTGCCGTGCAAGATCTGGTCGCCGGACAGGATCTGTCGGAGGCCATAGCGGACGCGTTTCCTGAGGCTCAGGATCGTTCCGGGTACCTGATGCCTCGGCCCGCCGAGACAACGGAATTCACCGTGCGGTGCAGTGCGGGTGCCGCGGAGACCCCGGGTGCGGTTTTGGCCGAGAAATTGCGTGAGGCCGGTGAGCGCGGGCGGTTCTCTGCCGAGAGCCTGGCGGTTGTGCGTGCGGTGGAGGAGCAAACCGGGGAGCAAATTCTGGACGAGTCAGCTGGCTCAACTCAGGACATCGACTCGGTGCTGGTTGCCGGCGCTCGCATTTGCTTCACCGGCACCGTGATCGGTGCCGATGGGCGAGAGGTCTATCGGGAGGATCTGGAAGATATGGCTGCAGAACGGGGTCTGCAGCCGGTCGTCAACGTGACCAAGACCCGCTGCGATGTCCTGGTCACCGCCGAGGACGGTTCGCAGTCCAATAAGGCCAAGAATGCGGCGAAGTGGGGTAAGCCGGTGTTCACGGCCCGGGAGTTCATGGGGTGGTGGCGGGGTGAATCCGGCAGACAGGATGGCTCGCAAGGTGATGTCGAAAGTGTCACGGTCACCATCACGGAGAGTTCGATTCCCGCCAGCGCTGGTAACTGATCAGAAACACCAGTCAGGAAAAGTCCGCGGCTCGTGCTTCCTCAGTGGGACGATCAGGAAGATCGAATCCACCCGACACGGCGAATGATTCATGGATGCGTGTTCCCAGGCCCTGAGTTGCGCAACCCGGTGATTCAGCCACGGACTCCGACAGGATTGCTCGGATTTCCGCTTCCAAGGATCGGCCGTGAAAAGTTGCGCGGCGTTGGAGCGCAGCAATGACCCGGGCATCAAGGTTTCGGATGATCACGGTAGTCATGTCGCCTCCTCATGCATGCATTGCATGCTCAAGGCTAGTCCGATCAGCCAGTCCGGAGAAGGCGTAATTCCCGGAATTCAGCCCGGGAATCTCCTCCTGTGATGGCTAATCATCAAACATTGACTCGGGTCAGCAAGTGACTCCACACGTACTCCTCGCCCACAACAGGAATTCCGTAATCACGAGCCTTTCGTGCCTTACCTGAGAGGGAGTCCGGATCGGCAGCAACGAGGAGATCCAGCTTCTTGCTCACGCCTGATTTAACGACGAACCCAGCCTCAACAAGCTCTTCGGCTATCTGAGGACGCGGTTTGGACATGTCGCCCGTGAGGCAAATTGATGACCCCGGCCCGAATGAAGGCTTTGATGAGGGTGATGTTTCCTGAACAACAGGTCTGGTGGTGATGCCACTGTCGATTTTCTCTCGGGAGACGGAGAGCAATTGACCGACTGCGCGGAGGTCTTCTTCCTCGCTATCCGTGATCACACCGTCATCCCACGCTGCCGCGAGTAACTGGTCCATGTACGAATCGTGCAAGGTCACAACTCTTGATCGGCCCACCCCAGTTCATTAGCCAGAGCAACGAGGGCATCTTGTTCATGAAGGGACAAGTGACGATCCAGGAGCGCCCGGTCAAGCAGGCCAAGGTAGTCAATTTCAGCCGCCGTTTCACCCGCTTCGGGAATGTGCTGAACGATGCGTTCAAGGAAGTGAGTTTCTTGAGGTGCGTCGCTCCTACTTCTCAAACGGCAAATGGTTCGAGCTGCTGGCTCGGTAACGGTCCACTGGAGTGACTGACTTGCCTCGAAGATACGAGTCCACTTTTCGGCGTTGGTCTCGGTCCTCATATATGCCGCAAGTAGCTGCGCTGTTGCCTCCGCATCATCTCCGGCGCTGTGCGCGTGGGGAATCGTAATGTCGAAAGCTGCGCAGCAGTCGGCCAAGTTTCTGTTGTTGCCTGGCAAGTACACGGAAGCTTCTTGCATGGTGCACAGGCCGTACTCGAAAAACTCAAGGGGGAACTGTGTTCCGGCGCGATGCCACTCGGCGGTCAGGAAGCCCGCGTCGAAGCGTAAGTTGTGCGCAACCGGAACAGTTCCACTCAGCCTGGATCCGCCGAGCCGGTTTCTGGAGCGGATTGAGCGGTGCTCGTGGATGGCCTGACTGTCGGTGCTGACGGGGGGCGCGCGGTACCTGCCGGTCTGCCCGGCTTTTCCACTTTCGGTCCCTTCTCGTCGGGACAGGGCTTGCTGGTCAGGTGGCGGCTGTCAGTTGGCCGCTGGCGGTCTCGAAGAGCTCATCCCAGGCCTGCTGCCAGGGCCAGTTGCGCGGTAGGTGCAGCAGCCAGGTGCGGGCACGGTTGGCGATGCGGGCTGGGACGGCGATGAGCTGAGCGCGGATGGTGGCCATGCGGGCTTTGGCGTGGAAGCGCGAGGCCAGCACCCCGGCTGCGCGGGTGAGGTTGAAGGCGATCGCTGCCAGGACGGTCCAGGCGCTGTTGGCGGTGAACACTGCCGAGGGCATGTGGGCCAGCGGACCGTTCTTCAGGTCGGCGATGACCTGCTCGATGATGGCGTGGTCACGGTGAGCGGCCTCTGCCTGGAGCATCGACAGCGGGGAGTCGGTGAACACGGCGTGATGACGGTAGACGTTGAACATCTCGCCCTGGCCCTGGGGCACCGACCGCGGGTTGAGTCGCTTGACGCGGCGCACGATCAGCCGGGCGCTGGTGTGGTCGTCCTTCTTACGAGAGGTGAAGGCGGTGTAGTGGATCTCGGCCACGTCGGCGTCGGAGACCCAGCGCTGCTCGTCCTCGTCCCAGATGGCCTCGGGGTACTTGATTCCCACCCACGCCTCCTCGGGGATGCGGGAGATGGCGGCGACCACGGCCGCGTCCATGCGCGCGGTGATGGAGAAGTGCGCGCCACCGCGGCGGACCGCGGCTACGACATCGTGTTGGTAGAAGGCGCTGTCGGCGCGCACCGTGACCATGCCCCCGGCCCCTGCCCTGCGAGCCGCGGCCAGGGCCTCGGCGATCATCTTGCCCGCCCCGCGCGGTGACTTCACCGAGCCCTTGCGCAGCCGGATGCCGGCGATCACCGGCGCCGCCGTGGGCGTCGACAACGTGGCCACCAGCGCGTTGAGGCCCTTGACGCCGCTGTAGCCGTATCCCGCGCCCTGCTTGGCGTAGCCGTGAGTCTCGCGGATTGTGTCGTCGAGATCGACGTAGGCCATCTCATCGACGCCGGACACCAGCGCAGGCACCCGAGCGGCCAGCGCGGCCAGCAGCCGAGAAGCGATCGCGTCCAGTTGGCGAACGTGCCCGAACTTATAGCCGCGCAGGTGCGTGCCCAGCGTCGTGGGAGCCCGCAACTCGCTGAACGCCCGGCCCATCCCGCCGTGGCGGACCAGGTCCATGTCGCTGATGCTGTCGGCCCCGGCCACCATCCCGCCGACCAGCGCACCGACCTTCACCTGCGCGTTTGCACCGGCGCTGCCGGCCAGGGTGATGTGCGCATCGACCAGGTCCGACAGCCCCGCCGACTCGGCCAGCAGCATCACCGGCACCAGCCCACCGGCAGCGATCAGATTGTCATCATCGAACTCAGCGGAGAAGCTGTGGGAAACTCGCACTACCGGTGCTCCTGTAACTCAGCGGTCTGGGACTCTCAGCAAGTCCATTCTCGCTGGTCACAGGAGCATTCGGCTCTCACGACCCGCCCCTCAGCCCGATCCGGCCGGCGGATCCAGGTTCAATGACGGCGACCGCGACCACCCGTACCTTTAGCCGTCGGAATTCGATCCTCCTGGCGCGACCCGTGATCGACGTATCGATGCGTCTCGGATGCATCCTGACGGTACCGGGCTATCGGGGTGTGGCGACGTGTTCGAGTGCATCAATGTCGAGGATGGAGACGTCTCGGCGTCCGTGGAGTTCGATGATGCCGGAGGTGGAGAGCGCGGCGAGGCGTCGGCTCAGGGTTTCGGGCGTGGTTCCGAGGTAGGCGGCGATGTCTTGTTTCGCCATCGGCAGCCTCACCGTGGGTACGCCTGCTCGCATGCTGCCGGGCAGATCTAGCAGGTAGGCCGCCACGCGGGCGTTGACGTCGCTGGAGGTGACGGCGCCCAGCAGTCGCTCGACTGAGGTGAGCCGGTCGGAGAGTGTCCGCAGCATCCGCTGACTGATGTCGGGGTAGTCGCGGAGCAGGGCCGAGAGGTCGGCGTGGTCGAAGACGCACATCCGACTGTCTTCTAGCGCGACGACGAGGTCGACCGGGCGGTGGCCCGTCAGGAAGGCCCGTTCTCCCACGACATCACCGTCTGTCACCGTTCGCAGAATCTGTTCCTGACCATTGGCCGCCGTGTGGCTGACCTTGAGCTGTCCGCTGTGCATCACCAGCAGACGCGACACCGACTGTCCGGGGGAACAAACAATATCCCCCTTGTGGACGCACACCGGGCGAACGAAGTCGGCGACGTGCAGCTGCTCCTGGCGCGTCAGTCCTTGGAAGATCGGTACGCGAGCTACGCACAGGTCATCCTCAGACATGCCTCAAGCCTACCGGAATCGGCGCGGGCGCCACCGTCCCAGATGCCCCAGGGGGCGCCTCGTACGGTGCCGTCCGGACTTGACCTGGGTCAAGGAGTTCGCAGTGGCGCGAACCTATCGTGAAGGTGTCAATACGGAACACCACCAAGAAAGGGATTCTCACAATGACTACCTCCACCGCCACCCACACCCTTTTGAGGGCCGAGGGATTCTCCTGCCCGTCCTGCGTGGCGAAGATCGAAAAGCAGGTCGGCCGCCTCAAGGGTGTCGAGAACGTGAAGGTCCATTTCGCCTCATCCCGCATCGAGATCGACCACGACGCCGAGCGCGTCTCCGTGGATGACCTCGTGACTGCCGTGGCGAAGGCCGGCTATAAGGCCACTCCTTCAGCCTTCTGAGGCACGCGGGCCCCTGTGGGGTCGCACATTTTTCGCTCATACCCGATCTGCCGGTCCGCTGGCACTCATCGCAGAAAGGTCGTACCCGAAAGTGAACAGGCTCCAGAAATGGGTCTATGGGAACTGGTCGGTCCCCGTCGTGTCCGGCGTACTCATCATCATCTCCTTCGCCGTTCAACGGCTGGCCGAGGGTGCGGCCAACCTCACCATCAGCCCCCAGTGGTGGCTCGATGCCGGCGCCCACGCCACCCATGCCACCGCGGTCTTCACCCTCGCGGATGCCTTCATGGTCGCCGCCGCCGTGGTCGCCGGCTACAGGATCGCGGTAAAGGCCGTTCGCGCGCTGATCGCCAAGGTCATCGGCATCGACCTGCTGGTGTCGGTCGCGGCCATCGGCGCGGTCATCATCGGCAACTTCTGGGAGGCCGCGGCGGTCACGTTCCTATTCGCCATCGGACACGCTCTGGAAGCGGCGACCCTGAACAAGACCCGCTCGGCCCTGGCCGAGCTGGTCGCCGTCGCCCCGGATTCCGCCGTCGTTGTGCGCGATGGTGAACAACAGGAGATCCCTGCCGGACAGGTGAGAATGGGCGAGATCGTCCTGGTCAAGAACGGCTCGAAGGTCCCCGTGGACGGCCAGGTCGTCTCCGGCACCGGCGCCCTCGACGAAGCCTCCATCACCGGCGAATCGATCCCGGTGGAGAAATCCAAAGGTGACCAGGTGTTCGCCGGCACTGTCTCCCGCGGCGGCTTCCTGCAAGTGCTGGCCACCGGCATCGGCGCGGATACCACCCTGGCCCGCATCATCCACCGGGTGGAGGAGGCCCAGGACGCCAAGGCCCGCACCCAGGCCTTCATGGACCGCTTCTCCCGCTGGTACACCCCCGCCGTCATGGCGCTGGCACTGGCGGCCGGACTGATCGCTGGTGATGTGGTCCTGGCGTTGACCCTGCTGGTCATCGGCTGCCCCGGCGCCCTGGTGATCTCCATTCCGGTCGCGATCGTGGCAGGCATCGGCCGGGCTGCCCGTAATGGCATCCTGATCAAGGGCGGCGAGTTCCTGGAGACCTCGGCCAAGATCTCGGCGGTCGCCGTGGACAAGACCGGCACCCTCACCGAGGGCCAACCTGTCCTCACCGATGTCGTGGTCCTGGATTCCGCACGGGACCGTGCCGACGTGCTGCGCTGGGCCGCGGCCGCCGAGGCCGGGTCGGAGCACCCGCTGGCCCGTCCCATCCTTCAGACGGCGCGCGATGAGGGGGTGGCCCCCGATAGGGTCCCCGGCACCGTCACCCCGGTCCCCGGTATGGGCATCGCGTCCGACGTTGCCGGCCAACGGGTGCTCATCGGCAACCCGCCGCTGCTGGACCAGTACGGCGTTCCCGACGACGGCAGCGCCGCTCGGGCGGCGGAAACGCTGGCCTCCGATGGAAAGACGCCGATGATCGTGGCCGTCGACGACCAGGTGATCGGCGTCGTCGCCGTCGCCGACCAAATCCGCCAGGATGCCCCCGAGATGGTCGCCCGGCTCCACCGAGCCGGGGTCGAGAAGGTTGTCATGCTCACCGGTGACACCCGACTGGTGGCCGAGGCCGTCGGGAAGGGCACCGGGATCGACGAGATCCACGCCTCCCTGCTCCCCGAAGACAAGCTGGACGTGGTCGCACAGTTGCAACGCCAGGGCCACACGATTGCCATGGTCGGGGACGGCGTCAACGACGCCCCAGCTTTGGCCACCGCGAACATCGGCGTGGCGATGGGCGCGGCCGGTTCGGCCGTGGCCGTGGAGACCGCGGACATCGCCCTGATGGGTGACAACCTGCTCAAACTGCCGGAGGCCATCGGTCTAGCCAAGCGGACTGTGTCCGTGATGCGGCAGAACATCGCGATCGCCCTGATCACCGTGGTGCTGCTGCTGGCCGGTGTTTTCGCCGGCGGGGTGACCATGTCCGTCGGCATGCTCGTCCACGAAGCCTCCGTACTGGTCGTCATCATCAACGCAATGCGACTGCTACGGAAGACCCGCGGTTCGACCACGACGCCACCGGCCGAGAGGACCACGGAGAAAGGGGCACAGCAGGTAACCGCCTGACATCCAAATCCGCACCGGGGCCCTGGGGCCCGCACGCCTCCGGGTCATCCCGAGGACGCGATAAGCACGAAAACTCAGACAGCGACATAGAGACAGCCATACAGGAAGCAGAGGAGATCAGCCATGACCGAGAAGAGCTTCACCCTTGGAGACAACGTCGAGCACTTCACCATCGCGGACGTCGCGAGGGACAACCCGGACTTCCGGAAGGTGCTGTGGACCGGCGAACACGCCCAGATCGTCGTCATGACCATCCCGCCCGGTGGCGAGATCGGGGACGAGGTCCACGAACACACCGACCAGATCCTGACCTTTGTCTCCGGTACCGGCGAGGCGGACCTCAACGGCCACACCCACCCCATCGAGGCAGGCGACCAGTGCGCGGTTCCTGCCGGCGCCCAGCACAACTTCCGCAACACCGGCGAGGAGTCGCTGGTGCTCTACACCGTTTACAGCCCGCCGGAACACGCTATCGGTGTCGCCTTCGCCACAAAGGGCGAAGCCGACGCTGCCGAGGCCGCCGGCCGAGACGAACCACCGCGGCACTGAACAACACCGTCCTGGCGAACCCACTGCGACGCCAAATCCAACCACTGAGAGAGAGTCCATCCCATGTCCAAGGTCTACGTGTTCAACGACTACGGCGGGCCCGAGACCCAGGAGCTGATCGACCGGTCTGTTCCAGTGCCCGGGACCGCAGAGCTGGCCATCGAGGTACGGGCCGCCGGAGTGAACCCCGCCGACTGGAAGATCCGCGAGGGCCAGCTGGGCCATCACTGGAGCCTGCCGGCGCCGATGGGACGTGAGGCCGCCGGCGTGGTCACCCAGCTCGGCGACGGGATCGATGACTTCGCCGTGGGCGACGAAGTGCTCGGGCTGGTGGCACCCGGGCACGGTGGGCTGGCCGAGCACACAGTGTTGCGCGCGTCCACGACCGTGGCCAAGCCCGAGGAGATCTCCTTCACCGACGCCGCCACCATCCCGGTAGCCGCGGCCACGGCCTATGACGCCACCCACCAGATCGAACTCGAAGCGGGCCAGACCCTGCTGCTATTGGGCGCTGGCGGTGGGGTGGGACTGATGGCCGCACAGATCGGCCGGGTGCACGAGTTCAGGGTCATCGGTGTGGCCAGCGCAGCCAAGCGGGGCCTGGTCCAGTCCACCGGTGCCATCTTCGTCGAATCCGGTCCGAACCTGCCCGAACGGGTGCGCGAGATCGCCCCCGACGGGGCAGATCTGATTGTCGACCTCGTCGGTGGGGACGCGCTGCGCGCCGTCGCGGACCTGGTGCCCGACCGGACCCGGATCATCTCAGCGGCTGATCCGGACACCGCCGCCGAGCTGGGCGGCCTGGCCCTGGCACGCACGAATGAGGCTATGGGGAAGATCACCGAGGTGATCCAATACGGGCTCGTCGATCCGCACGTGGACGCCCAGTTCGGCCTGGATGAAGCAGGCCAGGCGATTGCCGCAGTCGAAACCGGACATGCCGCCGGAAAGATCGTCGTAGTGCCCTGAGGCGAGCCCACCGAGGCCGGACGGGGCGCGGTGAGCACGCGTTTTTCATTCGGGGCGGGCACGCTCCACTGCATTGCTCCTGAACAGGGGCTCAGCTCGACGTGCCCGGATGAGCCGAGAGGGTGGGGAGGGTCCCGATGTCGATCGTACCGCGATATGTGCTGGAGACGCGCGCTCCGCAGCCGCGTGCGGGTGCATGTGTCGGCATCGGTGCGGTCACCGCTGGCGGCGTTGCTTCCATCACCTTCGCCACGGTCGCACTCGCTGCTGTACTGCTCTGTGGATGCAGCCAGCAAGGCGCACGTCTGCTGAACGTGCATGGACCGGGCGACGCCTCGGCTCCGGGTCATCCACAGACCGTCGCAACGACTGAGCCTGGATACGCCGAGCGGGTCTTTGGAGTGCATTGAGGGGTGCTCGGGGAGGAGATTGTCGGTCGGTGCTCGTGAAGGGCGTGCGTGATCTGCCGGTCTGCCCGGCCTTTCCACTTTCGCTTTCCTTCTCGTCGGGACAGGGCGGTTGGTCAAGCCGCCGCTGGTAGTGGGGCGCTGGCGGCGTCGAAGAGCGCGGCCCAGGCTTGCTGCCAGGGCCAGTTCCTGGGCATGTGCATCAGCCAGGAGCGGGCGCGGTTGGCGATGCGGGCGGGCACGTTGATGAGCTGGGCGCGGATCGTGGCGGTGCGGGCCTTGGCGTGGAACCTCGAGGCGAGCACTCCGGCGGCGCGGGTGAGGTTGAAGGCGATGGCGGCCAGCACCGCCCAGGCGCTGTTCGCGGTGAACACCCCCGAGGGGCAGTGGGCCAGCGGCCCGTCCTTCAGGTCGGAGATGACCTGTTCGATGATGGCGTGGTCGCGGTGCGCGGACTCCGCGGCGAGCATCGACAGCGGGGAGTCGGTGAAGATCGCGTGGTGGCGGTAGGCGGCCAGCAGCTCGCCCTGCTCGGCGGTGGCCGAGGCTGGGTTCAGTCGCTTGACCCGGCGCACGATGAGCCGGGCAGCCACGTGGTCGGCCTTCTTGCGGGAGGTGAAGGCGGTGTAGGGGATCTCGGCGACCTGCGCGTCGGAGATCCACCGCTGCTCGTCCTCGTCCCAGATCGCCTCGGGATACTTGATCCCCACCCACTCCTGCTCCCCGATGCGGGAGATCGCGGCGACCACGCCGGCGTCCATCCGGGCGGTGATGGAAAAGTGCGCCTTGCCGCGGCGGACCGCGGCGATGACGTCGTGCTGGTAGAACGCGCTGTCGGCGCGCACCGTGATCAGCCCGCCCGCTCCGGCTCTGCGGGCCGCGGCCATAGCGCCTGGGCGATCATCTTGCCCGCACCGCGCGGGGACTTCACCGAGCCTCGACGCAGCCGCATCCCGGCGATCACCGGCGCCGCCGTGGGCGTGGACAGCGTGGAGACCAGCGCGTTGAGTCCCTTGACGCCGCTGTAGCCATAACCCGCGCCCTGCTTGGCATACCCGTGGGTCTGGCGGATCGTGTCGTCGATGTCCAGGTAGGCCACCTCATCGGCCCCACCCACCAGTCCCGGCACTCGTGCCGCCAGCGCGGTCAGCAGCCGGGAGGCGATCGCGTCCAGCTGGCGCACGTGGCCGAACCTGTACCCGCGCAGGTGAGTGCCCAGCGACGTGGGCGCCCGGTGCTCGGTGAACGCCCGGCCCATGCCGCCGTGGCGAAGCAGGTCCATGTCGCTGATGCTGTCCGCGCCGGCGACCATCCCGGCCACCAGCGCCGCGACCTTCACCGGCGCGTTCGCGCCGGCGCTGCCGGCGACGGTGACGTACTCCTGGACCAGATCCGACAGACCGGCAGATTCGGCCAGCAGCATCACCGGTACCAACCCGCCGGTGGCGATCAGGTTGTCGTCATCGAACTCGGCGGAGAAGTTGTGGGAAACTCGCACTACCGGTGCTCCTGTTGCTCAGCGCGTTTGGGACTCTCGACAAGTCCATTCTCGCTGGTCACAGGAGCATTCGGCTCTCACGACCCGCCACCCACAAGGACCTGACCGGCGGATCCAGGCTCAGACGCCAGGCAATTTCATCCGCGACATCTTTGAAAGTCGGTGCCGAGAGGACATCGGCCGCGCGAATCCCGTGCAACGATTGTTTTCCCAGATCGCGTTGCGGATTGATCAGGGTTTCCCAACGCTCGATGACCTCCCCCTCGGGGCTCAAGGTCACAATGGCAATCTCGGCAACTCGATCGTGACCGGTGGACCATAAGCCAGTGGTTTCAGTGTCGATGACTGAGTAGTTCACTTGAGACATGGGGGAGTCCTTAGCAATCGTGGGGGCGATTAATGAGGACTATATAACTCTGCTCTGAAGAAGGTTATGAGGAAGCAGACGAGCTCGGCGCCGTCTTGAATGGGCCACCGAGCTCGTCTGTAACGACAGCGTTGGGCAGTGCCTACCGCACGGCACCCGCGCTGGAACCGGCGCCGGCGGGTTCGGTGGGGAGAGCGGCGTCGTCGGGAAGAACCGTGCGCTGGCGACCCTTGCCCTTGACGAACGTGAAGAACACGCCGGTCATGATGACCAGCCACGCGAGGCCCACGATCAGGGCGATGCGAGTGTCCGGGGTGAAGGCGAGTAGCACGATCACGAACGCCATGAAGGCCAACGCAAGGTACGTGCTCACGCGACCGCCGGGCAACGGGTAGGAGCTACGCGGGGCACCGGCGCGGGCACGTTCGCGGGACATGCCCAGGTGGGAGAGCAGGATCATGATCCAGACCCACACCGTGGCGAACGTGGCCAGGGACGCGATGATCAAGAAGACGTTCTCCGGGATCACGGCGTTGAGGATCACGCCGATCACCAGGACGCCCGCCATCAGTGCAACCGTGAGGGTTGGAACGCCGGTGCGGCCCACGTGGGTGAAGGCGCGGGGTGCGTGACCCTGCTGGGCCAGACCGTAGACCATGCGACCGGAACCGAAGATGTCCGAGTTGATGGCGGAGATCGCCGCCGTGATGATCACCGCATTGAGGATGTGAGCGGCGTAGGAGATACCCAGGGACTCGAAAATCTGCACGAAGGGGCTGACCTCGCCGGTGACCTCGTTCCAGGGGAACAGGCACATCAGCACGAAGAGCGTGAGCACGTAGAAGAGCAGGATGCGCACGGGAACCGTGTTGATCGCGGCGGGGATGGTCTTGGCGGGGATCTTGGCCTCGCCGGCGGTGATGCCGATGGTCTCGATGCCACCGAACGCGAACATCACCACCGAGAACGAGAGCAACAGGCCCGCAAAACCGTTGGGGAACAGGCCGCCGTGGTCGACCAGGTTGTGGAGTCCGGGCGGCGTGCTGGACGGGACGGAGAAACCGAAGATGAGGATCGCAAAACCGCCCACGATCATCAGAATGATGGCGGTGACCTTCACGATGGTCAGCCAGAACTCCAGCTCGCCGAACACCTTGACGTTGAGCAGGTTGAGGCCGGTGATGAGCAGAACGATGGCCAGCACCCAGATCCATTGGGGAGTGTCCGGGAACCAGAACTGCATGTAGATGCCAAAGGCCGTGACGTCCGCGAGGGCCACGATGGCCATCTCGAACACGAACGTCCATCCCGTGATGAAACCGGCGAGCGGGCCCAAGTAACGTCCCGCGTACTGACCGAACGAACCGGTCACCGGGTGCAGCACGGCCATCTCACCCAGGGCGCGCATGACCAGGAACACCACCGCACCACCGATCATGTACGCGAACAGTACGGCGGGGCCGGCGGCCTGGATCGCGGAGGCGGAACCGTAGAACAGACCGGTTCCGATAGCCGAACCCAGCGCCATGAAGCGCACGTGGCGCACGGTCAGACCGCGCTTGAGGGCAGCGGGAAATTCGCTCACGGGAGTACCTTCAGTAGGTGATTCTGCTCAGGCTTTGCTCAGAAAATCATGCAGTTCGGCACGAAAGCCTTTAGGAGATTACACCCCTTACCGCGCACCCATTAATCCGGAGTGGACAGTGCGGCGCTGAGGCGCGCACGCCGTAATTCTTATACGCACAAGCGCGCCACGGCCCGTCATCACTGGTGGGTGGGCAACCGCCGGGTACTTTAACCGACAACCGATCGTGACCGCCTCAAGAAACGGGACGAGCCATGTCTTCCTCATCACAGCCTGCCGAGACGCACAAGAAACAGAAGAACGGCGACGGCGCACTCCTGAGAGTGCTCAACTGGATCGAATGGGTGGGCAACAAACTGCCGGATCCGTTCTGGTTGTTCTTCATCCTGGCCGGCGTGGTGCTGGTGCTGAGCTGGGTCCTGGGCACCATGGGGTTAAGCGCGGTCAACCCGGCCACGGACGAGACCATCCAGGTCACCAGCCTGCTCTCCCCGGAAGGCTTGCGCCAGATCGTCTCCGAAGCGGTCATCAACTTTGTGGAGTTCCCACCGCTGGGCCTGGTGGTCGTGATCCTCTTGGGCGTCGCGGTAGCCGAGGAATCCGGGATGCTTTCGGCCGCGTTGCGTGGTTCGGTCTCGCGCGTGGGCCCCAAGTGGCTGACCTTCGTGCTCGCACTGACCGGCATCACCGGCTCCATCGCGGCGGACGCCATGTATGTGGTGCTCATCCCACTCGGTGCGCTCGCCTTCAAGGCCGCCGGGCGCTCGCCGGTGGTCGGTTTGATCGTCGCGTTCTGCTCGGTTGCGGCGGGCTTCAACGCGTCGCTCTTGCCGACGGCGTCGGACGCCTTGCTCGCGGGCATTTCGACAGCGGCCGCGGGCCTGATCGACCCCAATGCGATTGTCACTCCCATCTCCAACTACTTCTTCAACATCGTCTCGGCCCTGGTGCTGGCGGGCATCATCACGGTGGTCACGGAAACCGTGATTGCCAAGCGCGGCCAAGCGATCGAGGAGGACACGGACACCAAGGAGCAGGACATGGGCTCCTTCTCCGACATGAAGCTCAAGCCCCGCGAGAAGCGCGGTTTGCGCAACGCGGGCATCGCCTTCGCGGTGATGATGGCGATCTACCTGGCCTTGCTCCTCACTCCCGGTTCTCCGCTGCGCGCCGAGGATGGCACCATCCTGATGTCCCCGTTGTTGCTCAACGTCGGCATCGTGATTGCCGTGATGTTCGCGGTCATGGGTTGGGTTTACGGCCGTGCCGCTGGGACCATGACGCGCGCTCGCCAGATTCCGGAGGCCATGTCCAAGGGCATCGTGTCCGTGGCACCCGTTCTGGTGTTGTTCTTTGCCGCCGCGCAGTTCACCGCGTACTTCGAATGGTCGGGGATCGGACCGGTGCTGGCCGTATACGGAGCGGACTTCATTGGCGGACTGGGGCTGCACCCGGTGATCATGTTTGCGGGTGTGGTGGCCATCGTGGCGGTCATGAACCTGCTGATCACTTCCGGCTCGGCCCAGTGGACGCTGCTCGCGCCCGTGATGGTGCCCATGCTCATGCTGTTGGATGTCTCTCCGGAGACCACACAGGCCCTGTTCCGGATCGGTGATTCACCCACCAACGTGCTCAGTCCGGTGAGCCCCTACTTCGCGCTGGTGCTCGGTTACTTGCGGCGCTACCAAAAGGACGCCGGCGTGGGCACCTTGATCTCATTGGTGCTGCCGCTGTCGATCGCCATGCTCGTGGGCTGGTTCCTGTTGTTCGTCGGTTGGTATCTGCTCGGACTGCCGCTGGGGCCCCAGGACCTGTAACCGTTGCGCGTGACGGTTGTGTATTTGCCCTGATCAAAGCGGATGTGTGCGTCTCAATGTGCCCCAAAGAGCCCACACGCTTATGGGTGTCGGAGGTCTCTGGCAATGTCTGGTATTCAGGAAACATTCAGTAAATGTGAGAGACCCAGCTTATCTTTCGGCGGCAATCAACTCTTGGTTGTCAAGATACTGACCCGGGCCTACTGTGGCCGTCTGCATCGGCGGCAATGACAAGTGCATGCATTAATGAATTATCTTTTCCAGGGGGATCGACTACATGCGGAATGGTCACCAGCTGCCAGGCCAGCCGCACGATTTCGGTCTGTAGCCAGCGGGTTTCAGCGGCATCATAGTGGGAATCCACTCGGTCTTGGGAGGCAGTGGATGTTGCCCAGCTCACGGTCGGTAGCGTCTCACTCCATCATGAGAATTGATCGTTGCCAATTTTGTTGGGCCTTTGAAAACCTTGCTTTCGGATTACCCAGCAACTTCAGATTGTGGAGCACTAGCCAGCAGATCGCCTGCATATGAACGTGACACCTCAGGGACCACTGGTCAGGGAGGGCCTCTCGTGTTGACTCGAAGGTCACGTGCAGACGCAGAGTTCCTTAAGTAGCTGAGCAAGACCGTAGACTTATTTACATGGACGAAGACGCTCGACAAATCTCCATGGACGGGCAACCTCCCCCCATGAGCGATGCCGAATTCACTTCTGTTGTCAAGAAAACAGGCAATTCCGCCTTGTTCGGAGATTGGTACTTCAGGCGCGAAGGGGCCTTAAGCGACTCGGTAGAAGCAGGGTTTGACGGTCGCGTCTCCGTCGACCTGTCTGCCTATCTGGACGCATTTCCTCAGGGTGAAATCGAAACCCGTATCAAGACACTCAAGAAATCTCTCCCGCAGGCTCGCGATGTCAAGACTGTCAGAGAATTAATTACGGACACACTTACCCCGCGTGGATGGTCCTCCCTGGTGCGGCCGTTCTCCACGATGCACATTCCGGCCTGGAGTACGTATTTATACCGGGTGCGCCCCGGACTCCACGGTCCTGAAGAGGTTAGAACCGTAGGCGACATTTGGACCCCTCCCGCGGGCACCTCACCCGGTCGTGTCAACCGGAGGGGCCAACCCATCCTCTATACCTCAGCGCAGTACCCCTCTGTCGCCTACCAGGAATCGAGGGCGCAGATTGGGGAGATTGTCGCCCTCAGCTGTTTCGCCATCGCTGAGAGTATTGATTTGCTCAACCTTGACGACATGGATCCGCACTGGAACTTGAGTACCGGCCAACAACGCAAGTGGCGGCAGCTCGCACAGTTCTACCGGTGGGCCTTTCGAGACTCAGGAACTGATCCTGATAGTCCGCAGTACCTTGTACCCCAAGTGCTTGCATTGGACTTTAACATGATCATCCCGCCGCTCGTTGGGTCCGCCTACCGATCAGTCATCATTAACCACTCTGATGCGATCAATGTGGCCTTGAATGACGAACAAGCAATGAACCGTTTACGGCTGGTGGCCACAACTGTTTGGCAGATTGGTAAACCCATGAGCATGCATCTTGCCTCCTTGATGCCGAAATACCCCAGCCTCGCTCGAGACACCCCGCTGGTCCCAGGGCGCTTTACATGGCCTTCAGGTCCTGGAGTCACACAGAGGTCCTACCGGCGCCGTACGTGACTTGAAACTAGTCTTTACGCACAAGGAGCCTGCCATTGAAATTGTCCGCGACTTCAGTTGTCTTTCCGGACTGAAGATCCCATGACCCGAGTGGTGTACCCGAGCAGGCCGAAGCTTTCACGTTTACCACGTGCGGTGCCATCCCGGTTCAATGTCCGAGTAGTTCTTGGGCTTTCTCGGGAGCCCCTGAAAACAACGTGGCACCTGCGCCGCAGCCTGGCATTGACTTGCATCCCGCAGCGAATGTCCCCCGTAGTTCCTCGATGGCATGTCTCCCCCAAGTGAGCATGTCGAAGGCCCGGTCTTCAGGAAGGTGGCTACCCTGCAGCGACGCGCTTCCCGCAATCTCATGGGTGTAAAGGTGGCGGTTGAAGATGCTAGGAGCCCAGCCAAGGCCATGGGCGTAGCCCGAACAAAGTTGCCATTTTTGGTGGAAGTTTGTTCCTCGTGCAGCATCCACACTTTTCAGGTGGCTTGTTCTGTCGAGACGCGCTGTGACTGCTGTCCTTTTGATCCCCAGAGCAACAGCAGCCGTTGCGATCTGATCACAAGCTTCTCGATAGCTTTGGGCGCCCTGGGTGCTCTCTTGAGCTAGCCAATCTGGCAGGTTCGACGTTTGCGTCATGCCCTCAAAGAACTTCATGACGTTGAAAGCAGAGTCATGGGCGACTCGGAGTGCGCGCTGCTGGCGACCTTGACGTTTGGTTCCTGGGGACTGCCGCACGGATAGGTGACATCTGAGATGGCTTGCCTGTGGGGTGGGTCTGGAAGGATGTTGCTGTGCCAAAGCCCTACCCAAGCGAGTTCCGTGACGACGTCGTGCGCGTCGCGAGGAACCGCGAGCCTGGAGTGACGATCGAGCAGATCGCGAATGACTTCGGTGTTCACCCGATGACGCTGCAGAAGTGGCTGCGTCGCGCCGACATCGACGAGGGCGCCAAGCCCGGAGCGACCAGGACTGAGGCGGCCGAGCTGCGCGAGGCGCGCAAACGGATCCGGCTTCTCGAGCAGGAGAACGAGGTCCTCCGCCGTGCGGCGGCGTATCTGTCGCAGGCGAACTTGCCGGGAAAAGGTTCTACCCGCTCGTGACAGAGCTCGCCGCCGCAGGGATCCCTGTGACGGTGACGTGTCGGGTGCTCAAGCTCTCCCGCCAGCCCTACTACCGGTGGCTGGCCAACCCCATCACCACCAGCGAGGTCGCGGAGGCGTATCGCGCGAACGCGCTGTTCGACGCGCACCAGGACGACCCCGAGTTCGGGCACCGCCTGCTCGCCGACGAGGCCCGCGACCACGGTGAGGCAATGGCGGATCGGACCGCATGGCGGATCGCATCAACCAACGGCTGGTTCAGCGCGTTCGGGAAGCCCAAGCGCAGCAAGGCCCATCGCCCCGGGCCGCCCGTCCATGACGACCTCTGTGCCGTCAATGACGAGCACGGCCGGACGCGACACATGTTCACGGCCGAAGCACCGAACCAGCTGTGGCTGACGGACATTACCGAACACTCCACCGCTTGAGTTCCAGCCATCGTCGCAACACTCTGATCGAGAGGTGCGTGCGATGGTTATTCGGCCGAGGGGTAGAGAGAATGTGCAGTACAAGGCGAAGGAGCGGGACGAGTTCTTCCGTCGGCTTGATCGTGGCGGCACGATCCGTGCTGTCGCGGCTGAGCTGGGGCTGAGCGTTGAGTCGTGTTACCGGTGGCGAAATGAGGCTGGCGTATCGACTTCCCGTGCGAAGAGCCGGGTCTATACGGCTGAGGACAAGGCCGAGTTCTTCCGCCTGCTGGCGTCGACGGGGAACGTGTCGAAGGTCGCGAAAGAGCTCGGGTTCGTGCGGGTCACTTGCTACAAGTGGGCGCATCAGGCGGGGATCTTCACGGGGAAGGACACCCGCGCTCAACGAGCACGGTTTGAGCGGTTGCGTGCCGACGGTGTCAGTCGGGCGGATGCTGCGAGACGGGTCGGCGTGGACAAGCGCTCTGCGCAAGATTGGGACAAGGGCATCAAGCAGATAACGGGCGGACGCGTTCACCCCGACGGTCGTGTAGTTCGCTACCGTCAGGCGGCGATACTGGCGAATGTGAAGAGCCCGCGTGATGCCTATACGAGAGGCGCCCCGGTTGATCTGGCGCGTCTTGAGACTGTTATCGATTCTCGCTACCTGAGTTTGATCGAACGAGAGCGTATTCACGATCTACGCAGCCGCGGGGACTCGATAAGGTCGATCGGGCGTGCGCTGGGGCGGAGCGCGTCGACGATCAGCCGGGAGATCGCCCGCAACACGGCCACGACAGTCGGCTATCTTCCTTACGCGGCGCACCGGATCGCGGCGGCGCGCCGGCCGAGGCGACGTGCATGCAAACTCGAATCTGCTGGCGATTTGCGCGCCTATGTGGCAGCGAAGTTGCGTAAACGATGGTCACCAGAGCAGATCAGTCACCGGCTCGTGAAAGACTTCCCGGACGATCAAGGGATGCGGGTGAGCACCGAAACGATCTACCAGGCGATTTACGTCCAAGGACGCGGCGCTCTGAAACGCGAGATCGCCGCGTCGATGAGGCGCGGGCGGACAACACGAAAACCACGGCGCGATCCAGCGAAGAGAACCAGTCGCTTCGTGGACCCTATGGTCTCCATCGCTGAGCGACCCGCGGAAGCTGAGGATCGTGCAATCCCTGGGCATTGGGAAGGGGACCTCATCGTCGGCACGATGGGACGATCAGCAATCGGAACACTCGTCGAGCGATCAAGCCGCTTCGTTACCCTCGTGCACCTTGAACATGACCACACGGCCGAGACCGTGCGCGATGGCCTCATCACCACCGTCGCTGATTTGCCAGCAGCGCTACGCCGCTCGCTGACCTGGGACCAGGGCACCGAGATGTCGGGGCATGTGGGGTTCCAGACCGCCACCGATATGGCGGTGTACTTCTGTGATCCGGGCAGCCCCTGGCAGCGCGGCAGCAACGAGAACACGAACGGCCTCCTACGCCAGTACTTCCCGAAGGGCACCGATCTCTCCCGCCACACGCCCGCAGAATTGCGACGCGTCGCAGAGGACCTCAACGAACGTCCACGCAAGACGCTCGACTGGGACACTCCAGCCGAACGACTCCATGCTTTACTGGCCCTTCACAGATGAGCATGGGTAGCCGGGTGCGTGGGGGCGTTTCGGAGCGCGTGTTGTGGGGTCTGGGTAGAGGTCGAGGCCTCCAGGATGGGTAGCGACCAAGCAACCTGATCCATAAAGGCC